>DAIDIF010000001.1 GCA_027451805.1 Acidobacteriota bacterium
AATGCGCCCAATTCGACCGCTGAGAGGTTGAGCACGGAGATCTCGAAGCTGAACCGCGCTCCTGGCTTCACCCATCTCCGGACCGAACGGTTCTGATCGTCGCGCTGTTCCTTGCCATTCTTGCGGGGGCGCCGGTACTCCTGGTAGAACCCGCCCTGAGCCTGCTGGGTGCGATCCGCAGTCGGGTCTGACCAGTACCCGGCCGGCAGCCCCGCGTGGTGTGGGTAGACCTTGCGTCCGCGCAATCCCTTCCCGGAGCTGTAGCCGGCATCCGGCTTGGATAAGTCATTCCTCTGCGCGGCACCGCTTGGGTCCTGGGCAACGTAAAACCGGCCCTGCTGCGGTTTCGGTTGCGCCAGGATCGCCAGCGGCACGCCCTGGCCGCCGAACTCCTCCACCGCCTCCTCCGCCGGCGAGTCGCAGGCGATCGGTCCGACGCGCAACAGACCGCGTCGTGCTCCCCGGCCGTCGGCCGCCTTTCCTTCACTCACCCAGCCGAACACCCGGTCCGCAGGCGACAGCTGGCTGAGCGCCTCCGCCGGCCGCAGCGACTCATCCAGCAAATCCCAAGGCGAGGCGGGATAAAGCTCGCGCGCGATCATGACCGGAAATAGCGCCTCAATGTCAATGTGGTCCTTGCCAGGCGTAAGGCGCGCATAGCAGAGCGAGCCTTCTTTCAGCTCCTCCACACCAGGCTCGTATACGTGCCGCGACCACGCCGTCTTGCCTGGCTCCGCCCCAAGGTACTTCTCGGGGCGATCTTTTCCTTGGCGCCGCTCGAGGTCGCGCTGGTGAATTTCCTGATAGTCGTCAATGAGATCCCGCCACGCCTTCTTCAACTCCGGGGTCAGCTCGAAGGGCCCTGGGATCGGGTCGCCCTTCGGGGGCTTTGCGAAGAACACCCGCTCGTCGTGCTTGCCCTTGATGTTGGCATTGGTGATGCAAGCCCAGCCCTCGATGCCGACCGCCCCATTTTGAGCGCTCCCCTTCCGGGCCACGCTCCAGTACTTGAAGCGTCCTGACCGATGTTCCTTCTCGACGACGTCGCATTCCACCTGATAACCGTGCTTGGGGAGCTCCCCGGCGGGCAGCCCGTTCCGGTAGGCCGGCAGCCAGGCGGCGTACATGGGCCCGTCGGGCCTACCGCCCGCTCCTATCTTGGAGGTCCCCGGCAGCAGCCGAACTTTGCCGCCCTCGATCCGAGCCGGCACCATGCTCAGGCCCTCGTTGGCCGCCATGCGGAACGCCAACCGCCGCCGGGCGGAGAATCGTCCGAAGCGCGAGTTCGTCACCGCCTCGTACGCCGCGCGCAGCATGCCGCGTACGCTGGAGACGGGAATCAGCGGCTTTTGGTCCGGCCCGCGGCGCAAGCCAAACGTCTTATGACCGGGGTCCTCGCTGGGCTCGGCCTCCGGCACCAGGATCGGCGTCGCGGCGGTCATGCGCACGCGGATCCGGCCCGAGTAGCGGTTGTCAACGAATTTGTCCTGGACCACTGGGGCGCAGTCACCGAGATCGGGATCGTCCGTTTTCCGCGGTGGCGCCGGGACAAAGTTGTAGGGATTGTGGAAGTCGCCTGCACTGGACGCCGCGCCGGAGGGCTGTGACTGGGGGCGAAGCTGCGCCGCTGCCCGGTTACCGGAAGGCCGGTCCGGGGTCGGGGCAGCCGCGCCGGGACGAAACTCGCCCCCGGCCGGCCGGATCTTCTTCGGCTGGCCGCCGGACAGCTCGAATTCCACTTCCTTGTCTTTGAACTTCGCCGGGTTGGCGCTGATCTCCGGCGACACCTCGCCTGTGGCGACGTTGTGCACCGTCTTGCCCCGCTGCACCTGGATACGTTTCCCCTGGACAAGAAGCACGCCGCGCTCCAGCCCCATTTATGCTCCCTCCGCGCTGATCCCGACGAGTCGGCTGGCTGCGATGCGCACCGCGCCCGTGCATTCGTCCTGCTCGTAGTAATGCCGTACGCGTAGGCGCTCGCCACTGCCGGTCTTTTCGAGCAGCAGCCGCGCCTCGTCGCTCGGACGCAGCGGACCTGCCGCCGCCGCGCTACCCGCATCGCGCAACATCCGCCCCCGCAGCCCCTTATCGCCGCGCCAAATCAACAGCTCGCTCTCCGGCCCGAAGAGACGCAGTTCCAGCAGCTTGTGCGGCGTGAGACTACCGGCCAGCTCCTCGACGGCGCCCAGCGACGCGCCGTCGTCGCAGAAGACGAGCAGCCAGACCGCGCCGTTGACCGACGCCGGCCGGCCGGCGCTGCCGGCGAGCCATGCGATCACGCTCTCACAGGCGCCGCCATCCCACCTCTCGATCTGGCAGTATTCAGGCATTGCCGCCCCCTCCATCGCAGAACGCGCGGATTGCCTCGTCCACCCGCGCCGCCGCATCGCCGGAGGGCGAAGCTCCGGGGCGCACATCCGCCGATTTGCCATCCTCCCACGTGACCCGGGCGCTGCCCCGCATCTCCCCGCGCCCCACGCTCGTCGTACCTCCTACGCCAACGTAGCCCTCCAGCAGGTCCTTCAGCACCAGCAGGACCAGCCCCAGCTCGCCGGGCTTAGGCTTGCGCAGCTCGATCCGAATCCGTGCGTGCCCGCCCTCCACCGGCTCCTCATCAAACAGCGCGGTGTCGGCCGCAGCCCCGGTAAAGCGGTCAACGGCGATCCGGATCTGACGGTGCGGCCTTGCGCCAGCGAGGGGCGCCTCGCCGATGCGAAGACGCGACGCGTGCGGCGTTTCGGTGTGCGGCCCGACGCCCTGAAAACGCGGCCCGAAAAGATCACGAACCACAGCCGCGTGGTCCGCAGGCCGCAGCAGCGTGGCGATCCTGCGCGCCTGGGCGCGCATCACGCCGGCAAGCGATGTCCCCGGCAGGATCGGCTGCCCGCCGCTGCGCAAGTGCGCCACATCTGGTGCATCTGGCCCAGCCCCCGCGCTGCGCACCAGCAGGTCATGCGACGGCTCGAGCTCGAGCTCGATCAAGATTCGATTGCGCTGATCTTCAGCCGCCGCAAATTAGATCTGCGGCGCCTCCGCCAGCACCGCGTCGCGAAGCCGGGCGTGCCCCGGTGGAGTGGCGCAAGGGTCTTGGTGATCGCTACCGGCCCAGGCCCGCCAGCCCGCCGCGGAAGTGAGATCGAAGCGGCGGGCCGCCCAGCACAGCGTCATGCGCCCCAGCCCCCGGGAGCGGCGCGCCCCCAGCGCACTCTCCGCCAGCGCATCCGCGGCATCGGCCAGACAACCCAGCTGCTCGGTCTCCCTCCGGCCGTCGCCGACCAGCAGGTCGAGTCGCACCTGGAACTCCGTGCCCTTCGGCATCACCTCAAAGTCGAACTTCTTATGCTCCTCGGCAATGCCGCTGGCGGCATCGATCGCCACGCCATCGCGGATCTCGACCACCCCGCCCGGCGGCAACTCTCCACGTGCGTCAAACACGATCAACGGGCTCTGCTCCCCGTCCTGCGCGGCCCGCGCCGCGCCAAACAGCGCCGCCACGCCCCCCGGCTCCGTTTTGGCGTAGTAGCCTGCAAGGCGGTCACAGAGGGCGCCGCGCAAAGCCCCGGCCAGGCTCGAGCCGGTCAGCAGGGGAGCACCGCTGCGCTCGTCGCGCAGCAACGGCATATCCACCCGCTCGCCCTCGCCCCCGAAGTGGGTCGCGGTCTCGAGCCGCAGCAGGCCGCGGAAGACCCAGCGCGCCACGAGCGGCCGCGCCGGCATGGCATCGTTGAGAGCCGAAGTACTCACGCCTCCCCCTTCCGCGCCTTCCGGGCAAGGCACGCCAACAGGGCATCGGCAAAGAAGGCGTCAAGCTCTTTCTCGTGCTGGCCTAGGATTCCTTGGCTCTCCTCTTCATTCCGCAGACGATGCCGCTGCGCAACGGCGGCAAGCCGCTCCCGCGCCGAAGGAGCTTTGAGCCAACTCCGCAAGCTCTTGCCTGTGCCGACCCTGCAGCGATCCAGCTGATTGCCAGCCGTTTTCTTCAGGTCGGCGCAAAGTTTCTCGAGCGCCTTCAAGGCTTCGGCCCCCGCGGCCTCGCCGTTCGCGGCGCGCAGCGGCTGCCGCAGGCGGCCAATGAGCGCGGGCCTGGGCGTGCACTCCTTGGGGATCGGCGCGGCGAGCTCCGCGGCATTCCGCTCCAGCTCCGCGCGCGCAGCGGCAAGCAGCACGCGTTCGGCCACAAACGTCAAATCCTCCGCCTCGCCAGTTGGGCCGAATCCGATGGCCCGTGAAGGCTCGTCTTCAATGTCGAATGATCCCGGCCCTGGCGCCAAAAAAAGGATGCGGCCATACCCTTCGGTGCGCCGCTCCCCGAGCCCAGCGTGCTCAATCGCGCGCAGGCGGCTGACGGCGATATTCCGCCCCGCCCGCAGCACCAGCACCGAACCCGCCGCCACGGCCAAGGCCTGCGGAAACTCGCGCCGCCAGGTGCGGTTGAACCCGCCGGCGATCTCAACCCCCCAATGCCGCTGCCGGCACTCGGCGGCGCCGGCGAGCGCCGCCGCCAACTCCAGCTCCAGGGTCACTGGGTCCGGCTGGCCCGTGTGCGGGTGGCGCCCGATGTACGCCGAGACCAACAACGCGTGGAACACGTCCCCGGCGGCCAGGTCCCCCTCCAAGTGCCCGGAGGCGCCCAGGTACTCCGCACCTGACTCCGAAAGAAACTCGACCCGCGCCTCGCCCCCGTAGCCCGCCCGGCGCGAGCGCCCGACCAGCAGCGGCAGCGCGAGGAGTTCCTTGATCCTCCCGGTGTCCCGCTCGTCGCAGACGATGCGCCCACGAAAGGCCTGGCCGGCTTCGAGGTATTCGTAAGAAAAGATTGTGCCGTGCGCCCTCTCCGTCTTCTCCTCTGCCCAGGGTCGGCCAACCTCGCGATCGCGCTGCTGGTGCAGCCGCCCGCCCACGCCCGGCCGGTTCATCCGTCTGAAGCCGGCGATCAACGTCGCGGACGCGAACGGCGGCAGCCCGCCCACGAGCGCGCCTCCCCCGCCGTTCTCCACCGCAAGGTCGTGCAGCCTTGCCGGATTTGCCTTTTCGCGCCGCCATGACCGCGGCGTCGGCAGCGACCGCGCCTCGCCAATCTCCGGATAGGCGTTCAGGTAGCGCACGTCGCCCGACAAGATCAACCGGCGGAACTCGTCGCCCTCAGCACTCACGCCGCCCTGCAGCAAGCGCCCCGCCAGCGTCCCCCGGATGGCGCTGCCGGGGATGCACAGCGCGGTCGCCGCCGAATTGGGGTCGCTGCCAGGCACCTTGATGATTGCCGGGGAGCCCAGCGTCAGCCGGTAGTCCAAGTAGATCGGGGCGCTCATGCCGTCCGCTCCGCCCAGCGTTGCGTCTGTTCAAGATCGCCGTCGAGTGTGATCCGCAAATGGCCCCGCCCGCGGTTGCGCCCCAACCCGCCGTGGCGCGCGGCCAATGCTGCCAGGGAAAGGCAGCACAGATCGTCGGCCGTGGGATCGTACCCATCGAGCCAGGTCAGCGGCGCCTCGAGCGCGAAGCCGCGCAGCAGCACGCGCGCGGTCCGCAGCGTGGTGGTCTCCGGCGCGCCGGTCCCGCGATCCTCAGCCGTCTGCCAGCGGATGGCGGTCAGCGCCTCCAGGATCTCGCGCGGCGGCAGCGCCTGCGATGCACGCGTGCACGCCTGCTGCGCCGCCGACCGCAGCCCCGCACTCATGAGGGCGTCGCCGATGCGGAGGCGGCACTCGTCGTCGAACGCCCCGCTGCGCCCAAGCACGCGCCCCGCCGCCGGCTCGAGCTCGGGGAAGCACGCCGCCATGGACAGCCAGGCGTCGCGCAGGAGTCCCCGCACCGTCCGCCCGCCCACCAGCGGCACACCGTACTCGTCGTGCTCGATTTCCGTGTCCACGGAGCCGGGCGTGCCGATCCCCCGGCTGAAGCAACTGTCGGACAACAGTTTAATCCGCAATCGCGTCGGCCCGATCATGACGCCGCCTCCATCGCTTTCGCCGGCTTAAGCACCGCGTGCAGATCAAGCAACTCGATCGCATCGAGCAGGTGACCGCGCAGATCCGCCGGCGCCTGCAGCTCGGGTGTGTTGAGCTGCCAGGCCTCGATCTGCCGCTTAGCTGTCTTCAAATCGTCCTCCGCCAGAATTCGCCCCAGCGCCTTGACCCGCGATCGGCTCTCCGACCATGGCGCTTCGCGAAACTTGGCCAGAACGTTGCCCTCGAGCTCTTTCCAGCCGCTCAGGGCGTAAGGACGGCCGGTTTGATCACCGGGATACGCGCGCCTGCGCAGCTCCTCAGCGCTCTCTCCAGGCCGGAACCCCCCGACATGCCAGTCGAGCCACCCCTCCTCGCTTCCTCGCTTCGTTCGCTCGCGCTTGGCCGAGCGGCACAGGCTCTCCGCCATGGCATAGCTCTGATGAAACGGCGCATGCGCCTTCGCCAGCAGTACCCCGGCGCAAGCGCTGACCCTCCCCAGGCCTTGGATCGGCCACTCGCCGAACGCCTCAACCGCCGTCGCCGCCAGGTCCAGTGCGACCCGCCCGTCGCAGACAAACGTCAAATCGTCGCCGCCCAGAAGCACCGGCGCAAGCGGCAACACCCAGTCCCCCGCTGACTTACGGAGCTTCAGCCCCAGCGCCGGCTCGCCGCATGCCCCATCCTTCGTGTCGATGGCGTCCGCCGCCCTCTGTACGAGCTTTCGCAACACGTCCTTGCCCCGTGCGCTGAGCGCCTTCGACCACTCCCGGTACCCCTGCCAGACGCGCTCGTCGCCCCATTCTCCGCAGCTGCCAAGCCAATCTCGAATTGCCCCGCCGATTCCATTCCCGTCCACGTGCACCACGCCCACCAGGCTGGAGTCTCCGCGCGTCCGGCCCATCTCGTCGAGCTCGCTGGGGAAGGTCGTGTCAGCCGGCAAAAACCAGCTCCAATGCCTGCGCGCCTCTTCCAAGCGGCCCCTGACGCGCAGAATGCGCGCGGAAATGGGCCCGTCCTCGCCGACCTCGAGCGCTGGGAGGCCCGTCACGGCGCAGCGCTCCGTGAAGCTCACGCCGAGCAGCGGCGCGCTCGGCCGGCGTTCGGCCTTGGCTCGATCAAGGCCCTCGCCCAAGCCGCGTAAGCCTTCCGCCAACCGGTCGTACTCCTGATGTGCCACAACCGCCTCGAGCCCGGGCGCGGCATCCAGCAGCCAGCGGGTGTAGCCCGCCGCCCACGTTCGCGCCGCGCTCATGTTGTCGAAGCGCACGATCGCGTTGCCCCCCGCGGCCAGCAGAACAGCATCCGCGCTCCCCCCCCACTGCGCCAGCACCGGTTGGCTCGTCGCGTGCGCCACCATCCAAGAGCCGGCGACCGCGTCGCGCAGGCGGTTGCTGCCGAAGATATAGTCCTGAATCCCGACAAGGTCCACGCCGGTAAGCACGGGCATATCAGTTCCCC
>DAIDIF010000002.1 GCA_027451805.1 Acidobacteriota bacterium
GCTCGTCGATGCGGCGGCGCCATTGGGTGATCTCAGGAGTGGTGGGCATGGGGTCTCCGGGCCAAAACAAAACCGGCCGCCCAATGGGGCGGCCGGTTGGCAAATTCGGTTCTGGTGTCGCTCTAGCTTTCACCCGTTCCGCGCGCCATGCCGCCGCCCGCCCGGTACCGATAGCAGAATCGGTAGGCGAGGCCGGCAAAGGCAAAATAGCGCGCACACAGCATGTCCGCTAGCCTACGAGATTGGAGGGCTGCCTGTCAATCGCCAGGGCGCGGTCAGGGCGTGGGCAGGGCGATGTCGAGCCGTTGCAGGCGCTCCGGAGTGCCGATCACCTCCATGGCGGCGATGCGGCCGCCGGCAAAGGTGAAGCGCAGCACGCGCGTCAGCTTGCCGCGGGGGGCGACAACGGCGCCGAATTCGCCGTTCACCAGCGCCGGGCGCGTGAAGCGCGCGCCGGCGCGGTACGTCATGGCCTGCGCCGCCCAGGCGCGGGCGCCCTGGGGCGCCGCGGCGGCGCCGCCGGGCAGATCGGCGGTCACGGTGAAGCCGGGATCGAGCACCGCGACCACGCCTTCGAGGTCGCCGGCGCGGAGCGCGGCAAGAAAGGTCTCCACCAGGCGGCGCTGCCCGCCCATCGGCGCGGCGCCGGGGAGCGGCCCGCCGCGCACGCGCCGGCGGGCGCGGCTGGCGAGCTGCCGCGCCGCTTCCGGCGATCGGCTCAGGATGGAGGCGATATCCGGAAAGGAAACGGCGAACAGGTCGTGCAGCACGAAAGCCAGCCGTTCGGCGGGCGCGAGGCGGTCCAGCACGACCATGAGCGCCAGCCCGACGGCATCGGCCAGTGCCGCCTCCTGCTCCGGATCGCGGCGGCCGGCCGGGGTTTCGCGCTCCGCCGCGCCCGCGAGCGCGGTCTCGCGCCGGCTGGCGCGGGCGCGCAGCTGGTCGAGGCAGAGGCGGGAGACCACGGTGGTGAGCCAGGCGGAGAGGTTCTCGATCGCGGGCGCGTCGGTGCGGCTCAGGCGCAGCCAAGCCTCCTGCACCGCGTCGTCGGCTTCGGCGCCCGAGCCCAGCAGGCGGTAGGCCACGCCGCGTAGGCGGGCGCGGTTCTCCTCGAATTGTTGCGCCAGAAAATCCAGGGGCGCGCCGGTCACAGTTTCCGTCCTCGGTTCGTCAGTCTCATGTAACCAAGACGTACGCCAGCCGGCGGGCGTGACCGACGGCGAACCAGAGAAGGAGAAAATGCCACCATGCCAGCTCGCATCAAGAATCCGGCCCTGTTTCTACCCGGCGCGGTCGAGGCTTTTCAGGCGCTGAACACAGTATCGGAGAAGTCGGGGGTGCCCGGCCGCACCCTCCACCTGGTCCATCTGCGCGCCAGCCAGATCAACGGCTGCAGCGTCTGCGTGGATTTGCATTGGCGCTGGGCCAAACCCGCTGGCGAGACCGACGAACGGCTGTTCGCCGTGGCGGCGTGGCGGGATGCGCCCTACTTCACCGACGCCGAGCGCGCCGCGCTGGCGCTGGCCGAGGCGGTGACGCGGCTGAGCGACCGCAGCGATCCGGTGCCGGACGCGGTTTGGAACGAAGCCGCGCGGCATTACAGCGAAGCCGAGCTCGCCGGGCTGGTGTTCGCCATCGCCACGGTCAACGTCTACAACCGCGTCAACGTGGCCACGCGGCAGGTCGCCGGCGAATGGATCAAGTCGCAACGCGCCGCCCAGTAGCCCGCCGCCGAGGGCGGCGACGCGGCCAACCGCGGTGGCCCGGCCCCGGTTGGCTCCTGCCGCCCTCCGGTTGGTCGGGCTGGGGCCGGGCTTCGGTCACCGGCACAAGGCGGCGGCGCGGGCGCGCGCGCTAGCTTCCGGCATGGCCAGGCGCGCGGGCGCCGCGGACGTACTCGTCCAGGTTGACCACCTGCTGCGCCCATCCGCCGCGGTTGGCCTCGAACGCCGCGGCGCGGCGCTGGGCCGGAATGCGGCTGAAGCCCGTCTCGGTGACGGTGAGGCGCGTGCCGCCGGGCGCCGTCTCGAGGCGAAACTCCACCAGGGTCGAAGGCTCGCGCGAATAATCCTCGTCCGGGTCGATGGCGAACGGGTGCCAGGTGAACGCCAGCCGGGTGGGCGGTTCGACCGCCTGGACGACGACCTCCAGGCGCAGGTGCTCGTAGCCGGGGTGCGTGATCCGGCCGGCACAGGGGCGGCCGGCAACGAACGGCGCCTCGAGCTTCACCCCGAACCAGGCGCCGAATTCGCGGTCATCGGCCACTGCGCGCCAGACCCGCTCGAGCGGCGCGGCGATCGCGATCTGTTGCTCGATGCGGTCGGGAACCGCCGGCTGTGAGTCCGCCATGGCTCCTCCTTGATGCAACCTGCAGATTGCATTTTGATTTTAGCCGGAAGCCCGGCTCCGGCGCACCCGCGGGCTGCGCGAAAATCCGCCTGGGCGGGGCGGGGGCTAGAATAGCCCATGCTCCAGCTCCGTCTTGCCAGCCTGGCGCTGGCGGCGTGTGTCGCCGCCGCCGCGCAGTCCGCGCCCGCCCTGACCTCGCAAGGCACGCCGCCGGCGGTGATGAACCCGGCCGTGCCCACGCCGAAGTCGGTGCTGGGCCACGAGCCGGGCGACGACTTCTACCTGGCCAACTACACCGAGTCGCTGGCCTATTTCCGCAAGCTGGCGGCCAGTTCGCACCGCATCCGGCTGGTGAACGCGGGCAAGACGTCGAATGGGCAGGACTTCTACCTGGCGCTGATCTCGTCGTCGCAGAACCTGGCCCAGCTCGGGCGCTACCGCGACATCAACCGGCGCCTGACCTGGGCGCAGGGGCTGAACGACGCCCAGGCGCACGCGCTGGCGCAGCAGGGCAAGGTCTTCGTCCACATTGACGGCGGCATGCACTCCACCGAAGTCGCCGGGGCGCAGCAATCCATCCTGCTGGCCTACAAGCTGGTGGCGAGCGAGCACGACCCGGAGGTGGACGCGATCCGGCGCAACGTCATTCTGGTGCTGTGGCCGACGCTGAACCCGGACGGGCAGAACGAGGTGGTGGCCTGGTACCGGCGCAACCTGGGCACGCGCTACGAGGTCAGTCCGGTTCCGTTCCTCTACCAGAAATACGTCGGGCACGACAACAACCGCGACGGCTACATGAACAACATGGCCGAGTCGCAGGACGTCACCCGCCAGGAACTGATCTGGAACCCGGAGATCTTCTACACCCATCACCAGACCGCGCCCTTCCCGGCGCGCATCTTCATTCCGCCCTTCGTCGAGCCGATCTCCAGCAACATCCAGCCGCTGATGATGCGCTGGCTCAACGCCATCGGCGTCAACATGGCGGCCTACCTGGACGAGCACGACATGCCGGGCGCCATCAGCCGGGTGGGGTTCGACAACTGGTACCCGGGCTACCAGGATTTCACCGGCGTCTTCCGCAACTCCATCGCCTTCTTCACCGAGACCGCGCTCTACGGCTACGCCACGCCGCACTTTTACACCGTGCGCCGCTTCCCGAAGAACTACCAGAGTCTGACCTCGGGGATCTTCTATAGCAGTCCGTGGAAAGGCGGCTGGTGGCGGCTGAGCGATGCGGTGCGCTATATGGAAGGCGCATCGATGTCGGTGCTCGACACCGCGGCCAAGTACCGCGAGCAGCTACTCTACAACAAGTATCAGGCCGGGCGGAACAACATCGAGCGCTTCACCCACAACCCGCCTTATGCGTACGTGATTCCGGCCACGCAGACACATCGCGCCGAGGCCGCCGATTTGGCGCGCATCCTGATGGTCAACGGGGTCGAGGTGAGCCAGGCGGCCGCGCCCCTTGAGGCCAACGGCCGCAGCTACGCCGCCGGCTCCTTCGTCATCGCCATGAACCAGCCCTTCGCCGGGCTGGTGAAGGAGCTGTTCGGACGGCAGGATTATCCCAGCATCCTGCAGAGCGGCCGCCCGGTGCGGCCCTACGACGTGGCCGGCTGGACGCTGCCGCTGCAGATGGGCGTCGAGGCGGACGCGGTGCTGGAGCCGCTGACGCCGGCGCAGCGCGCGGACCTGCGGTTGATGCCGCGCTGGGTCGAACCGCGGGGCGCCATCCACGGCAGCGGCAGTGTATTTCTCTTCCCGCCGGAGAGCAACGCGCGCTTCGCCGCCCTCAACCAACTGCTCGCCGGCGGCGCGCGCGTCGGCTTCGTGGAGAAACCGGAGGCCGGCCTCGAGCCCGGCACGGCGGTGGTCAGCGGCATCGGCCGCGGGGCGGTGGCGGCGATCGTCGCCACGACCCCGATCGAGGTCTCGACCGCGGCCGCTGCGCCGGCGGATGTGCGCTGGACGAGGGCGCCGCGGGTAGGCGTGTACCGGCCCTGGATGCCGAGCATTGACGGCGGTTGGACGCGCTGGGTGCTCGCCACCTATGGCTTCAAGCCCATCTCGCTGCGCAACGGCGACATCCGCGCCAGCAACCTGAAGGATCGGCTGGACGCGATCATCCTGCCGGACATGCGCCCGCAGGCGCTGATGAACGGCTTCGGCCCCGGTGTCGTGCCGGGCGAGTACACCGGCGGCATCGGCCTTGCCGGCGTGGACGCGCTGCGCCAGTTCGTCCAGGCGGGCGGCACGCTCATCACCTTCAACAGCGCCTCGTTGTTCGCCATCCAGCAGTTCGGGTTGCCGGTGCGCAACGTCGTCGCCCGCCTCAAGCCCGGCCAGTTTTACAGCTCGGGCTCGTTGCTGCGGGCCCAGATTCCGGCGGCCAAAGCCGGCGAGGCATCGCCCGTCGACTGGGGGCTCGGCCCCGATCTGGCGGTGATGTTCCAGACCGGACCGGTCTTTGCCCCGGAGAAGGGGTTCCGCGGCAAGGTGCTGGCGCAATACCCCGCCGGCGTCAACCCGCTCGAGAGCGGCTACCTGATGGGCCCGGACAAGATCGAAGGCCAGGACGCGGCGCTGGAGGCGGACTACGGCGCCGGCCACATCGTCCTGCTGGGCTTCAAGCCGCAGTGGCGGGGCCAGTCGCACGGCGCCTACAAATTCTTTTTCAACGCCATCTACGCTGCCGCGCAGCAGCCGTAGCCGCCCGGGTCAGCCGCGGTTTTTGAGGAAGGTTCCGCGCTCGAGCTCCTGGTAGGCCTCGCGCAACTGCTGCTGCGTGTTCATCACGATCGGCCCGTACCAGGCCACCGGCTCCTCCAGCGGCTTGCCCGACACCAGCAGGAAACGGACCCCGTCCTCACCCGCCTCGACCTGCAACTCGTCGCCACGGTCGAAGAGCACCAAGGAGCGGTCGCCGGCTTCGGCTGGCGGCGCCGTATCCGCCCAGCCCACCGGCTCCGTGGGTACCGCCAGCGGTCCGCTGGCGTTGCCGAACTTGCCCTTGCCGGAGAAGACATAGGCGAAGGCGTGGCGGGTGATCTCCACCGGCAAGGTGCGCCGGCGCCCGGGCGGCACCGACACATCGAGGTAGACCGGGTCGGCGGCGATGCCCTCCACCGGCCCGCGCCGCCCCCAGAACTCGCCGGCGACGATCCGCACCTGGGTGCCGTCATCGTCGGTCACATCGGGGATTTCCGCCGCCTTCACTTCCTGGTAGCGCGGCGGCGTCATTTTCAGCGCCGAGGGCAGGTTGGCCCAGAGCTGGAAGCCGTGCATGCGCCCGGCGGGGTCGCCTTTGGGCATCTCCTGGTGGATGATGCCGCTACCGGCGGTCATCCACTGAATGTCGCCGGCGGCGATGGCGCCGCGGTTGCCCATGCTATCGCCGTGCTCGACCGTCCCGGCGAGCACGTAGGTGATGGTCTCGATGCCGCGGTGCGGATGCCAAGGGAAGCCGGCGAGGTAGTCCTCCGGGACATCGTTGCGGAAGTCATCCAGCAGTAAGAAAGGATCGAAGTCGGCGGTATGCCCAAACCCGAAGGCGCGGCGCAGATGCACGCCGGCGCCCTCCAGGGTGGGTTTGGCGGCAATCAGACGCTTGACCGGGCGTAGGGACATGCGGCTCCTCGCAGACTCCCTCCATTATGGTATGCGCATGCCATCTCGTGCACTCGTACGGTTATGTGCAAGCGGTTGCACACTGATTTGTGATCGGCGATGAACACGGGAAAAACAGTTCCCATGGCTAGGGAAGCTAGCCACCCATAAAAGGTCGAGTTCATCCCGGCAGCCAGGGTGTAAACACCCAACACTTAGGGACGCGTTGGCGCAAGTGATTGCAAACATTGCAATTCTTTGCTCATTTCAACCCGCCCCAAAAGTTGGCAGGCAAGATGCGTGCACAGTGTTGGAAAGGGTTCCCCGGTGTCCAACACAGCTCCAGCCTTGAACTACGACCCGGCATTGCCGCCGGCCGAGCATGAGCTTCCCCCCGAAGAGATCATATTCGGCCGGGGCGAAACCATGGCGCGGGTGCGTCTCATGGTGCAGCGGGTCGCCGCTACCACCATACCCGCGCTAATCCACGGTGAGAGTGGGACGGGCAAGGAGCTGATCGCCCGCCTGCTGCACGCCCACTCGCCGTGGCGGAGCGGCCCGTTCGTGCAAGTGAACTGCCCTGCGCTGCCCGCCAGCCTGGTGGAAAGCGAGCTCTTCGGCTATGAGCGCGGAGCGTTCACCGGCGCCGCCACCCCCAAGCCGGGGCGGGTCGAAATGGCCGACGGCGGGACGCTGTTTCTCGACGAGATCGGCGATTTCGCCCTCGACCTGCAGGCCAAGCTGCTGCAACTGCTGCAGGACGGACATTTCGCCCGCATCGGGGCGCATGCCGAGCAGCACGTCCGGGCGCGGGTGGTGTGCGCCTCCAATCGCGACCTGGCGCGTGATGTGGAGCGCGGCCAGTTCCGCCGCGACCTCTACTACCGGATCAACGCCGTCGTTATCGAGCTTCCCCCCCTGCGCGAGCGTGCGGAAGACATTCCGGCGCTGACGCAGTACTTTCTGCGCCAGTACGAAGCCAAATTCCAGCGCTCGGCCCCGCCGCTGTCCGCCGCGGCGCAGCAAGCGCTGCGCGATTATGCCTGGCCGGGCAATATCCGGCAGTTGCAGAACGTGATCAAGCGCCTGGTCATTCTGGGCACGGAAGACGTCATCGCCCACGAGCTCGCCAGCCGCAGCGACGACGAACTCGGCTTTGATTTGGACCGCGCCAGCGACATGTCGTTGAAGGAGATCACCCGGGCCGCGGTGGACAAGTTGGAAAAGATCGTCATCGCGCGCTCGCTGCGGCAGAACAACTGGAACCGGCGCCGGGTCTCACGCTCGCTCAAGATCAGCTACCGCGCGCTGTTATACAAGATCAAGAAGTTCGAACTTCCGGCCAAACGCGGCACCGCGCCGGCGGAGGACGCCGACTAGGCCGGCCCATGCGGAACGTCGCATTCTTCCTGCGCCCGATCCTTCTGTTGGCGATGCTGGCCGCGCTCGCCGGCGCCCAAGCACCGCGCCCCGGCGCGGCGGGCGCGGCCAAGGCGGGAGCCGCCCAGGCCGCCGCCGACCCGAAGCCCAAGGCCGACCCGGAGTATGTCATTGGGCCGGGCGACGTGCTTGCCATCGACGTCTGGCACGAGGCGGAAATCAGCCGCACCTTGCCGGTGCGACCGGATGGCCGCATCAGCCTGCCGCTGGCCGGCGAGATGCGCGCCCAGGGGCTCACCGCCCTGCAATTGCAGGCGAAAATCACCACCCGGCTGAAAAAATTCATTGATCACCCTGCGGTCACGGTCATGCTGCAGGATCCGGAGAGCGAGCGCTTCAACATTTTCGGGATGGTGCAGAAACCCGGGAGCTACTCGCTCAAGTACCCGATGACCATCCTGGACGCGATTGCGCAAGCCGGGGGGCTGCAGTCGTTCGCCAATGGCGACAAGATTTACCTGATCCGCAAGCGCCGCCGCGACGGCGTCATGATCCGCTACAACTTCAACTACAAGGCCGTCAGCCTGGGCTTGGCGCCGCAGGAAAACATCGCCCTCCGGCCCGATGACACCATCGTCGTCCCATGAGCGCCTTCCCTTTTTCGCGAGCCTACCGTCGGCCGGCGTGCGGCGCCGTTGCCGCGCTCGGGCTGGGATTGCGCCTCTGGGCGCAGGCGCCGGCGGCGGCGAGCGCCAACCCGGGCTGGCAGCTGTCGGCGGAGCTGGATCAGGGGTATGACAGCAATGCGATGCTGTCACTGGCTCAGCCGCAAGGGGATGCGACAACGCAGCTCAGGCTGGGCATTGCCCGGGAGTGGATCGGCCCGCACTGGAGCCTTAGCGCCGCCTACAACCCACAGGCGGAAGCGTATGCCCGCAACGCCAGGCTCGATTATGTTGCCCAATCCTACGGCCAAACGTTGGAGTTCGCGACGAGCGAAAATACGCACTGGACCTGGGGCGTGAGCGCCGAGCGCTTTCCGGAGCGGGGCGGCGCCGGGCTGTTCGCGGCCGGGGGCCTGAGCGGGGTGAGTAGCGCGAGCGAGGCGTTGGCGCTGGCCACGATACTGACCGGGGCGAGCACGACGTTCGCGGTCAGCCATCGGAGCAGCCTGCGCTCCACCTGGAGCGCGAGCGTATCGGGCGGCGCGGATTGGTTTTCCGAGGATCAGGCGCTGCTGCGAAGCGGTGGCGGCGCGCCCGGGGCGGCAGGGTCGAACTCGCGCTCGGCCGGCGCCAACCTGGGTTGGTCCTATGCGCTCGGCCCACAGTGGTCCTGGAGCGTGAGCGGCACCGAGAGCATCATGCAGTTCAGCGGCAACGCGCAGTCGGTGCGGTATTCCGCGCTGCAGACGGGCGTCCAGCGGGGGTTTGGGGGCAATGTCACGCTGGCGCTGAGCGCGGGCCCATCGTGGAGCCAAACCCACGGCAGCGCTGCCACCAGCGCGGTGGCTCATCTGCCCGCGCTGGGGTATGCGGCCAACGCCAGCCTCACGGTAGGGCAGGGCCAGGGGCAGTACGGCATCACCTGGTCGCACAACCTACAGATGGGGTTGGTGCCGGGCGGGCTTGCAACCGACATGCTGGCGCTCAGCTATGGGCTGCAGGGGCACGGCGGGGGGTGGTCGGCCTCGGCCAGCCTGGGGGAGAGCCGGATGGCGGGCAACCTGGGTCCCGGCGTGCAGGACAGCTTGTTCGCCTCGTCGCGATTCCGCGTCCGGCTGGCGGCGGCATGGTCCATCACGGCCGACGGCGAGTATATCGGCCAGACATTGCCGGGCGTGACGGGAGAGTTCCGCCGCGAGATGTTCACCCTCGGCCTTCGCTTTGCCCCGGGAGGAGCGCGCTAGCGCATCACATGGCTCGACGACCCATAAGCAACCCGCTCGAATACCTGCAGATGGCGCGCCGCCGCTGGATCTGGATCCTGGCGCCGGCCGCCCTCATCGCGGCTCTCACCGTGGCCGTGAGCCACAAACTGCCCAAGCTCTACACCTCGGAGGCGCTGATCCTGGTCGAGCCGCAGCAGGTACCCGCCGACTTCGTCCGCTCCACCGTGAGCGGCACCGTCGCCGACCGGCTCGAATACATCCAGGAGCAGATCCTCAGCCGCACGCAGCTCAGCCAGATCATCGCCAAATACGGCTTGTACCCGAACCAAGCGCTCACCCCGGACCAGAAGGTGACGCAGATGTTGTCCGACATCAAGGTCAAGCCGATCATGGCGGATTCGCCGGTGCCCAAGGTGAGCGCGTTCCGCATCTCCTACCAGGGCCCCAGCCCGGCCCTGGCGCAGGAAGTTTGCCGCGAGCTTTCCCAACTGTTCATTTCCGAAAATCTAACCGTGCGCGCGCAGCAGGCGCAAGGCACCGAAACCTTCATTGACGGACGACTGCAGCAGGCGACGCAGCAATTGGTGACGCTGGAAGGCCAACTGAAGCAGCTCAAGAGCAAGTACATGGGCAGCCTGCCCGAGCAGGAGGGACCCAACCTGCAGGTGATGAGCCAATTGCAGGCACAGCTTCAGGCCAACGCGGACAACCTGGCGCGCGCGCAACAGCAGAAGACCTACCTGCGTTCGATCGAGCAAGCGGTACGCGGTGGCGCGGTCGGGCTGGCCGCCCTGCCGGCGCCGCCCAATCCGCTGGAGACAGACTTGCGCAACGCCAAGACGCAATTGGCGATTGACGAGCAGCTCTACACACCGGAGCACCCGGATGTCATCCAGTTGAAGGCGCAGGTCAAAGCACTGGAGAGCCGGCTCGCCGCCCAGAAGAAGCGGACCGCCCAGGAGGCCAAAGCGGCGCCGGCGAACGCGGCGGCCAAGCCGGCATTGCCGCCGCAGGATCAGGGCCAAATCGCCGTCCTCGACCAGCAGATCCAGGAGTACGAGACGCAGCAGAAGAAGATCAACCAACAGATCGCCGCCATGCAGACGCGCATCGAGCGACTGCCCGAGGTGGAAGAGCAGCTGACCAACCTGCAGAACGCTTACGACGTGGCCAAGACGAACTACACCAACCTGCTGGAGAAGAAGCAGGAGGCCTCCACCGGCGCGGCCATGGAGCAGCAAGCCGAAGGCGAGGAGTTCCGCATCGTGGATCCCGCCAACCTGCCCGAGAAGCCCTCGAGCCCCGACCTGATGCGCATTGACCTCATGGGCGTGATGGCCGGCGGCCTGCTCGGTCTCGGCCTGGGCTTTGTCATGGAGATGCGCGACGCGGTGGTGCGCGGCGAGGCGGATCTCGAGTTTTACACCAAGGTTCCGATCCTGGCCTCGCTGCCGCTGCTGGGGCCGGCGGCTCTGCCCGCGGCGCCCGCGACCGTCCTGCCGGGAAGCCATCGTTAGGCACCGATTATGTATCTGGATTACTACAAACTGCGCGAATATCCCTTCAGCCTGGCCTGCGACCCGCGCTTTCTGTACTTCAGCAACGGGCACCGGGAAGCGATGGCGGGGCTGCTCTACTGCCTGCGCGAACGCAAGGGAGCGGCGCTGCTCGTGGGCGAACCCGGCACCGGCAAGACCACGCTGCTGGCCGCGGTGCTGGAGATGTTGCCCGGCGGCGCACGCGCCCAGGTGCTGGACACGCCCCTTCACGCGACCCCGGCCGAGCTCCTGCAGGCGGTGTTGCGCGGCTTCGGCCTGCCCGCCGAGGGGGCGGGGCTGAGCGATCTGCTGGCGCGGCTGCAGGCCTTCCTGCTCGACCGCCACGCCCATGGCCAGTGCGCCTTGCTGGTGATTGACGAAGCCCAGGATCTCAACCCCGTGGTGCTGGAGCAGGTGCGCCTGCTGACCAACCTCGAGGCGCAGGGCGCCAAATTGCTGCAGGTCATTCTCTCCGGCCAGCCTGAATTGACCGGGCATTTGCGGACCCTGCATGGCCGGGCGTTGGAGCAGCGGGTTGCGGTCCGGTGCGAACTCCAGCCGCTCAACCCGGCGGAAACCGCGGCCTACGTCGCCGCCCGTCTGGAACACGCGGGCGCCGCCGGCGCGTCGCTGTTTGAGGCGGCCGCCTTGGCACGGCTGCACGAGGTATCCAAGGGTGTGCCCCGGGTCATCAACATCGCCGCCGACCACGCCCTGCTGGCCGGCTTTGCCGCCGGCACGCCCTGCGTCACCGTGGCGCTGCTCGAGCGTGCCGCGCGCCAACTCGACCTGATACCCGCCGCGGCGGCAACCGCGCCGATCGCCGCGCCACCAGCGGCCCCGGCCGCGGCGGCGCCGCCCGAACGCCGCCCGGCCGCGCTGCAGCGGTTCGCCACCGGATGGGCACGCTGGGCGGGATTGACGGAGTAACGTATGGGCCTCTTCTACACCGCCATGGAACGCGCCGAATCGGTCCCGGTGGACGCCGAGACGGCCACGCCCGCTGCCCCCGCGCCCGCCGCCGCGCCCGCCGTAGCCACAACCGCCGCGCCGGCGCCGCTCGCAACGTGGGAACAGGCGGCGCAGGTGGATCTCGCCGGCTTTCCGCTGCCGGTTGTGCCGGCGCCGGCCGCGGCAGCGCCGGAGCTGGTGCGCCAGGTGCGGCTCAATGCCGCCAAGCTCGGCGTGATCGCCCCCGTCGCGGATGAGGGAGAAGATTTTACCGGGCCGGTGGCGGCCGCGCGGGAGCAGTACCGCATCCTGCGCACCCGCATCCTGGCGGCCATGCGGGCCCAAGGGCTGCGCAATTTACTGATCACCAGCGCCTCCGCCGGCGAAGGGAAGACCATGGTGGCCGCCAACCTGGCGCTGCAGCTGAGCTCGCTGCGCGAGGGGCGCATCCTGCTGGTGGACGCCGACCTCCGCCGCGCCGGACTGACCGCCGGCTTGGAACCAGCGCCGCGCGAGGGCTTGGGGGATTATTTGCGCGGCCGGGTGCGGCTGCAGGATGTGATTTGGGAAGTGGACCGCTGGCTGGCCATTCTGCCGGGTGGTGCGGTGGCGGATCAGGCAACCGAGCTGCTCGCCGGCCAGCGCATGCCGCTGCTGCTGCGCCAGGCCCAGGAAGAGTTCGATCTGGTGCTGCTCGATGGCGCCCCGATCGGACCGGTGGCGGACAGCCGCATCCTGGCCCAGTTGGCCGACGCTTCGATCCTGGTGACGCGCTATGGCGTCACCTCGTCGGATGGACTGGCCCAGGTGGCGGCCCAATTGCGCCCCGGCCTGCTGGGCACCGTGCTGAATGGCGCCCCCGGCCTGGAGCGCAAGGGGTACGGCTATTACGCCCACCGCCCGCAGAGAAAGGAAGGCCGGCCGCAGGCATGATCAAGGTTCTCAATCAATACTTCCCTCGCCGCTGGGCCGTGCTGCTGATCGGCGAAAGCCTGGTGATCCTGCTGGCCCTGAGCACGGCGTTGGCGCTGCAGGCCGGCGACTGGCCGGCGGTCATGCCCTCGGTGCCGGTCGTGTTGAAGGCGCTGTTGATTACGCTGGTCTGCCAAGTGTGTCTGCACTACAGCGATCTCTACGCGCCCAACAGCGGCGCCGCCGGACGCGAGCTGCTGACCCGCCTGCTGCAGGCCCTGGGAATTGCCTCGCTCGCCCTGGCGCTGATCTACTGGCTGCTGCCCGAGTTGCGGCTCAGCACCGGCATGGTGGTCGGCTCAGTGGTCGGGCTGGTGCTGCTGCTGCTGGTCTGGCGCCGCGCCATGGACGCCGCTGCGGCCTGGCTGCGCTCCGCCTATCCCGGCGGCGAGCGCCTGTTGGTACTGGGCAGCGGCCAGCGCGCCACCGAGCTCCTGCGCGAGATCGAGCTCCGGCCCCAGCTGGGGCTGGCGCTGGTCGGGCTGGTGCAGGACGGCGCGGCGGCGGCCGCGGCCGGCTCCAGCCGCGTGCCGGTGGTCGGCAGGCTGGAGGATATCGCGCAATTGCTGGCGGCACACCGGCCCCAGCGCATCGTAATCGCCCTCCAGGAGCGCCGCAGCCAGTTGCCGCTCGGTCCGCTCATGGCCGCGCGCGCCGCCGGCGTCCAGATCGAGGAGGCGCCAACCCTGTTTGAGCGCATCACCGGCCGGGTCGCCCTCGATAGCGTCCTGCCCAGTTGGCTGATCCTCTCCGACGGCTTCCGCCAGCCGCGCTGGTTCAATGCGTACCAACGCGGTACCGGCCTGCTGGGCGCCGCGGCCGGCTTGGTCCTGCTGAGTCCGGTGATGGCGCTGGTCGCGCTGGCCATTAAGCTCGACTCGCCCGGCCCGGTCATCTACAAACAGCAGCGCGTCGGCCTCAACGGCCGCACCTTCAACATCTTCAAGTTCCGTTCCATGCGCGTGGACGCAGAGAACGGCACCGGCCCGGTCTGGGCGCGCGAGCGCGATCCCCGCGTTACCCGCCTGGGCTATTGGCTGCGCAAGCTGCGCCTGGATGAGCTGCCGCAGTTGTTCAACGTCTTACGCGGCGATATGCGCATCATCGGCCCGCGGCCGGAACGCCCGGTCTTCGTGGAGGACTTCCGCAAAGTCATCCCCTACTACGAAATGCGCCATAGCGTCCCGCCCGGCATCACCGGTTGGGCCCAAGTCAACCGCGACTACGGCGCCAGCCTCGACGACGCTCGCGAAAAGCTGGAGTTTGATCTCTTCTACATCAAGAATCTGTCGGTCTGGCTGGATTTGTTCATCCTCTTCCAAACCACCAAGATCATGTTCCTCGGGCGGGGTGCGCGCTGACGCCTCACGCCCAGATCCCACAGCCCCCGGAGAGCAACCATGACCGCTACCACGCCCACCCTGTCCGCTCTGCCCTTGGCCATCCCCAGCAGCGATCGATTGCCTGAGCTGCTCGCCAAGATCACCTCGCGCGAGGCCCGCGTGGGCGTCATCGGCCTGGGCTACGTCGGGCTGCCGCTCGCCGTCGAGTTCGCCCAAGCCGGGTTCCGAGTCACCGGCTTCGAGGTGGATGGCCACCGCGCGGCGGAAATCAACGCCGGCCGCAGCTACATCGCGGACGTGCCGTCCGATGTCCTCGCCCAGCAGCGCGGCAAGGGCCGCCTGAGCGCGACCACCGACTGGGCCGAGCTGGCCGACATGGACACCATTTCGATCTGCGTGCCCACGCCCTTGCGCAAGACCAAGGACCCGGACCTGTCCTTCATTCTGCAGGCCGCCGAGCGCGTGCAGGCGACCCTCCGCCCAGGCCAGCTGATCGTGCTGGAAAGCACCACCTATCCCGGCACCACCGACGAGGTGGTGCTCCCCATGCTGAACCGGAACGGATGGCAGGCCGGGCGCGATTTCTTTCTGGCCTTCTCGCCGGAGCGCGTGGACCCGGGCAACGCCGAATTCCAGACCGGCAATATCCCCAAAGTCGTCGGCGGCGTGACAGCCGCCTGCGGCCAGGCGGCGCAGGCGCTCTACGGCGCCTGCGTGGAGCGCGTGCTGGTGGTCTCCAACGCGCAGACGGCGGAGATGGCGAAACTGCTGGAGAACACCTTCCGCAACGTCAACATCGCGCTGGTCAACGAGATGGCGCTGCTCTGCCGCGAGCTCGGCCTCAACGTCTGGGAGGTGATCGATGCGGCCGCGACCAAGCCCTTCGGCTTCATGCGCTTTCAGCCCGGCCCCGGACTGGGCGGTCACTGCATCCCCATTGACCCGGTCTATCTTTCCT
This sequence comes from Acidobacteriota bacterium, assembly GCA_027451805.1. Lineage (GTDB taxonomy): Bacteria > Acidobacteriota > Terriglobia > Terriglobales > SCQP01 > SCQP01. The sequence goes on from DAIDIF010000002.1 coordinate 14,995, forward strand.
GGAAGGCGCGCGCCGAGGGCTTCGAGCCGCGGCTCATCGAAGTCGCGCAGCAGATCAACAGCAAGATGCCCGAGCACGTCGTCAGCCGGGTGGCGGCGGCGCTCAACGATCAGGGCAAGGCGCTGCGCCAGGCGCGGGTGCATGTGCTCGGCGTGGCCTATAAGCGCGACGTCAGCGACATGCGCGAGTCGCCGGCGCTCGACATCCTGCACCTGCTGAAGAAGCACCAGGCCGTGGTCAGCTACTCCGACCCGTGGGTGCCGCAGTTGCGCGAGCCCGGCCTGGAAATGGATGCACAGCCGCTCAGCGCCCTCCAACAGGCCGATTGCGCGGTGCTGGTCACCGACCATGCCGCCTTTGACTACCGCCAAATCGCCAGCGACGCCCGCTTGATCGTGGATACGCGCAACGCCTTCCGCGGCATCCGCTCGCCCAAGATCTACGCCCTCTAACCCGATGGAAACGACCCTCATCTCGAACCCGGCCGCGGCCGCATCGCTTCCGGCGGCGGCGTCCCGGCGGTTGCGCGTGCTGGTGCTGGATGAAGGCCTGCCGTGGCCGCCCGATTCGGGCAAACGATTGCGCAGCTGGCATCTGCTCCGGCGCCTGGCCGCGCGCCATCGCGTCGAGCTGCTTTGTTTCGCCGCACCCGGGCCTGAGGCCGGCGCCGCCGTGGCCGCGCTCAACGCCGCCGGCATCGTCTGCCACACGGTGACGGCGCCGGCGGACAAGCGCGGGCTGGCGCTCTACGCCGACCTACTCGCGAACTGCGCCTCGCGCAGGCCTTACTCGGTGGCCAAGCATTACCGCCGCCGCTTCCAGGCCGTGCTCGACGACCTGCTTGCGCAGCAGCCGTTCGACCTGGTCCAGGTCGAGTGGACGCCCTACGCCGCCTACTGCCGGGCCGGAGGGCCGGCGCATGTCATCGCCACCCACAACATCGAGGCTCAGATTTGGCGGCGGCGCGCCGCGACCGCCCGCCAACCGCTGGCCCGGATGTACTTCGGCTGGCAGGCGGCCAAGATGCGGCGTTTCGAAGCCGAGGCCTTCCGCCACGCCCGGGCGGTGACTGCGGTCAGCGCCGATGAACGCAAGATGGCGGCGGCCGAGGGCGCGGCCTGCGCCAGCGTCGTGCCCAACGGCGTGGACCTCGACGACTTCCGCCCCCAACCGGCGCCGATCATTCCGGGACGGATGACGTTCGTGGGCGCGCTGGACTGGTATCCGAACCAGGATGCCGCCGCTTTTTTCGCCCGTGCGGTGCTGCCCGCCATCCGCGCCCGGGACCCGCGGGCCCATCTTCGGGTCGTGGGCCGGCGGCCGCCGGCGGCCTTGCGCCGCGAGTTGGCGGCTCAGCCCGGCGTCGAACTGGTGGGCGAAGTCGCCGATGTGCGGCCGCTGGTCGCCGAAGCCGCGCTGGTGCTCGCCCCGCTGCGCATCGGCGGCGGCAGCCGGATCAAAATCCTGGAGGCGCTGGCCATGGAGAAGGCGGTGCTCGCCACCAGCATCGGGGCCGAGGGCCTCGCGGCCGAGCCGGGCCGCCATTTGGAGGTGGCCGACGATGCGGAAGCGCTGGCGGCCGCGGCGGTGGCCCTGCTGGCTGCGCCCGCGCGCGCGGCGGCCATGGGGCGCGCGGGCGGCGCCTGGGTACGCGCCCATCACTCCTGGGACGACTGCGCGCGCGCCCTGGAGGCCACATGGCTATCGGCGGCGGGAGGAGCGGCGTGAGGGCGGCGGAGGCCACCGCGCTGCCAAGCGTCTCCGTCGTGCTGCCGGTGCGGCGCGAAGCGCGGCATATCGGCGGAATCCTGCACCAGTTGCTGGAGCAGGACTATCCCGTGGATCGCTATGAAATCCTGGTCGCCGATGGCAGCGGCGCCGAGGACGATGGCACGCGGGCGTGCGTGCTCGACATCGCCGCGCGCGCCGCGGCCGCCGGCCAAGCCCCGGTTCACTGGCTGCCCAACCCCGGCCGCACCTCGGCCGCCGGCCGCAACGTCGGCGTGCGCGCCGCCTCCGGCGACTGGATCGTGTTCGTGGATGGCCACTGCCGGCTCCCCGGGGTGGACTGGCTGCGCGACACCATGCGCACCGCCGCGCTCGCCGGCGCGCAATGCGTGGCCCGGCCCCAGCCTCTCACCGCCGAATTCAGCGGCCCCTGGCAGGCGGCCATCGCGCGCGTGCGCGCCACCCGTATCGCCCACGGCGCCGACTCCACCATCTACGACCTCGCCCGCCGCGGCTGGGTCAACCCCTCCAGTTCCGGCGCCGCCTATGCCCGCTGCCTGTTCGAACGCTTCGGCGGCTTCGATGAGTCGTTCGACGCCTGCGAAGACGTCGAGTTCAACCATCGCCTGGCTCAGGCCGGCATCCGGGCCTGGCTCTGTCCGGAAGCCGCCGTGGCCTACGTCGCCCGGCCCAGCCTCGGCGGCCTCTGGCGCCAGATGCTGCGCTACGGCCGCGGCCGTGTCCGCCTGGCGCGCAAGCATCGCGACGCCTTTTCCCTGCCCCAGTGCCTGCCGGCGTTGTGGCTGGCCTGGCTGCCGCTCGCGCTGGCCGGCTTGGCGCTGCCGCCGGGCATCTGGCGCACCCTCGCCGCCGCCGGCCTGCTGGTCTATATGGCGGTTATTCTTGTCTACGCCCTTGCCCTGGCCTGCCGGTACGGCTGGCGCTATCTGCTCGCGGCGCCGGCAGTCTACTTCACCGTGCACGCCGGATTGGGCGCCGGCGCCTGGCAGGAGGCCGCGTCCGGCTATCGCCTCCGGCGCCGCCAGATTCCGCTTTCAGGAGTTCCAGAATCATGACCACGACCAAAAGTTCCTTCCTTGCCACGCTGGCGGCGCTGGCGTCAGTGATGGTGGCGGCAACCGGCTGCCAGAGCGCAGCCCAGCGCGAAGCCTCCTATCGCGCCAGCGCCAAGGCCTACATGAAGCAGGAGCGCTTCACCGAGGCGATCATCCAATATCGCAACGCCATCCAGCTCACGCCCAAGGACGCCAAGCTGGAGTACGAACTGGCGAAGGCATACACCCAGAACCAGCAACTGCAGCAGGCGTTTTTCGCGCTGAGCAAGGCCGTCAGCCTGCAGCCCGATTACCCCCAGGCGCAACTGGCCATGGGCCAGTTCTACACCGCCTCCAAGCAGTACGCCAAGGCGGCGGCCGAAGGGCAGGCGGTCCTGGCGAAGCATCCCAACGATGTGGACGCCACCATCCTGCTGGCCAATCTGGACGCCGCGCAGGGCAAAGTGCCCGCCGGCATCCAACGCCTGCAGACCCTGCTGCAAGCCAGCCCGAACAGCGTGCCCGCCCACCTCAGCTTGGGCATTCTTTACGCCGCCAGCAAAAACCTGCCCGCCGCACAGCAGGAGTTCGAGCGCGCCGTCAGCCTCGACCCCAAGTCGGTGCCGGCGCGCAATGACCTGGCCAACCTCTTCGCCGCGCAAGGCAACTGGGCGCAGGCGGAACAAATCTACCAGGCCGGCGCCAAGGACAACGCCTCGAACCCCGACGCCATCCGCTCGCTGGCCAACTTCTACTTCGCGCGCCACAACTTCGCCGCCGCCGAGCCGCTGATGAAGCGGTGGGTGGCGATGGAGGACAACTCCGCCTCGGCGCAGTACGCGCTGGCCTCGTTCTACGCAGCACAGGGCAAGAATGCCCAGGCCATCGCCGTGGACCGGGTGATCGCCGGCAAGTTCCCAACCTTCCTGGAGGCGCGCCGCCAGTGGGCGCAGCTCGAGACGAACGACAAGCACTACGGCCCCGCGTTGCAGGTCCTCTCCGCCATCCTCAAGGACAATCCCAACGACCTCGCGTCGCTCCTGTTGCAGGCCGCGGTGCAGCTGGATCAGCACCATCCCAATCAGGCCTTGACCACCCTCACGGCCGCCCAGCGGCTGGATCCCAACGCCGCCCAGACTGCCTACGAGCAGGGCCAGGCCTACCTGTTAAAGAACGATGCGGCGGAGGCGCAGAATAGTTTCAGTCAGGCGGTCAAGCTCAACCCCAACGACTACGGCGCGCAGTTGGCGCTGTCGCAACTGCTGCTCGCCGCCAATCATCCCAACAGCGCGCTGGCCTACGCCAATAAACTGGTGGCCCTCGGGCCCAATGCGCCCCAGGGCTACCTGGCTGAGGGCAACGCCTACATGGCGCTCAAGCAACTGCCGCAGGCCGAAGCGGCGCTGCAGAAGTACGTCGCGCTGACGCCCAACTCGCCGGAGGGCGTCATCCGGCTCGGCTATGTCTACGCCATGGAGGGCCGCAACGCCCTGGCTGCCGGGCAGTTTCAGCAGGCGCTGCAGATGGCGCCCGGCAACACCAACGCGCTCACCGGCATGGTAACGCTGGATGCGACCACGGGAAAGACCGCCGCCGCCGTCACCATGATGCAGGCGGCGATCGCCGCCGCGCGCGGTCACAATGCCAACAAGCCCGACATTGCCATCATGGAGGACCTGCTGGCCCGGCTCTACGTGCAGCAAAAGAACACCACCGCCGGCGCCGCCGCGCTGCGCCAGGCGGTCACCGACGATCCCAGCAACTACAACACCTACGTCCTGTTGGGCACGCTGTACGCGCAACAAAACTCCCTCGATCAAGCGCAGCAGGAGTTCGCGCGGGCGGCGAACGCCAGCCCCTCCAGCCCCGGCCTGTGGGTGGTGCTGGGGATGCTTGACGAGCAGGTGCATCAGCCCGCCCAGGCGGAACAGGCCTACCTCCGCGCCTTGGCGCTCGATCCCAACAACGGCATTGCGAACAATAATCTGGCCTCCTTGTATACCAGCCAGCCCGGCAAGCTGGAGGAGGCGTTGGTGCTGGCGCAACGCGCCAAGCGGGCAATGCCCGCCGTACCGAATGTCAACGACACGCTGGGCTGGGTTTACGTCAACCAGAAGGTTTACCAAGCCGCCATTCCGCTGCTGCAGCAGGCGGTCGCCAGCCAGCCCAACACCACCGACTTCCGCGTCCATTTGGCCACCGCGCTTTACGACGCGGGGCAGAAACAGGCGGCGCGGTCACAACTGGAGCAGGCCATCAAACTGAATAAAGCTCTGGCGCAGCAGGCCGATATCCAGCGCATGCTGGGGAACTAATCCGGCCGTGGCCCAGGTTCCCCCACCTCCGCTCGTCTCCATCTCCGTCGACCTGGAGGACTATTTCCAGGTCGAGGTGATGGCGGGCGTGGTGTCGCGCCGCGACTGGGAGGCGATGCCGGCGCGGGTGGAGGCGAATACGGAGCGTTTGCTCGACATCTTCGCCGCGACCCGCACCCGGGCGACTTTCTTCGTGGTCGGCTGGATCGCGCAGCGCTATCCGCGTCTGATCGCCCAGGTCGCGGCCGCCGGGCACGAGTTGGGCTGCCACAGCTATTGGCATCGGCCGGTGTTTCATCTCACGGAAGCGGAATTCCGCGACGACACCCGCCGCGCCAAAGCCGCGGTGGAGGATGCCGCCGGCGTGGAGGCGCCGGGCTACCGGGCGCCGAACTTCTCCCTGCGGCTCGATCTGCCCTGGGCATGGCAGGTGTTGGCGGAAGCCGGCTTCCGCTACGACTCCAGTCTGCATCCCATCCGGCATCCCTTCTATGGCGCGGCCGGAGCGCCACGGCAGCCGTTTCGTCTGGACTCGGGGATGTGGGAAATCCCCATGGCCACCGCCGCCTGCTTCGGGCAGCGGCTGCCGGTCGCCGGGGGCGGCTATTGGCGCCTGGCGCCGCTGGCCTACAGCCGCTGGGGATTGCAGCGCGCCCTGTGCCAGGGCCTGCGCCCCGTCTGCTACCTCCACCCCTGGGAACTCGACCCGGCGCAGCCCCGCGTGCGGCTGCCCCCGGCGAGCCGGTTCCGCCACTATGTCGGCCTGGCCAGCCTGGAGCGTAAGCTGCGCGCGCTGCTGCGCGAGTTCGGCTCGCTCCCGATTCGCGAGCTCTATGCCGCCGAACTGGGCGCGCTGCGGATGGAGGTCTCGGCGTGATTGTTGTCATCGGGGTCGTGCTGATCGCCGGGGTGGTGGCCTGCCTGGTGGACCCGTTCGGCGGCATGGTGACGCTGATGTTCATCAACATCGTGCAGCCGGGGGAGCTGTATCACGTCTTCAACGTGCTGCATGTGGAGCGCGTGGTCGCCTTGCTGACCATCTTCATGATGCTGGCGCGCGGGGTGCGGTTCGTGTTTCCGCCGCTGGCCAAGCGGATGCTGTTTTTCTTCGGCGCGACCGTGGCCAGCATCCCGCTGGCGTTCTGGATCTCGAACTCCATCACCAGCGACACGGAATTCGCCAAGACGATCATCCTGGCGATGGTGCTGGTGGCGCTGGTCACCAACCGGCGGCGGCTGCGGGTGGTGCTGGCGTTTTACTGCGCGCTGGTGGGGTATCTCGCTGGCAGCGGCATGGTGCAGTACCTACAGGGAAATTTCCAGGTGCGGATGCATGTAGACCGGCTGGTGGGGCTGACCAACGCCTCCAACAACCCCGACACGCTGGGGCTGACCATCGCGACCGCGCTGCCCATTGTCTACCTCTTCACCCTCAAGGGCAATCCGGCCTGGATGCGCTGGGGCATGCGGGCGCTGATCGTGCTGCTGCTGATCTCGCTGCTGCTCACCGGGTCGCGGGGCTCGCTGCTGACCTTCCTGACGATCTTCGTGCTGGCGCTGGCGGTCAGCCGGCGGCGGATGCTGTTGCTGCCCACGGCGGCGGTGCTGGGGCTGGCGACCTGGGTGCTGCTACCGCCGCAGTACCAGGCGCGCTACGAGACGGTGGACCATCTCAAACACGACGAGTCCTACCAGAACCGGCTGATCTCCTGGGACGGCGGCATCCACATGTTCCTGCATAATCCGCTCACCGGCATCGGGATCGGCAATTATGTGGACGCGAACGGAGCCAAGTACTGGCCCACGAAGCCGCGTTTCTATCTGGACGCGCACTCGCTGTATTTCAAGATCCTTGGGGAGCTGGGGCTGCTGGGGGTGATCACCTTCACCGCCTTCGTGGTGACCTTCTTCAAGGTCAACGCGCGGATCCGCAGCCTGCTGCTGGAGCAGGGCGACGCGCCGCCGTGGCTGCGCTACTATCCGCTAGCGTGCAACCTGGTGATCATCGGGCTGCTGTATTGCGGTTACGCCTACCACGACGTCTACCGCTCGACCTGGTACTTTTTCGCGGCGTTGAGCGCCGCGCTGCTGCTCGCGCTGGAGCGCGAGGCGGCGGAGGCGGCCGGCGGCCGGGAGCCGGCGGCGGCGGAGCCGGCAGCGCTGGCGCTGGGGTGGCCGGCTTGAGCGCGAGCGCGTCCGCCGCAGCGCAGACGACGGCGCTCCGCGGGCGCGCGGCGGCCAACATCCTGGCCAACCTCGCCGGCTACGCGCTCACCGCCGGAGTGGCGTTCCTGATCTGGCCGCTGGAGGTGCACCGCCTGGGCGACCGGGCGTTCGGGCTGTGGGCGCTGCTGGGGCAGTTGATCGCCTACGCGGCGATGCTCGATTTCGGCGTGCGCATCGCGGTGATGCGCTACATGGCGCGGGCGCAGGCGCGACGCGACGCGGAGGCGAGCGCGCGGCTGATCTCGACCGCCTTCGTGCTGATGCTGGCTCCGGCGATGGTGGTGCTGGGTGCGGGCGTGTGGGCCGCCTACGCGCTGCCGGCGCGGCTCCAGGTGGGCGCAGCGCTGCTGGCGCCGGCGCGGATCGCGATCCTGCTGACGGCGGCGACGGTGGCGCTGGGGGCGCCCGGCGCGCTCTTCAACGGCTGCGTGGCGGCGGTGTCGCGCTACGACCTGATGAACCTGCGCAATGCCGCGGTGCAGATCCTGCGCGGGCTGCTGCTGTGGTACTTCCTGGTGCACGGGTACGGACTGGTGGCGGTGGCGGCGATCTTCCTGGCCACCGAGCAGCTCGGCCAGGGGCTGGACCTGTACTTCAGCTGGCGGCATTGCGTGGGGCTGCGGGTCAGCTGGCGGCATTTCGATCCGGCGCTGGTGAAGGAACTGGTCAACTTCGGCGCCTACGCCTTCCTGATCACGGTGGCGGTGCGCGTGGTCTACTGGTCGGACAACGTGGTGGTGGGCTTCATGGCGGGCTCGGCGGCGGTCGCCTACTACGCGGTGGCGGGGAGCCTGGCGCAATACCTGCGCGACGGGGTCACCAACTTCACGCGCGTGTTCGCCCCCTGGAGCGCGCAACTGGACGCGCTGGGCGAGCACGCGGCGCAGCAGCGGCTGTTCCTCAATGGCTCGCGGCTGGGGATGGTGGCGATCCTGCCGGGAGCGCTGTTTCTGTTGCTGGGCGGGCACGAGTTTCTCCGCCTATGGATGGGGCCGGCGATGGCGCAGCGGGCCACGCGCCCGCTGATCTTGCTCGTGATCGCCGCCGCGACCACCCCGATTGCCGCGATGTACACCAATGTGCTCTACGCCACCGCGCGCCACCGGGTCTGCGGTCTCGTCGCCATGGGCGAGGCTGCCGCCAATCTGGGGCTCAGCATCTACCTGATCCGGTCCATCGGAATCAGTGGGGTAGCCGTGGGCACCCTCGTCCCGGCGGTTGTGGTGCAGCTTGTTGTGATGCCCGCTTACACCTGCCGCGTGCTGCAGGCACCGCTTCTGCCCTACCTGCGCGAAGCGCTCGGGCGCCCGCTGCTGGCCGCGCTCCCCGCCGCGATCCTGGGCGCCTGGGCGCTGGAATGCGGCTGGCTGCGTGGCTGGCCCCGCCTGCTCGCGGCAGGGGCCTCCCTTTGCATCGTCTACTTCGCCGCCGCAGCGGCGGTCGCCCTCAGCGCCGGCGAGCGCAAGCGGGTCGCGGCGGCAATGCGGCGGCGCTGGCGGGCGCGGCGGGCCGGGTCAGTAGGCCGCCCCGCCGTTGCGGATTGAGACAATGTTTTCGCCCAGTAACACGAAATCGCGATCCAAGGCGGCGACCTTTTTCAGGAAAGGCAGGGCGGTGCCCGCGCCCGGCAGCAGCCAGTCGTGCAGCTCGATGGCCAGCACTGGGATCTCGGCCAGCCAGCCTGTGTCTCCGGCAAACACCTCCCGCTCCGCGCCCTCGACATCTAATTTGACAAGGAACGGGAACGTATCGCCGGAGCGCTGCTCCCCCAGCAGTTCGGCCATCCCCACGCTCGGGACGAGGCTGCCGCCAGCCAAACCGTTGGCGTCGCCACGGCCCGCCGGCTCGGTGCGGAATCCCCACTCCCCCTCGCCGGGGTCGACGACATGAGCGCAGCCAGGCCCATCGCTCAGCGCCGCGCGTCGGCAAATCACGTCGAGCCCCTCGGTGTTTCGCCGCAAGAGTTCAAAGTTAGCGCCCTCGGGTTCGACCGCAACAACTCTCGCGCCAGGAATCGCCAGTGCGAAGAACACCGCGCTCACGCCGATGTTCGCTCCCGCGGCGATGACCAGCGGCCGCCGGCCCTCGCCAAGGCGCCGGCCGACGATGGCCTCCAGGTCCCGGCAGCGGCGAAGGCGGCTAAGATCGTATTCACGCATGCCGAACACCTGCCGAATTACGCTCTGGTCGGAGGCGCCGCGGCGATAGTGGAGGCGCCGCCGCACTGTCGCATGCTCCAGCGGGCAGCTGCCGAAGCCGCCCGTCT
>DAIDIF010000003.1 GCA_027451805.1 Acidobacteriota bacterium
CGGGTTCGGGCTGTACGAAAGCCGGCCGGAGGCGCCGCCGGCGGAACGCTACCGGCTGCGCCATTGGTTCGGCTAAGAGGAAGTCACTAGCGTGGCGCTCAACCCCAGCGACGAAACCGAGATCCTGTTTGAGCTGAACGCGCTGCCGACCGGCGGTTCTCCGGAAGCGCTGGTGCCCACTACCAATACGGCGGCGGCGGCGCGCGAGCTGGACGCTGCTGGGGGCGGGCGCGCTGCTGCTGGGCGGGCTGATGTACTGGTCCGACCGGCGGCAATGCGTGCGGGCGTAGCGCCGGCGGCGTCAGGCCTCGGGCGAGCCGGCCGTGTTTTCCTGCAGCCAGGCGAGGTAGGGGGCGCTGGCGGCGGCGATGGGGAGGGCGATGATTTCGGGCGCCTCGTAGGAGTGCAGCTCGCGCACCGCGGCTTCGAGCTCGGCGAAGCGGGCGGCCACCGTCTTCAGCGTCAGCGGCACTTCGTCCGCTTCCTCCAGCCCGCCTTTCCACCGATAGAGCGAGCGCACCGGCGCGCCGATGGAGCCGCAGGCGGCCAGACGGCGGCGCACCAGTTCGCGCGTGATCGCATCCGCCTGCGTGCGGTTGGCACAGTTGACGATCACCAGCAACCCCTCGTTCTTTACCATGCGGATACCCCCCTTGCCGCGCCGCGGCGCCGCTCCTACAGTAGAACCTAGCTGCCATGCGCCTGCATCCGCCAACCCTCAAGTTCCGCTTGAAGCCCGGCCAGGGCCGCCGGCTGGCCCATGGCCTGCGCCTGGCGGTGATAGCCGTGCCCGCGCTGTGGCTGCTGCAGCATGCGCTGTTCAGCGCCGGCGGCTACCTGGCGCTGCGCCAGGAGCAGCGGACCTATCGCCGCGTCGAGGCACGGGTGCAGCAACTGCAGCAGCGCAATCGGGAATTGAACACCTCGGTGCGCGAGCTCTCCAGCAATCCGCAAGCCATCGAAAGCGTGGCGCGGGAACAACTGCACCTGACCAAGCCGGGCGAGGTGGTTTACACCTTCCCGACCAAGCCCTCCAAGGGCGAGGACGCGCTGGCGTACAGCCGGGCCGGCATCCGTCCGGCGCGATAGCCGCGCCGCCCCGCTTCCACAGCCAGCCGCATCGCCACCGCCATCTCCTCGGGCTCGGCCGCGGCAGCAATCGCGGTGTTCATCAGGATGCCGTCGGCGCCGAGCTCCATCGCCCGGGTGGCGTCGGAGGCGCAGCCCACGCCGGCGTCCACGATCAGCGGCACGCTGGTGATGCGCTCGCGCAGGATGCGCAGGTTGGCAGCGTTCTGGATGCCCAGCCCGGAGCCGATGGGCGCCGCCAGGGGCATCACCGCCGCCGCGCCGGCGTCGATCAGGCGCAGCGCCACCACGACGTCGTCGTTGGTGTAGGGGAGCACGAGGAAGCCTTCCGCCACCAACACGCGCGTCGCCTCGAGCAGGCCCTGGGTGTCGGGAAACAGCGTGGCCTGGTCGCCGATGACCTCGAGCTTGATCCAGGGGTTGTCGAGCGCCTCGCGCGCCAGGCGGGCGGTGCGGATGGCGTCGTCGGCGGTGTAGCAACCGGCGGTGTTGGGCAGGATGGCCACCTGGTTGAGATCGAGGTAGTCGAGGAGATTGTCGCGGTGGCGGTCGGTGATGTTGACGCGGCGCACGGCGACGGTGACCATGGCGGCGCCGGAAAGGGTGACGCAGCGCGCGGTCTGCTCGAAGCTGGCGTATTTGCCGGTGCCGACCAGCAGGCGCGAGCCGAACTCGCGCCCGGCAATGCGCAGGGGTTCATCCGTTCCGAGGGTCATGCCCCTATTTTAGTGCGCGGCGTGCTCCAGCAGCGCCACCAGCGCCTGGAGCTGGGTGCGGGTCAGGTGGTGGAAGGCGGGCATGTCGGTACCGGGCGAGAAGGCGGAGGGATCCTTGAAGTGGCCGATCAGCCACGCCGGCGTGCGTCCTTGCGAGGCCTCGGCGGTGAGGTCGGGCGCCATGTCGTCGCCGTTGGCCTCGCCTTCGCCGTCGTAGGTATGGCACGTCAGGCAACCTTCCTGGTGCAGCAGGCGCCGGCCATAGGCAATTTGCTGCGCCAGCGTGGGCGGGGCGGCGGAGGGCGGGCGAGGGGGCGGAGGCGGCGCCACCAGTTTGTCGAGCGCGGCGCGGCCGGCGGCGGAGAGGTTGGGCAGAGCGTGGACGTAGCGGGTCAGCTTCCAAGCGTCGGCGCTGCTGACGATGCCCTGCCAGCCGGGCATGCCGGTCATGCGGATGCCGTTTTCGATGATCCAGTAGAGCTCGGCGTCCGACCAGCTCTGCACGTGGGGCGAGTTCAAATCCATCGCCGGCGGGTACATCGCCAACCCCACCGGGTTGCGCGAATGGCCGTCGCTGCTATGGCAGAATGCGCAGCGCTGCTGAAACACCTGGCGCCCTTGCGCCAGCGTCAGCGGCGTATTGGGGGTGGGGTTGGTGGCGTTTTCCGCCTCCAGCGGGATGACCACGTCCTTGGCGGCATCGGCCAGCCGGGTTTCCAGGCGCGAGGGAGTGGCGTGCGCGCTGCAGCCGGCGGCGGCGGCGAGCAGCACCGCGAAGGCGAGCAAGAGGGCCCAGCGCCAGGGGCTGCGTAATGGTATTGTTTCGGGAGTCACGCGAGGGATTGGGGACCATGTTTAGACGCGCGAACCTGCTTCTGTGTACGTTTCTTTTTGCGGCGGCCGCCGCCGGCGCGCAAGATGCCGCGGCTTTCATCCCCTTGCGCTACGTTCAGCGCACCGGGACGCTCGAGTTGATCCTCACCCCGCAGCGGCTGGCGCAACCGTTTCTGCGCTTCACCGGGCTGGATGCGGGCGTGGGCTCGCTCTCCGGCGGCGGCGACCGGGGCACGGTGGGGCCGACCAACGTGTGCCGCTTTCAGCGCGAAGGGAATAAGGTGCTGGTGGTGGTGATGAACACGCGCTTCCGCGCCACGGCGGGAAACGCCGAGCTGCAGCATTCGGTGCAGGACAGCTTTCCGCAAGCGGTGCTCGCCGCCCTGCCCATCCTCGCCGACGATCACGGCACGCTGACCGTGAACGCCAACCCGCTGCTCCTGGGCGACACCACCGACGAGGCGCAGCGGCTGCGCCGGCCGGCCGCCGGGATACCGCCGACCGGCGGCGCGAACCCGCGCGCCGCCAACGTGGTCTGGCGGCTCGACGCCTCCCGCAGCGCCGTCATCATGAGCCACACCCGCGCCTTCCCGCGCAATGATGAGACGGAAGCGCTGCTGACGTTTGTCTCGAACGGCGGCATGGTCTCCACCGGCGCCGCGCCCGGCATCGTCACCGTGCGCGTACATCAGTCATTGGTCGAGATGCCCAAGCCGGGCTACCAGCCGCGCGAGTTCGACCCGCGGGTGGGCTACTTCACGCAGACGTTTGAAGACTTCTCCCAGCCCTACAACCAACCTTTCGTCCGCCACATCGTCGAGCGCTGGCGGCTGCAGAAAAAAAACCCGAACGCGGCGGTGAGCGACCCGGTGAAACCGCTGACCTTTTACCTCGACCAGGCGATCCCGAATCCGGAGCGAGCCGCGGTCAAACGCGGCGTGTTGTGGTGGAACGCGGCCTTCCTGAAGGCCGGGTTCAGCCACGCCATCGTGGTGAAAGACCTGCCGCCCGGGGCCGACCCCAACGACTTCCGCTATCCGACGATTCAGTGGACCAACCGCGAAGGCCGGGGCTGGTCGGTGGGGCAGGCGCAGGCCGACCCGGAAACGGGCGAGATCCTGCACGCGGTGCTGCAGCTCGACTCGCACCGCATGCGCACGATGAACTACTACTGGCAGGCGCTGGTGCCCGCCAGCGGCGAAAGCCTGGCCGCCGGCATCCGCGACGCCGGGCTCGACAGTTGGGCGGCGTTCGACGGCATGGACCCGGAGATCAGCGAGCAGACCATGATGACCGACCGCATCTCGCTGCTCGCCTGCCACGAGATGGGCCACGTGCTCGGCCTGCAGCACAACTTCATCGCCTCCACCTTCGACCGGGGCTCGGTGATGGATTACTACGCGCCGCGCATCACCATCCGCCCGGACGGCACGCCCGACCTGGCCGACGCTTGGATGCAACATGTGGGCGTCTACGACAAGCTCGCGATTCAATGGGGCTACGGCCCCGCCGCCGGCGACGCCGCCGTGGTCAAGACGATGATCGGCAGCGGCCACACCTGGGCCAACCCGCAAGACGCGCGCTGGTCGCCCTACGACGACGGCCCGGATCCGGTGAGCTGGCTGAAGACCGTGGTACCGGTGCGCGATGCGCTCTTGAAGGATTACGGGCCGCGCATGCTGAAGCCGGGCGAGCCGGATTCGGTGCTCGCCGACCGCTTTGCCATGGTTTACATGTTCCACCAGTACGGCCTGGAGTCGGCGCTGAACGTGATCGGCGGCGCGGAGATTCCGCCGGCGCTGGCAGGCGACGGACAGGCGCCGGTGACGGTGTGGCCGGAAGCGGGGCAGAAAGAGGCGCTGCGGCTGGAGTTGGCGGCACTCGCGCCCAATCAGCTCACCATCCCGGCCCCGCTGTGGCGGGCGCTGTCGCCGCTGGAGGAGCAGAACCCGGTGGAGCGGGTGGAGCGGTTCCGCTCGTCGTCAGGCTACCTGTTCGACGCCTTCGACGGCGCCGAAGCGATCAGCGGCATCGTGGTCAACGGCCTGCTCAATCCGCAGCGGCTGGAGCGGCTGGAGACGATCCGGGCGGAAGCGGCGGGCGCGGGGGATCTAAGCGCGGCGGACGTGATTCAGGCGCTGCTGCGGCAGGCGTTTCCAGCCGGGGCGATGAGCGGGGCGCAGGATCGGGCGATGCAGAGCATCGTGCAGACGGTGACCGCCGAGGGCGTGATGAACCTCGCGGCCAACCCGAACGCCGCACCGCGCGTGGCGGCGGCGGCGTGGGCGGGGGTGGTGAAGCTGCAGAACGATTTGAACACGCTGCTTCTGCGGCACCCGGCGGATGCGACGGGGCTGCGCCTGCAAGCCGAAACGGCACGCTTTATGCGCAACCCGCGGCAGTTTGCGCCGCGGCTGGCGCCGACGCCGGCGCCGGTGGGGCCGCCGGTGGGCGGGGGGCTGTAGGCACACGCGAGGCGCGATGAAGCTGGATTGGCTGCTGGGGAAGCCGCTGCCCAGTTCGGAGGACAGCGCGGAGCGTCTGGGGTTGTCCAGCGGGGTGGCGACGTTCGGGCTGGACGCGCTGAGTTCGGCGGCCTACGGGCCGGAGGCGGCGCTGACGTTGCTGATCGGGCTGGGCGTTGCCGGCTCCGCCTACATCTTGCCGATCAGCCTGGTCATCCTGGCGCTGCTGGCGATCGTCACCATCTCCTACCAGCAGACCATCCTCGCCTACCCCAACGGCGGCGGCTCCTACGTCGTGGCCAGCGAGAACCTGGGCGCGCACGCCGGGCTGGCGGCCGCGGCGGCGCTGATCGTGGACTACCTGCTGGATGTGGCGGTGGGGATCTCGGCCGGGGTGGGGGCGCTGGTGTCGGCCGTTCCGGCGCTGCAGCCGCACATGGTCGCGCTCTGCCTCACCATCCTGGTACTGCTGACCGTCGTCAACCTGCGCGGCGTGCGCGAGGCGGGCACAGCGTTCGTGGCGCCGACGTATCTGTTCGTCGGCTGCCTGGCGACGGTGATCGGGATCGGAACGGCGCGGGCGCTGGCTGCGGGTGGGCATCCGCGGGCGATCGTCGCGCCGCCGCATCCGGCGGCGGCGGCCGGCGCGCTGGGCGCGGCGGGGGCGTGGCTGCTGATCCGCTCGTTCGCCGGCGGCTGCACCGCGCTCACCGGGATCGAGGCGGTGAGCAACGGCGTGCCGGCGTTCCGCGACCCGGCGCCGCAGGCGGCGCGGCGCACGCTGGGCGTCATCGCCGTCATCCTGGCGGTGCTGCTGGCCGGTATCGCCTATTTGGTGAAGGCCTACGGCATCGTGGCCACGCCGCCGGGCGAGGCCGGCTATCGCAGCGTGCTGGCGATGGTAACGGCGGCGGTGGTGGGGCAAAGCTGGTTCTACTATGTGACCATCGCCAGCATCCTGGTCATCCTGGCGCTGTCGGCCAACACGGCGTTCGCCGGGTTTCCGCGGCTGTGCCGGCTGGTGGCCGAACGCGGCTACCTGCCCAGCTTCTTCGCGGTGCGCGGGCGGCGGCTGGTTTACTCGATCGGCATCCTCGTGCTCGCGGTGCTGGCGGGCGTGCTGCTGGTAGCCTTCGGCGGGGTCACCGACCGGCTGATTCCGCTGTTCGCCATCGGCGCCTTCCTCGCCTTCACGCTCTCGCAGGCGGGCATGGTGGTGCACTGGCTGCGCCACCGCGAAGCGCACTGGCGGCGGAATCTCGCCATCAACGGCATCGGCGCGCTGGCCACGGGGATCACGGTGGGCGTGGTGCTGATCGCCAAGTTCGCCGAAGGCGCCTGGATCACCGCCGTCCTGATTCCCGGGCTGATCGTATTCATGCTGCGGGTGCGGCGCCAGTACCGCCGCATCGCCCGCCAGACCGAAGGCGGCGAGCTCAGCCTCGCCGGCCTGCAGCCCCCGGTCGCGGTGGTCCCGATCGCGCACTGGAACCGGGCGACGCAAAAGGCGCTGCGCTTCGCCTGCATGCTGTCCGGCGAGGTGCACGTGCTGCACATCCATAGCGCCGACGATGACGCGCCGGCGGCGGAGACGTGGCAGGCGCGGCTGAACGCGGCCGCGGCGGCCAGCGGCCGGCCCGCGCCCACGCTCACGGTGATCGAGTCGCCGTACCGGTTCGTGATTCAGCCGATCGTGGACTTCATCGTGAAGCAGGAACGCGAGCATCCGGGGCGCGAGGTCGCGGCG
>DAIDIF010000004.1 GCA_027451805.1 Acidobacteriota bacterium
AGCGAGCGCTTCGCTTCCGCCACGATCTCTTCCACCGACGGCTTGCTCAGCTCTTCGAGATTGGCCGCGTACGGCAGCGGCGTCTCTTTCCCCGCCACGCGCGTCACCGGCTTCTCCAGATCCCAGAACGCTTCCGCCATCAGCCGCGCCACAATCTCGGCCGCCGGGCCGTAGCTCTGCCAGGCGTAGTCCACCACCACGGCGTGATTGGTCTTGTGCACCGAGGCCAGCGCCGGCGCCATGTCCAGCGGCCGCAGGCAGCGCATGTCCACCACCTCCGCCGAGACCCCGTCGCGCTCCAGCTCGTGCGCCGCCTGCAGGCACAGCGCCACGCTCGCGCCGTAGCCGATCAGGGTGATGTCGCTGCCCTCGCGCTTGGTGTCGGCCTGGTCGAGCGGCACCAGATACTCGCCGTCGTCCACCTCGCCCTGCTTGTTGTTCAGCGGCCCCGGCTCCAGAAACACCACCGGGTCGTCGTTGCGGATCGCCGCCTTCAGCATCCCCTTGGCGTCGTACTGGTTCGACGGGCTGACCACGCGCAGCCCCGGGCAGTGCGCGAACAGCACGCTCAGCTGCTGCCCGTGCTGCGCCGTCAGTCCCTGGTTCGGTCCCGGCCCTTCCGGCCCGCGCAGCACCATCGGCACCGCCAGCCGCCCGCCCGACATGTAGCGGATCTTCGCCATGTGGTTGTAGATCTGGTCCATCGCGCGCAGGGAGAAGTCCATGCGCATCATCTCCACCACCGGCCGCTGCCCCAGGATCGCCATCCCCACCCCGATGCCGACGAAACTCTCCTCCGAGATCGGCGTGTCCATCACCCGGTCCTTGCCAAACTCGGCGTAGAGCCCGCGCGTCACGTAGTGCACGCCGTTGTAGAGGCCGACCTCTTCGCCCAGGATCACCACCCGCTCGTCGCGCGTCATCTCTTCGCGCAAGGCCATGTTCAAGGCCTCGTGCATCGCTTTTTTGACGATCACAGGGTTACGTCCTCGAGCAGTTCGCTCGCGTCGGGCTCCGGCTCGCGTTTCGCCGCTTCCACCTTGGCTTCCAGCTCCGCCACCACTTCCTGGCGCAGCGCCTCGATCTGCGCCTTGCTCAAGATGTTCTCTTCGGCCATGTAATCGGAGAGCAATTTCAGCGGATCGCGCTCGTGCCAGGCCGTCTCTTCCTCGAGCGTGCGGTAGTTCAGCGCCTTGTCGTGGATGCCGTGCCCCTGGTACCGGTAGGTCAGCGCTTCCACGAAGTACGGCCGCTGCTGCTTGCGCACCCGGTCGAAGATCCGTTCCGCGGCTTCGGTGGTCGCCCACACGTCCTGCCCGTCCACCTGCTCCGTGCCCATGCCGTAGCCTCGGGCCCGGTCCACCAGCCGCGGCAGGCTGGAATGGCGCGCCATGCTGGTGCCCATGCTGTACATGTTGTTGATGCACAGGTACACCGTCGGCACCTGGAACAGCGTCGCCATGTTCAGCGACTCATGGAAGGTGCCCGTGTCCAGTGCGCCGTCGCCGAAGATGCTGAGGCAAATCCCGTCCCGCTTCTGCTGCTTGAGCGCCAGGCCCACGCCGGTCGCCACCGAGATGCCGCCGCCCACCACCCCGTCGCCGCCCAGGAAATGCCGCTCCGGGCTGTACATGTGCATGCTGCCGCCCTTGCCCTTGGAAACGCCGTTGCGCCGTCCGAACAGCTCGGCGTAAATGCGCTCCGGGTCCATGCCGCTGAGCAGCATATGGCCGTGGTCGCGGTAGTGGTCAACGATGTAATCGCGGTCCAGGTCGAGCGCGTTGACGAACCCCACCCCCACCGCTTCCTGCCCCGCGTAGGAATGGTAGTAACCCCGGATCAGCCCGTTCTTGAACTCCCGCTCGCCCAGTCGCTCGAACTCGCGCATCGCCACCATCTGCCGCAGGTAGTTGCGCAGCGTGGCCGCGTCCAGCGGGAAACGCGAAGCGGCGTGGGCCGCGGAGGGAGAGACTTTGGGCTGTGGTCGTGCGCTCATACTTGGCAGAATTTTCGGCCCGGGGGGTGGGCGACGCTGATACCTCTATTTTCGCGGCTTCGCCCGAAACGGTCAACCCTAAACGGGAGTCGGCACGGTTTCATCATGGCGTGCCGATGCCAGCCCTGAGCGGATTTCCAGCCACTCGCCCCCGGTCGCGCTCGTAACCTGTGTGTGGGGCGCAAGTTCCGCAAGCTGGCCGCGAGGGATCAAGTCGTTCTCCCGCAAGCTGATCAGCCAGCGCGTCTCGACCGCCGCAGGCAATCGCCATGCCCTGCCGGCCCGATGGCGCCACAGGCGAAAGTGTTCGGTTGCGAGCAACAAGGTGGATGTGCCGCGCTCTGCCTGTGGAGTCACTTTCCCGGCCGCTGTGTCCGCCCGCGCCACCGCCATGCCGGCTTCCAGGTGCAGTTCGCGCCCGCGGCCATAATCATCCAGCCGGAAGGTCGCATCCGACGACTGCTGCACCTCGAACAGCACCACGCCCGGCCCGATCGCGTGCACCGTGCCCGCCGGCACGTTGATCACCTCGCCCGCCTCGACCGTGAGCCAGACCAGGCACTCCGCCCCGCGCCCGGCGCGGCAGGCGGCTTCGAGCTGCGCCAGGTCCACACCCGCCCGCAGCCCCACCCCCAGCTTCGCGCCCGCCGCCGCCTCCACCACATACCAGGCTTCGCTCTTGCCCCGCCCCAGCCCGTGCGCGGCGGCGTAGGCGTCATCCGGGTGCACCTGCACCGACAGCGGCTGTTCGGGAAACAGCAGCTTGATCAGCACTGGCCCCTCCGGCGGCGACAGCCAGACTTCCCCGATCGCCTCCCCGCCGCGGTGCGCCGGGTACCAGGGCGACAAATCGCGCCTTCCCCAAATCCGCGGCACGAACCGGGGTTCGATGAATCGTATACCGGTCACGCCGCATTATCCCGCATCCAGGCGCGTTGGTAGCACTCCGCCGTCCGCGCGGCAATTGCATCCCAGCTCAGCTCCTCCGTCGCCGCGTGCCCGGCTTCGCCCAGCCGCCGCCGCAGCTCCGGCGACTTCCACAGCCGCTCGATCGCCGCCGCCAGCGCCTCCGCGTCGCGCGCCGGCGTCAGCAGCGCCTCGCGCCCGTCCCGCAACAGCTCCGCCGCCCCCGCCGCCTGCGAGCACACCACCGGCAAACGCTGGCTCAGCGCCTCCACAATCACCAGCCCGAACCCTTCCGAGGTGGACGGGCAGACCAGCAGATCGTGTGCGCGATACGCCGCCAGCACCTCGGCCTCGTTCCGCGTGCGCGGCGCCAGCCGCAGCAGCGCCTGGCTCTCCGCCGCGAACGCCGCCCGCACCCTCGCCTGCTGCCGCTCCCAGTCGGCGTCGTCATAGCCCACGCCGAGGAGCGTCAGCGGCACGGGCACGCCGCGCGCGATTAGTCGCGCGTGCGCTTCCGCCAGGTACGCCACCCCCTTGCTCGTCGTCCACCAGCCGCAGTAGAGCAGTCCGGCGCCGCGCGCCGCCCCCGCTCCCGGCGCCGTCTGCCACGCCGCGCGCTCCACCCCGTGCGGAATGACCTCGATCCGCTCCTCCTCCTGCCAGCCGCTCGCCGCGATCGCCGCCGCGTCGGCGCGGTTGGGCACGATCACCCGTGCCGCCCGCCGCAGCGCCAGCGCCACCTGCGGCAGCCGCGTCGCCGGATACCAGGCGCGGTGGGTCCACGGTTTGCGCAGCATCCCCAGCCGGGCGTCTTGCAGCAGTTCGGCGTAATAGCGGTGCTCCAGCCCGTGCGAGCGCGCCACCACCGCCGCCGCGCCGCC
>DAIDIF010000005.1 GCA_027451805.1 Acidobacteriota bacterium
CGCCGGCCCCGACCGCCAGCCGGTAGCCCATGGTCTCGGTGCCGCGCACGCGGCGCCACAGCTCCCGTCCGCGCACCTCGACCACCACTTCGCGCAGCACCCATGCCGCCGCCGCGCTTTGCAGCGCGAACCGCCCGGCAAACTCCGTGAACCGCGCCAGAATGCCGGCGCCGAAGTCCACCGGCGCGAGGTTGTGGAACTCGCCGCTCAGGATCTGCCCGCTCGCCGCCTCCACCACAAAGTCGCCCGCGGTGCGGGTCAGCAGCCGCTGCAGGCGCGACCGGGGCCGGATGCCGGGCCGCGGCGTGAAGGCCAGCTCGATCTCCCCCGGCCCCGCCGCCGTCGCCCGCCAGTCAAACTGCGCCTCCAGCTGCGTCATCGTCCAGATTTCGCCGTGCAGGTTGAGCAGCCGCCGCCCGCCCGCCGCCCGCACCGCGTCAATCTGGCGCTCGAGCGCCGCCGCCGCGCGCTGCTGGCGGCGCAGCGCCCGGGCGTCGAGCGGGCGGTCGTTGTGCGTGCGTTCCACCTCCAGCGGCACGCCATAATAGAAGACGACGGCGTCGGTTTCGGTGTCCTTGGGCTGCGCCGCGCCCGCCAACGTCCAGCTTTCGGTGGCTTCCAGCCGCACCCCGGCGAGCCCCGCCGGCTGGGCGCACGCCGTCAACCGCCGCAGCAGTTGGGCCGTAGCCGCCGCGCTCAGCGGCGGGCGCGGCGGCGGCGCCGCCCACAGCCCCACCGCCACGCCCGCCAGCAACCATGACCGCGCTAACATATACAGCCCCGTATCTATCGCGCTTGTGCCTTCCCCCCGCGCCCGCTATCCTGTGGGCCAGTCTCCCGAGCTGGAGCGTGCTCTATGCGCCGACGACCCGCGTTTTCGGTCCTCTCGATTCTACTCGCAGCCGCCCTGTTCACCCTCGCCGCCGCCCGGCCGAAGGCCAACGCCCCGGCACACCCCTTCGGCAACGCCAACGCCATCACCCGGCGCGAGCTGCGCGATTATGACTACTTTCTCGCCTCCGACCAGCTCGAGGGCCGCAACCTGCCCTCCCGCGGCTACGACGTGGCGGCGCTCTACGTCGCCAGCCAGCTCGACGCATGGGGCCTCCAGCCCGGCGGCAGCACCACCGGCACCAACGGCCCGCTGCAACCCTTCTTCCTGCCCATAGATCTGGTCACCACCAACCCCAACCCGGCGGGCATGCGGCTTGCGATCAACCTGCCTGCCGTCCGCGGCGGCCGCGGGCGCGGCTTCTTCAGCTTCGGCAGCCCCGCGCCGCTTGAGCCCGGCCTGCACCGCCTCGCCTACGGCCGCACGTGGCTGGTGAGTCCGCCCGGCCGCGGCGCTCCGCCGCTCACCGGCGGCAGCTTCCAGAACGCCGGGTTGGTGTTCGCCGGCAATGGCTACGTCATGGGCGGCCGCAACCCCTACCAGGGTCTCGACGTCAGCGGCAAGGTGGTCGTGGTCGCCGGCGTGCCGCGCGCGTTGGCGCGCTTTCAGGCGGCGCAGATGGCCTACTTCCGCGGCGGCTTCAAGGGCACGCCACCGGTGAACCCCATCCGGCCGGGCGATGTCGCCCCGGTGCAATATGCCGCCCGGCACGGCGCGCTGGCGGTGATCACCGCGCCCACGCTGCAGCAGCTCACGCAGATGGCCGGCCCGCACCCCGGCCGCCTGGTCTTTCCCGCCAACGGCCCCACTTATCAGGTGACCAAGTTTCTGCCGCCGGCCGCGGCTTCGGTGCCGGAAATCGTCGCCGGGCTCGACACATTGAACGCCCTGTTCCAGGGCGAGCGTGTCTCCGCCGCGCAGGTCATGGCCGCCGCCGGCGGCGGCCCGGAGCCGCCCAGCTTCGCCCTCAACCCGGAGAAGACCGTCTCCGGCGCCGTCGCCGTCACCACCAACCACAACCACGGCGAGGACGTCATCGGCATCCTGCCCGGCAGCGATCCGGTGCTGAAATCCGAGTACGTCGTCTTCAGCGCCCATCTCGATCACATCGGCCTCACCAACCTCTCGCCCGCCTGCAGGGAGTTCAGCCCGGTGCTCGCCGCCGGCGACGCCACCGATTTCGGCCTCACGGCCGCCGCCGATCAGGCCCACTGCGACGACATCAACAACGGCGCCGACGACGACGGCTCCGGGTCCACCGGCCTGCTCGGCATCGCCCACGCCTACGCCGCCGGCGCCGCCCGGGGGGTGCGCCCCAAGCGCACCATGATCTTCCTCTGGAACGCGGGCGAGGAGAAGGGCCTGTGGGGATCGCAGTACTTCAACCAGTTTCCGCCGATTGACATCCACAAGGTGGTGGTGGACCTCAACATGGACATGATCGGGCGCACCAAGAACCCCGATTCGGTGGATCCCGATCCGACCCATTACCTGGTGAATCCGGGCTCGATTCTGGTGGTCGGCCCCGACATCTCCAGCGCCGATCTCGAGCGCACGCTGGAGTCGGTCAACCGTCGCTTCCAGAAGTTGAAGCTGAATCACTTCTACGACGTCACCGCGCCCGACGTCACCCACGACAACCTCGGCCCCGGTGCCCGCGGCCAGCGCATCTTCTACCGCAGCGATCATTACAACTTCGCCAAGATGGGCATCCCCATCGCCTTCTTCACCGTCGGCCTGCACAAGGACTATCACCGCGTCACCGACAGCCCGGAAAAGATCGACTTCACCGAGATGCAGCGGGTGGCGAAAACCGTCGCCGCCGTGGGCTGGGTGATCGGCAACGCCCCCGCCGGCCAAACCCCCAAGCTCAACCCGCACCTTCCCCCGCTGCTGGTGCACGACATGGCCGCGGTCCAGCAGGCCGGCTGGGGCGTGCTCACGCCGCCGCTGCCGCCCCTGCCCGGCGAGCCCTTCTAAGCTCGCGCACCTCTCAAGGGCGAGGCGGAGCGGGGCGTAGGGGCCCCCGCGCAGCCCCGCCCGTACGTAGGAGCGGGTGTCGTGGCGCAGCCACGACCGGCCCCGCGTTCAATCAAAGCCACTACGGCGCCGGCGTCAAGCTCCCCAGCACCACCGCCCGCCGCGCCCCGGTCACGCGCGGCAGGTTGGCGGGCTCGCCGCGCAGGTAGGCCTCGCCGAGCAAGGCGAACGCAATCGCTTCGCGCGCTTGCGCGGGCACGCCCAACTCGTCCGACGTGCGCCAGCGGCAGCGCGGCAGCTCGCGCGCCAAGGCCGCCATGATGGCGCGGTTGCGCACCCCGCCGCCAGCCGCGATCACCTCCGCCTGCAGCGCGGCGCGGCCGCCGCGGCGCACGCCCAGCTCCACCGTGCGCGCGGTCAGCGCCGCCAGCGTGGCCATCAGGTCGGCGGGCGCGACCCCGGGCGCCTGCCGCCGCAACTCGGCCACATAGGGCGCGCCAAACTGCTCGCGGCCGGCCGATTTGGGCGGCGGCCGGCGGAAGAACGGATGCCGCAGCCATGGCCGCAGCAGCCCCACCTGCACGGTGCCGCGCAACCCCAGCGCGCCGCCGCGGTCGTACATTTGCCGCCCGCCGCTGCACGCCTGCATCAGGGCGTCGCAGGCCATGTTGCCCGGCCCGGTGTCGAAGCCGGCGACGCCGCGCGCCGTGGTCCCCGGCGGCAGCAGCGTGAGGTTGGCGATGCCGCCCAGGTTGAGCGCCACGCGATAGCGGGTGGGGTGCTGGAACAGGCGCCAGTCCGCCCAGGGCACCAGCGGCGCGCCCTCGCCCCCCTGGGCCAGATCGGCGGCGCGGAAATCGCTCACCACCGCCGTTCCGGCGCCGGCGGCGATGAACGCCGGCGCGCCCATCTGCAGGCTGGCCACGCGCCCCTGGTGATACACCGTCTGCCCGTGCGAAGCCACCAGCGCCAGCCGCTGCGGGGCCAGCCCGGCCGCCCGGCAGGCCGCCCGCACTGCCGCGCCGATGCGCCGCCCCAACTCCACATCCAGCCGCGCCAGCTCGCCGACCGACGCCGCGCCGCCGGCGGCGCGCAGAATCGCCCGCCGCTGGCGCGGCGTGAACCCGGCGTGGCGGAAGCCCAGCAGCCGCCAACCCCAGTCGGGCGCGATCCGCACCAGCGCCACATCCACGCCGTCGGCCGAGGTGCCGGCCATCACCCCGGCGATGATGCGCGCGCTCATCCCGCCCTCACCACGGCAGCGTCATCTGCCGGTTCCAGCCCATCCCCGCCGCCTCATGCCGCGCCAGGATCTCCCGCGCCCGCTCGGTGACCTCCGCCGGCAGCCCCGCCAGCCGCGCCACCTCAATGCCGTAGCTGCGGCTGGCCTCGCCCGCCTCCACCTTGCGCAGAAACACGATCCCCTGCTCGCTCTCCCGCACCGCCACGCGCGCGTTGCGCACCCCCGCCAGCCGGTGCGCCAGCTCGGTCAGCTCGTGATAGTGGGTGGCGAACAGCGTCAGCGGCCCCGCCCGATGCAGAAACTCGGCGATCGCCCAGGCCAGCGACATCCCGTCGTAGGTCGCGGTGCCGCGCCCGATCTCATCCAGCAGCACCAGGCTGCGCGGCGTCGCCTGGTGCAGAATCGCCGCCGCCTCGGTCATCTCCACCATGAAGGTGGAGCGCCCGCGCGCCAGGTTGTCGCTGGCGCCGATGCGGGTGAAGATGCGGTCGGCGAGCGGCAGCCGCGCCCGTTCCGCGGGCACGAAGCTGCCCATCTGCGCCAGGATCACCAGCAGCGCCGTCTGCCGCAGGTAGGTGCTCTTGCCGCCCATGTTGGGCCCGGTGAGAATGAGCAGCCGCTGCGCCTCCCGAGCGGAATCCGGCCGGCTGTCATCCCGCCCGGGTCCGATCTGCGGCTTTCCCCCCAAGGGAAAGCCGCCCGCACTTCCCTGCGGCGATGCGTCCCACCCCGGATGCCGCTCGAGGTAGAGATCGTTGGGCACAAAGCGCTCCCCCGCCGCCTCCCCCAGCCGTTCCACCACGGGATGCCGCCCGGCCACGATCTCCAGCCGGCCGTCGTCGGCCAGCTGCGGGCGGCAGTAGCGCCGCTCCGCCGCCAGGTGGGCGAAGTTGGCCAGCAGGTCGAGCGCGGCGATGGCGGCGGCGTCCTGCCGGATGGCCGCCGCCTGCGCCGCCGCCTGCTGCCGCAGCGCCACAAACAGCTCCCGTTCCAGCGCCTGGCTGCGCTCGTCCGCGCTCAGGATCTTGCGCTCCAGCTCCTTCAACTCGGCGGTGGTGAAGCGCTCGGCATTCACCAGCGTCTGCTTGCGCTCGTAATCGGCGGGCGCCAGCCGCAGGTTGGCTTTCGATATCTCGATGAAATAGCCGAACACGCCGTTGAACCTTACTTTGAGCGAGCCGATGCCGGTGCGCTCGCGCTCCCGCGCCTCGATGCGCGCGATCACGCCCTTGGCGTCGTGGCTGAGCGCCCGCAGCTCGTCCAGTTCGGCATGCACGCCGGCGCGGATGATGCCGCCTTCGGCCAAGCTGGCCGGCGGGTCCTCCACCAGTTGCGTCGCAATCGCCGCCCGCAGCACCTCGCAGCCGTTCAGGCCGCGCCCCAGCTCGCCCAACCGCCCGGCTTCGGCCGCCAGCAGGCGGCGCAGCTCCGGCACCCGCGCCAGCGAAGCCCCCAGCGCCAGCAGGTCGCGCGGCAAGGCGGTGTCCAGCGCCACCCGGCCCAGCAGGCGCTCCAGATCCTGAATGCCGGCGGCGGCCGCGCGCAGCTTCTGCCGCAACCCGAACTCCTTCGCCAGCCTCTCCACCGCATCGAGGCGCGCCTCGATCTCGACCGCATCGCCGCTGGGCCGCAGGATCCACTGCCGCAACAGCCGCTTGCCCATCGCCGTCACGGTGGCATCCAGCACGCCGCGCAGCGTGGCTTCGCCGCCGCCGCTGCCGCCGGGCGCCGCCATCAGCGGCTCCAGCAGCTCGAGATTGCGCACCGTCACCGCATCCAGCACCAGCCCCTGCTGGCGCTCGTAATAGCCCAGGCGGTTGACGTGCGCCAGGGCGCTGCGCTGCGTCTCCTTGACGTAATGCACGATCGCCCCAGCTGCCGCCTGCGCCCACTTCCGCCCCGCCAGCCCGAACCCCTCCAGCGAGAGCACGCCGAAGTGACTCTCCAAGATCCCCTGGCCGAACTCCGGCGCCAGCATCCAGGCCTCGAGCGGCGTCAGCGTGGCCTCCGCCAGTTCCTCCGGCCGCGGGCCGCGGAACAGCGGTGCATCGTCGGCCCCGGCCCCGGCGGCATAGAGCAGCTCACGCGGCCGCCAGCGCGCCAACTCTTCGCTCAGCCGCGCCTCCGCCGCCTCCCCCTCGACTTCGGTGGCGCGAAACTCCCCGGTCGAGACATCGAGCACCGCCAGCCCCACCGCTCCGCCCGCCGGGCCGGGGGCGCGCGCCACCGCCGCCAGAAACCGGTTCTCCCCCGCCGCCAACTGATAGGCCGCCGTCCCCGGCGTCAGCACCCGGGTAACCTCGCGCCGCACCAGGGTTTTGGCCAGTTTGGCGTCTTCCATCTGGTCGCAAATGGCGACCTTATACCCCAGCGCGATCAGGCGCGCGATGTACCCCTCGGCGGCATGATAGGGCACGCCGCACATCGGGATTGGCTCGCCCTTGTCTTTATCCTTGCCGCGCGCGGTGAGCGTGATCTGCAGCGCCTGCGCCGCCTGCACCGCATCCTGGTAGAACAGCTCGTAGAAGTCGCCCAGCCGGAACAGCAGCAGCGCCTCCGGGTTCTGGCGCTTGGCCTCGGCATACTGCCGCATCACCGGCGTTTGAGCCTCTGCCGCGCTCGCCATCGCCCCTCAATTCTAAGATGCCGCTTCCCCGCCGCCCAGGCATAAAAAACGGCCGCGGCTTGCGCCGCGGCCGTTCCCCAGTGGAACCGGGATCAGACTACCAACGCACCGCCAAGCCCACTTCCACCGTGCGCGGCGACAACCCGCTGCTGCCGATGTAGCCGAAGCTGGTGGGGTTGGTGATGTCAATAAACGGCGAGTTCGCCGTGAAGTGGTTGAACACGTTACTGGCCTGCGCGTTCAGCTCGGTCGAGAACCGCTCGGAGATGGCCAAATCCTTGGTCACCGAGAAGTCCACGTTCGTGCCGCTCAAGCCCGGAATGTAACCCGCCACCCCAGTGGTATCCAACCCCAGCACCGGTGACCGGAACTCATTGAACACCGCGCCAGGATCGCCAAAGCGGTTGATCTGGGTCTTATTGTTGCCATAGGTCCCGATTCCTTTCGTGCCTTGGACACCGTAGGCGATCCCTCCGCCGCCGGTGTAGGGCGCCGTCGGAATCGCGCCTTCCTGTGCGAAGCTGCCGACGAAGGGGTTGCCCTCGCCGAAGCTCGAGCTGTCGTTGCCGCCGTTCACCTGGGTCGAGCCCGTGCCGCCGCCTCCGGCATTAAAGTTATTGCCGTAGGTGCGCCAGGTCAGAATCGGTGCAAACGACCAGCCGTTCAACAGGTGGCCCATGAAGCCGTGCTGCGAACGCGAGCCCGGCTCGTAGATGAAGTACAGGTTGTAGTTCAACGGTACGTTGTCGAACTGGTTGCCGTAGTCATACGCCAGGTTGAACGGGTTGGATACGGTGTACTCGCTGGTCGCCTGGTCCACCTGGCCGGTGCCGAGTGAATGGCTCCAGGTCAGGTTGGACTGCAGCGTCAGGCCGTGCCAACTGCGCATCTGCACCGACCAGAACAGCGAGTTGTAGTTGCCCCAGCCCAGCGCCACGTTGTCGAAAATAGCCGACAACTGGCCGCCCGGGCTGATGATGCCGTTGGCCGGGCAGGCGTTCGTGCCCGGGGTCAGGCAGGTGGTGGCGGCGCTGGGGTTGGTGCGGCCCAACTGCCAGCTGGAACTGCCCGCCATATCCTGCCACATGGTGTACACGTCGTTGCCCGCCGAGTAGTTGCCCAGGTTGCCTGCTCCTGCCGGGCCTTCGTTCGCCGCCACAGCCGCGGTGCAGCTGGAGAAGCCCTTGCAATAGGCCGAGCCCGCGCCGCCCAGCGCCGCCTCAAAGAACGGCTGCGCCGTCACCGTCGCTCCCGAAACCACCTGCTGGTTCAGGTTGGCGAAGGCTTGCATGAACTGCTGCCCGCCGGCGGTCAATTGGATCGGCACGTGGTTCAGGTTGATCGCCTGGTACTCGTTGCGGATGATGCGCCCGGTGTAGCCGATCTCCGTGGTGAAGTTCTGGCTCAACTGGCGCTGGATGGTCAGGTCGAACTCGTCCGAACGGTCCGGCTGGAAGTTCGGATCCAGGAATTCGCCCGAGCCCGCCGCCGTATTGATCGTCCCGTTCTGAATCTCGCCCGGGTAGAAGGGCTGCGGCAGGGTTGGCGTCGGCGACGCGCCCAGCGGAGCGGTCATGCCGTCGCCGCTGAAGGCGGGATTACCGGTGATGGGGCTGGGCACCGGGGTCGTCGGCCCGATGCGGAAGGCGGTCAGCGAGTTGACCGCGCCCGCGCCCAGGCACTGCCCGGTGGCGCTGGCGCCGATGCACTGGACCGCCTGGCCCAAGCCGGTGCCCAGCAGCGGCACCAGCACCTGATCCACGCCGTTCAGACGGCCGTAGATACGCGACCAACCGCCGCGCACCACGGTATTCTGACCGCCGAAGAACCAGCCCAAAGGCCCGCTGCTGATGTTCGGGTTCCAAGCCAGCGAGATGCGCGGGCTGATGCCCTTGTAGAACGGATGATACGGATACTTCAACCCGCCGCCGATGTTGTTCACCGTGGCAAACCCGAGCGTCGGGGCATAGCCCTGGCCGCCCAGATTGGCGCGCAGTTCATTGGCGATAAAGCTGGCCGCATCAATCGGCTGGCCGGAGGCGTCCACCAGGGCGACCTGCTTGCCCTGCGCTTCATGCGGCGGCATCTCGATGGTGTAGCCGGTGCCATAGGTCAGCGTCAGGCTGGGCTTGATGTGCCAGGCGTCGCTGAAGTAGACGTTGTAGAGCGGAATCGTGCTCTGGTCGAACATGTGCGTCCCCAGCGGCTGCAGGTTGAGCTGCGCGCCGGCGCGGGTATACATCACCTGCGGTTCCGTCACAATGCCCATGGTCTCGGCGTAGTACTGGTCGAACGTCTTGACGTCCCCGCCGCTGGAAATTTCGCCCGGCAGGGAGTTGAAGTTCACCGGGCCGCCACGCGAACCAGTGCCGTTGCCGACCTGGTAGACGGTGTTGGCCATCACCGATCCGCCGTTGTCATTGCGGGAGTGATAGTCCCACTGGTGGGTGTACTTGCCGCCGAACTGGAAGATGTGGTTGCCGTGAATCACGGTCATGTCATCGGAGAAGGTGTTCCCGATGCCATCCCAGAAACGGGTGCGCACGCTCTGCGTGTTGACGTTGTAGGGGATCTGCGCGTTCGAGGTCTCGCCGCCGATCTCCAGCACGCCGCCCAGCGGGCCGAAGCCCTTGAGCGCCGCCGGCTGCAGGTACGAGCCGCCCCACTGCCACCAGTTGCGCAGGTAGCTGTAGTTGAAGTTATTGGTGACATCCGGCGTCAGGCTGGAGGTCAACTGCGCCGTCCACATTTGCGGCGCGATCGGACGCAGTTGGTGCGCCGTCAGTTGGCCGGCCGGATCGCCCGGAATGGCGCCGCTGATGTCCATCTGGTTCGCGGCGATGCGGTTTTCGTAGTAACGGTGGTAGGTCACCGTGAGGTGGTTCTTGGCGCCGAAGTCATGGTCCAGACGGGTCACGAAGAAGTTCGAGGACGAGGTGTCGTTATAGCTCCCCGTGTAGTTCAGCGTGTTGAAGCCGTCGCCGCCCGAATTGGTGTTCGGCAGCGGCATGTACTGGTTCCACTCCTGCGCGATCACCGCATTCATGCCCAGCCCGCGCGGATCGCAGTTTCCCGCAACACCGCCGTTGCAAGCCGCTGGGGCGTAGGTGGTGCCGTTGACAATGACCGAGACCGGGTTGAGGTTGTAAAAACCCTCGCTCTGATTCGCAACGTCCGCACCCGTCGGGCCTGCGCATCCCACCGCGGACTTGTTGCCGCACGCCGCCGCGACCACACCGGCGCGTAGCGTCGCGGTCGGCACGGCGCGCGAGTAGAGGGCGGAGAGCGGATAGCGGAGCCCTTCGTAGTCGCCGAACAGGTAGGTCTTGCCGCCCAGCCAATTGGGCAGAATCTCGCCGCCCAGCGCCACGCCGAAGCGGTTGCGGTGGCTCTTTTGCCGCGGAATGTTCTGGTAGTTGCTGGACCAGGAGTTCGCGCCCAGGTAGGACCCGAGGTAGTACTCATAGACCGAGCCGTGCACCGTGTCCGTGCCGCGCCGGGTCACCATGGCCACCGAGGAGCCGGCGGCGCTGTTGACGTCGGCGGACTGGTTGCTCACGCCCACGGTGAAGGTCGAAACGCTCTCGGCCGGCGTCGGCATCACGCCCGAGGTCATGCCGCCGGTGGCCGGCGTGTAATCGGCGTTGTTGCCGTCCATGTCGTTCGAGTTCTGCCCGCCGTCCAGCGTGAAGGTGTTCTGGTCGCTGTCCGCGCCGCCCACGCCGCCATCCGGCTGGGTGTTGGGCTGCAACACGGTCAGCGAGTTGGCGTCGCGGTTGAGCGCCGGTAGCTTGAGAATCGCGTTCGAGCCCAGCGTCTCGCCCACGGTCGCGTTCATCGTCTGCAACTGGGCGCCCGAGGCCGTCACCTCGACCGTCTGCGTGGCCGCGCCCACTTGCATGGGCACATTCACCGTCAGCGGCTTGCCCACCGGCACGTCCTGATTCTTGACGGTCGCTTCTTTGAAGCCGGTCTTCTTGATGTCCAGGGTGTACGTGCCCGGCTGCACGTTCACAAAGATGTAGCGCCCGGCGCTGTTGGTCACCGTCGGCAGGGCCCCATTGGTGGCCTGGTTGGTCATCACGACCACCGCGCCCACAATCGCTTTGCCCTGCGCGTCCGTTACCTGGCCGGTCACGGTACCGCTATTTGTATTCTGCGCTCGCGCAAGTGCGGGCGAAAAACACAGCCACCCCGCCATCGCCAAGAAGACGAGAGCAAAGGTTCCCACACGCTTGCTACTGAAACCTTGCGGCATGAATAATCCTCCCCCCAAATTCAGACAAAAGATTCGGACAAAATACCGCGCACGCCGGGTCATGCGGCAAACAGCATTTCCCGACCGGGCGATATTGCCCGACCCCTGCGCAAGCTGTCAAGCGAAAATCACAAAAAAGTTACAAGAAAATAACCTCTACTAGCACCAGTAGGAGATCGGCGCCACGCGAACCTGCCGGCGCCCGCGCCCGCACCTTACTATTAACGTTGCACCGACGCGCGGCCGGGTCCGTCCGCCGGCGCCGCGCGGTTGCCCGGAGCCCGCCGCCTGGCCGCGGCGGCTAGCCGCGTAGAATGAAAGCGCATGCCCGCGCCGCCCGAATCCGCCTTCTACCTCACCACGCCGCTCTTTTACGTCAACGCCCGCCCCCACCTCGGCCACGCCTACTCCACCATCGTGGCCGACACCATGGTGCGCTTCCAGCGCCAGCAGGGGCGCGAGGCCTGCTTTCTCACCGGCACCGACGAACACGGGCAGAAGATTCAACGCGCCGCCGAAGCCGCCGGCGTCTCGCCGCAGCAGTTCGCCGACGGCGTCGCCCAGGCTTTCCGCTCGGAGTGGGACCGGCTCGGCCTCGACTACCGCTACTTCATCCGCACCACCGAGCCCCGCCACGCCGCCGCCGTGGTGGACATCTTCCAGCGCCTGCAGCGTAACGGCGCCGTCTACAAGGGCAGCTACTCCGGCCCCTACTGCGTCTCCGACGAGCTCTTCGTCGGGGAAGGCGCCGAAGTCGGCGCGCCCTGCCCCCTCTGCGGCCGGCCCACGGAACGGGTGACGGAGGAGAACTACTACTTCCGCCTCTCCGCCTTCCAGCGGCCGCTGCTCGATCATTACCGCAAGCACCCGCACTTCATCCGCCCCGAGACCCGCCGCAACGAGGTCATCGCCTTCGTCGAGGCCGGCCTGCGCGACGTCTCCATCAGCCGCACCTCGATCCATTGGGGCATCCCCATCCCCGGCGACGAGCGCCATGTGCTCTACGTCTGGTTTGACGCCCTCATCGGCTACCTCAGCGGCATCGGCTACGGCTCGCCCCGCGCCGAAGACCAGGCCAACTGGCAGCGCCTCTGGCCCGCCTGGCACCTGGTGGGCAAGGAGATCGTCCGCTTCCACTGCGTCTACTGGCCGGCGTTTCTCATGGCCGCCGGCCTGCCGCTGCCGCACGGCATCGTCGCCCACGGCTGGCTGCTGTTCGATCAGGAAAAGATGTCGAAGTCGGTCGGCAACGTGGTCCAGGCCGAGCCCATCCGCCAGGTGCTCGGCGCCGATCCGCTGCGCCACTTCCTGCTGCGCGAGGTCAGCTTTGGCCAGGACGGCAACTTCAGCTACGACGCCCTGCTCGAGCGCTACAACGCCGATCTGGCCAACGGCTGGGGCAACCTCGCCAGCCGCACCCTGACCATGATCCAGCGCTACCGCCAGGGCGTCGTGCCGGCGGAAGCCCCCGCTGAAGGCGCGCCTTCGGTCGGCATCGCGGTCGAGGAGTTTCGCACCCGCATGGCGGCGTGGGATTTCTCCCGCGGCCTGGCCGAGGTCTGGCATCTGATCGGCGACATGGACCGCTACCTCGCCGCCGAGAAGCCCTGGGCGCTCGAGGATCAGCCCGAGCGCCTGGACCGCGTCCTGCGCCACGCCTTCTTGGCGCTGCGCGCCACCGCCGTGCTGCTCGCCTCCGCGCTGCCCGCCAGCGCGCAGCGCCTCTGGGAGCAACTCGGCTTTGCCACCCCGGTCGGTGAAATCAAGTTCGGCGACTTTCGCTGGGACGAAGTCCCCGCCGGCCACCGCATCGGCACATTCGAGGCGCTCTTTCCGCGCCGCGACAAGGAGAAGACCGTGGAAGAACTGCGCCAGCTCGAGGCCGCGCCGGCTGCACCCGCCGCACCGGCCGCCGCCGCTGAACCCAAAATCGCGATTGACGATTTCGCCAAGGTGGATCTGCGCGTCGGCCAGGTGGTCACCGCCGAGCGCATCCCCGGCGCCGACAGGCTGCTCAAGCTGACGGTGGACATCGGCGCCGAAGTCCGCCAGATCGTCGCTGGCATCGCGCTCGCCTACGATCCCGCGACGTTGCCCGGCCGCAAGGTGGTGATCGTCGCCAACCTCGCCCCGCGCAAACTGCGCGGCCTCGAGTCCAACGGCATGATCGTCGCCGCCGCCGTCGGCGACGCCGGCACGCCGGTGCTGGTCTCCGTCCCGGAGGACACACCCAATGGCGCGCGCTTGCGCTAAATTGCCGTCAGCGGCGCAGTCTCGACCGGCCCCGCGCCAGCTCGCCCTCGAGGGCGGGGCGGAGCGGGGCTACTCGGGGGTCCCCGCGCAGCCCCGCCCGTGCATAGTAGCGGGTGTCGTGGCGCAGCCACGATCGGCCCCGCGTTCTATCAAAGCCGCCCGCTTGCGTTAATCCCCGTGCTGATCGACAGCCACTGCCATCCGGCCGACCCCGCCTTTGTTGATGATCCGCTGGCGCCGCTGCGGCGCGCGGCCGCCGTCGGCGTGAGCGGCATCGTCGCCATCGCCGCCCCCGCGTTCGCCCGCGCCCACCAGGCCTCGGTCCCGGGTCTGAAGCTTTGGGCCACCGCCGGCATCCATCCCCACGACGCCGCCCAAGCCTCAGACGCAACCTGGGCGCAGCTCGCGACCGACGCCGCCGAGCCGCTCGTCCTCGCCATCGGCGAGATCGGCCTCGACTATCACTACGACCACTCCCCGCGCCCCGTCCAGCGCGCCGTCCTCGAACGCCAGCTCGCGCTTGCCCGCGACTTCGGCCTCCCGGTCAGCATCCACTGCCGAAGCGGGGCCTCCAGCCCCGCGCCCAGCGACGACGCCTTCGACGATTGCTTCGCCGCCCTCGCCGCTGTTTCCCCGCCCGGCGGCGTCTTCCACTGCTTCACCGGCGGCCCAGCCGAAGCCGCCCGCGCGCTCGAGCTCGGCTTCTACCTGTCGTTTTCCGGCATGCTCACCTTCCCCAAGCTCGCATCGCTGCGCGACGTTGCCCGCACCGCGCCCGCCGATCGCATCCTGATCGAAACCGACGCGCCCTATTTGGCCCCCGTTCCCCACCGCGGCCGCCGCAACGAGCCCGCCTTCGTCCGCGACACCGCGCTGGCGCTCGCCACCCTCCGCGGCGTCCCGCTGGAGGAAATCGCCGCCGTCACCTCGGCCAACCTCCATCGCCTCTTCCCCCGCGCCGCCTAACGGGGAAACGGGGAGACGCCCGGAGCGCCAGCGGGCGTCCGTTGCCGCGGATCGAAGCACGGCCACAGCCCGACCAACGGGAGGGCGGCATGAGCAAAAGGTGGCCGAGCCACCGTGCGAAAATAGCAGCATGGCCGGCATTCCAAGACCGACCCTGCCTGCAATCCGCGTCTTCGCCTCGCACGCCCAGGCGACCGACGCCGAGCGCCAACCCTGGCCGCCGCTCACGCCCCAGGAAAGTTTGGCGCTGGTTTGGCCATTGACACAGGAACAGTTTCGGCTCGCCGGCCTGATTCAAAATGAACCCCGACTTTGCCGCACTGCTGTGCGCTTTACGCGACGCTGACGTCACGCGGCAACGGGGAGACGCCCGGAGCGCCAGCGGGCGTCCGTTGCCGGGGATCGAAGCACGGCCACGGCCCGACCAACGGGAGGGCGGCCTGAGCAAAAGGTGGCCGAGCCACCGCCTCCACCGCCAGTGAGCCCGGGCGCGGCCGTCGTCACCTCGCCCCCGCGTTACACTATCCCCCATGGCCGCGCAAGAGAACTCCTTCGACATCGCCAGCCAGGTCAACCCGCAGGAGGTCGCCAACGCCGTGCAGCAGGCGCTGAAAGAGACCTCCACCCGCTACGACCTCAAGGATGCCCACACCATCATCCACTGGGATGAAAAAGCCCCCAGCTTGACCCTCGCCACCCAGGACGACTATAAACTCAAGGCGGTGACCGAAATCCTGCAGCAGAAGCTGGTCCGCCGCGGCGTCTCGCTGCGCGCGCTGAGCTATGGCGCGGTCGAAACCGCCGCCGGCAGCACCGTGCGCCAGACCATCAGCGTGCAGAACGGCATCCCCGCCGAAAAGGCGCGCGAGATCGTGCGCGTCATCAAAGACTCCAAGAAGAAAGTCCAGGCCTCGATCCAGGGCGACGTGGTGCGCGTCTCCGGCAAGGATCGCGACACCCTGCAGGAGATCATCGCCCTGGTCAAGGCGCACGACTTCGGCCTCGACTTGCAGTTCCTCAACTATCGCAGCTCATGAACCCGACCTTGAGCGAAGCCGGGCTGGATGCACTGGCGCTGGTGCGCGAGGAGTTGGACCAGGTGGAAGCCGCGCTGCGCGACGGCGCCACCGCCGGCTCGGCCGCGGTGGACGCCATCGGCCGCCACTTGCAGCAGAGCGGCGGCAAACGCGTGCGCGCCGCCATGGTGCTGCTCACCGGCCGGCTCACCGGCTGCCCCGCCCCCACCCGCATCCGCCTCGCCGCCATCGTCGAGATGATCCACGCCGCCACGCTGATCCATGACGACGTGATTGACGAGGCCCCCACCCGCCGCGGCCAGCCCTCGGCCAACGCCCGCTGGGGCAATCAGCGCAGCGTGCTCGCCGGCGACTGGCTCTACATGCAGTCCTTCCGCCTGGCGCTCGAGGAGCGCCACTTCGGCGTGCTCGACGCGCTCATCTCCCTCACCCAGGCGATGGTCGAGGGCGAGCTGCTGCAGCTCGAGATGCAGGGCCGCGTCGTTGCCCCCGCCGAGCACCTCGATCTGATGGAGCGCAAGACCGCCCGCCTTTTCGCCGTCGGCGCGCAACTCGCGCCGCTCGCCGCCGGCCGCCCCGAGGCGGAGTGCCAGCGCCTGGAGCGCTTCGGCCGCCACTTGGGCCTCGCCTTCCAGATGGTGGACGACCTGCTCGATTTCACCGCCTCGGAAGCCGTGCTGGGCAAGCCCGTGGGCGGCGACCTGCGCGAAGGCAAGATGACGCTGCCGGCGATCTACGCCTACCAAGCCGCGCCCGCGGCGGACCGCCGCCGTTTCGAGCAGGTGCTCGAAGATCGCGGCTACGTTTCGGTCCCCTGGCCCGCCGTGCAGTCGTTGGTCCAGGCCAGCGGCGCGCTCGAGCGCGCCCGCCGCGAAAGCCGCGAGCAGGCCGACCGCGCCCTCGCCGCCATGCTCGAGTTCCCCCCTTCGCCCTGGCGCGACGCGTTAGCCCGGCTACCCGAGCTGGTCGTCGCCCGCAGCCACTGAGCATGGCCGGGGCGGGGCTCGAAATTGAAGCCAAGATTCCGGTTCCAAGTCCACGCACCCTCCGCGCCCGCCTGCGCGCCCAAGGCTACCGGCCCAGCCCCTCGCTTCAAGAAACAAACTGGATCTTCGACGATGCCCGCTCCACCCTCCGCCGCTCGGGCCGCCTCCTGCGCCTGCGCAAGAGCGGCGCGCACTGGCTGCTCACCGCCAAAGGCCCGCGCCAACTTCGCGGCGCCCTGAAGATCCGCCCCGAATCGGAAACCGCGGTCGCCGGCGGCCCGCAAACCCGCGCCCTGCTCCAACTCCTCGGCTTTCGCGAAACCTTCGTTTACGCCCGCCGCCGCACCCTTTGGTCGCGCAAGAGCGAACGCGGCGAGGTCGCGTTCGACCAAACCCCCTTCGGCGCCTACCTCGAGCTCGAAGGCCCGCCCGCCTGGATCCGCTCCACCGCCCGCGCCCTCGCGCTCGACCTCGACCGCGCCGAACCCCGCTCCTATCCCGAACTGTACGCCGCCCACGCCCCCTCGGCCCGCCGTAGGCCGAGCGTTCCGCGCGCCGAACAGCGATAAAATCGCGCCATGCCCAGGCCGACCCCCCGGCGCCGCAGTGAGCGCCCGCGCCAACGCAGCGCCCGCAGGCCCCACCGCGGCGGAACGGC
>DAIDIF010000006.1 GCA_027451805.1 Acidobacteriota bacterium
CTCGTCCAGCCGCAGAAAGCAGAACCCCGCCGCCACCAGCCCCAGCGCCAGCAGCGCCGTGGTGGGGAAGCGGTGCCTGGGGTGCAGCCGCGCGAAGGCGGGGAAGAAGTTGCCGCCCGCCGCCGCCGCATAGATCACGCGTGAGTAGCCCAGCAGCAGCGAGAACACCGAGGCGAACGCGGTCCACACGATCAGCAGCGTCGCCACCCGGGCCGCGCCCGATCCGTAAACCCGCTGCATCATCGCCGAGATCACGTGCGCCTGCGCATTGCCCGCCGCGCCGGCGAGCAGCGTCCGCCAGGGCACCACGCTGAGCACGGTGACGTTCATGGCGAAGTAGAGCGCCGCCACGATCGCGATCGAGCCCAGGATCGCCCGCGGCAGCGTGCGCTCGGGCCGCACCACCTCGCCCGCCAGGTAATTGGCGTTCTCATAGCCCCAGTAGTCGTAGGTGGCGATCGCCATCGCCGAACCCAGCCCGAGGAAGAATCCGCCCCCCAGCGCGAACGCGTGCGGGGGAAAATCGAACGCCCGCGCGGCGTGGAAATGCGTCGCCCCGGCGAAGATCACCCAGCCCACGGTGAGCGCCACGCCCGCCCACAGCCACTGCGAGACGCGGTTGATCCAGCCGATGCGCTGATACGCCAGCCCCAGCGCCAGCAGGCAGCAGTCCGCCGCCACCACGCCGGCGTGCAGCCCCGGCCACAGGTAAGCGGCGTACAGCGCCAGCCCGATGCAGCCGCTGGCGATGGTCAGCGGCGCGCTGAAGAGAAGCTGCCAGATGAAGAGGAACGATAGCAGCCGGCCCCAGCGCTCGCGCCCGAAGATCTCGCTCAGGTAGTGATAGGTGCCGCCTTCGCCCGGCAGCGCCGCGCCCAGCTCCGCCCATACCAGCCCGTCGCACAGCGCCAGCCCCGCGCCCAGCAGCCAGCCCAGCATCGCCTGCGGGCCGCCCATCGCCTGCACGATCAGCGGCAGGGTGATGAACGGCCCCACGCCGATCATGTCAATCAGGTTCAGCGCCAGCGCGCCGCGCAGGCCGAGGCCGCGCGCCAATCCGCGGGCGGGCGGCGCCGCGGCGGCGGGCGGCTTAGTGGTTCTTGACGAATCGCCGCGCGCCATACACCGCCAGCCCCGCCGCCAGCACCACGCCCGCATCCCCCAACTGCACCCACGAGCCGGTGCGCGCGAACAGCACGTAGACGAAGCCGGCGACGGCCAGCAGCACCGGCGCCGGATAGAACGGCATGCGGAAGGGCCGCGGCAGCTCCGGCCGGGTGCGCCGCAGCCGCAGCAGCCCGACCGCCTGCACCAGAAACTGCAGCGCGATCCGGATCACCACCAGCGCCGCGATCACCGCCCCCAGGCTGAAGCAGCAGAACAGCGCCGCCACCCCGCCCAGCCAGAGCAGCGCCACGTGCGGAAACTTGCCCTGCGGGTGCAGGCGCGCGAACGCGCCGAAAAAGTTGCCGTCCACCGCCGCCGCGTAGGGCACGCGCGAGTAGCCCAGCAGCAGCGCGAACACCGAGGCGAACGCCGCCGCCATGATCAGCCCGGCCGCCAGCTTCGCCGCCCAGGCGCCGTAGAGGTGCTGGAAGAAGACCGCGATCACGTACTCGTGCGCCGGCGCGTTCGCCCCCAGCAGCGTCCGCCAGCGCAGCACGCCGATCACGCCCACGTTCATCGCCAGGTAGAGCGCCGCCACGATCGCGATGGACCAGAGGATCGCCCGCGGGATGTTGCGCTCCGGCCGCTGGACCTCGCCGCCCAGGAAGGCGACGTTGTAATAGCCCCAGTAATCGTAGGTGGCGATCAGCATCGCCGAGCCCAGCCCGAGCAGGAACCCCGCGCCCGGCGCAAACGCGCCCTGCGGGAAGGTGAACGCCCGCGCCGGGTGGAAGTGCAGCGCCGCCGCCCCGATCACCCAGAGCAGCGTCGCCACCACCCCGACCGACAGCCACTGCGCCACCCGGCCCGCCGCCGCCACCTTGCGGTAGGCCAGCGCCAGCGCCAACAGGCAGGCCACGATTGCCGCCAGCGTCACGCCGCTGAGCGCGAACGTCCCGCCCGCCGCGCCCCAAAAGACGTGATTCAGCCCCGGCCAGAAGTAGCTGGCGTACATCGCCAGTCCGATGCAGCCGCTGGCCAGCGACAGCGGCGCGCTGAAGCTCAACTGCCAGACGAAGAGGAACGACGCCAGCTTGCCCCACTTCGGCCCGTAGCACTCCGCCAGATAGCGGTAGGAGCCGCCGGCTTCGGGAAAGGTGGCTCCCAGCTCCGCCCAGATGAGCCCGTCGCAGAGCGCAAAGCCGGCGCCCAGCACCCAGCCCAACATCGCCTGCGGCCCGCCCATGGCGGCCACGATCAGCGGCAGGGTGATGAACGGCCCCACCCCGACCATGTCAATGATGTTGACCGCGACCGCGCCGCGCAGCGTCAGCCCGCGGACCAGTTCCTGCCCCGCGCCGCGGTCGCCGCCAGGCGCAGCGCCGGCCAGCTCAGTTCCCGCCTTTGCCCGCGATGGCGTTGGGGTACTTCGGGGCCGAAAGATAGCCGGTGATGGTCTTCTTGGCGATCTGGTAGACCACCAATTCGTTGAGCGCGTGGTCGCTGCCCACCAGGAACTGCACCGGCTCGTTCAGGGTCTTGTCCTTCTTCTCGACCTTGGTGTCGTCGCAGTACACGTCCACGGTGTACTTCTCGTGCTTCCTGTCGATCTTCTTCACCTGCAGCCAGACCGCGCTGTTGCCCACCCGCACCGGCTTCTTCGTCTTGGCGAGCTGGAACTCGAAGTAGGCGCGCGCCCCCTCCTGCTCCAGCACCCGCAGTTGTTTCGAGGTGGTGGCGATCAGCCCGCTCTGCACCCCCAGGTCGCCGATGGTGGACTTGAGCTGCGCCTTGGTGGCTTCCAGCTCCGCCCGCGTCTGCGCCACTTCCTTCTGGGTGGTCTTGACGTCGCCCTTGACGCCGGTGATCTGGCCGTTGATGGCGCCGAATTGGGTGCCGGTCTGCTGCTTCACCGTGGCGATGTCGTTGGCCGCCTGCGCCTGCTGTTGCGCCAGTGTCAGCGTCTGCTGCTGCGTGCTGGCCAGCTGCTGCTGCGTCTGGCTGACCGTCTGCCGCACCTGGTTGGTGGTGGAGCTCAGCCGCGCCAGTTCGGCGGCGCTGAGGTGCAGGCGTTCGCCGAGCACGCGGATGCTCTCCGCCTGCGACTTGGTGGTCGCCTGCAACGCGGCCACCTGCTGCACTGTCGCCTGATACTGGGTGTAGACCCAGTACAAGCCGCCGGCCACCGCGGCAATCGCCAACGCCAGAATCACGCCGGCCGCGACGCTCAACCCCGGCTTCGGCGGCGGCGGGGGAGAGGTATCCTCCTCAAACATGGGTCCAGCTTAACAGGTTTTCCGCCGCCGTAAGGCAGCTCCAGCGGGGCTTTACGGCTGCCCAACGTCCGGGACACGCCCTTTTCACCAACAAAGGCCGCACGCCCCCCCAACGCCGGCTGCGCCAACGCGGGAGCCGCTCTAACGCGCCCCGCCCCGGCCCCGTCCGCGCCCGGCCGGCTTAGGCGCGCGGCGCGCGCCAGCGGGCCTAGCGACCTCCGCCGCACGCGAAACGAACTCCTCCTGGGTGGCGAAAATCGAGTCGACGAGGCGCGTGCAACCGGACGTCAGTCGGGCGAGAGCCTTGATTTGCTCGCGGCAGGGCATGCTCCCGGACTGGTCCGGGTAGTTCACCATGTGGTCAACCTCGCCCCAGAGCTCCTCGGCCAGGGTCCGCGCCTGAACTTCGCAGGTGATCTTTGTCCTCTGGTTCGCCATGACGACATAGTGGACGCTCGTATATAGAGACGGGCTGTCGGCGGTGGCGATGCCCTCCGCCCTGAAGATCTGCCGACTCTCGTCGTCCCACGTCCTCGCTGTGGGCCCCTCGATTACCGCGTACCCGTATTCGTCAAGGATCTCGGCCAGACGCTTATGGATCTGGCGGAACTGCGCTGTATGGAGGTAGATGATGCGGCAGCCGGCGAGGTCATTTATTTTCTCGAAAAGGTTGCCGGGCTGGATATCGAACGCCTTCCCCGCGGCCCTCGCGTCCCGCGCCTTTCGGTGCAGCTTTGCTCTGAGGTGCTCGACGTCCTTGACGCGTGACCGTACTGAGTGAATGGCGCCGGCCAGTTCTTCGTCTTCCCGCAATGTCGAGACCAAGGAATTCAGCAAGTTCTTGAAGAGAGGCCGGTTCTGGGAGAAGTGGGCGACGAGTCCGTCGATTTTAATTGCTTCGCTTCCGCTCGGCCGGCCGAACCCCTTCACTTGCTCTTCCCCTTCTGGAGAGCGGCTATCCTCCTTGCTATCCGCGCGAATGCGGCCCGCGCCTCCTCCCGCTGGACCGCGGTCCCCGCGGTGGAGTTCGCGATTGCCACTCCCTGCGCCTGCGAGGGCTGCACGAGCGATCCGAAATCCTTGATCATTCCGAGCTGCAATCGGGTAAACGGACGATTTGCGAGTTTCGCGGAGGCAGCGTGCAAGGGCTTTACAACGTCGATCCGCAGGTGCTTTTCGATCTGCGAGATGTACCCTGTCTGGCCCTGCGTGACCTCGCCGCGATAAATCCTGAAGCGTTGGGGGACGTATCCGAGGAGATCGGGCAGCCCGGGCAGCAAATAAGTCCCGTCGGGTGCCAGAGCCTGGACGGTGGACCAATCATTGACCCAGCTTGCCAGGGTGCGGCCCAGAGTTGTGATCGCGCGAACGGAGAAGAGGTCGCACGCGGCTGGAACTATGAAGTAATCGCAATCCAGGAGGAGAACCCGGTTGAGCGCACCCACGTTAGGCCCTGCGTCATAAAGCACGAAGTCAACAGAGCGGCTCTTGCAAACGTGGTTGACAAGCCTGCTCAGGGCGGTGGTTCCCTTGAACCCCCTGGGCCGGCGCTGGAAGCACTCGGCCCAAAGCTGGCTTAGGTCGGCCTCGAATTCCGAGAGGCGCAGGTCTCCCGGCATAAGGGCGATCCTTTCATCGCTCAGCGGAATTGGCTCGATTAGACGGATGTCCCCGTCGGACTCTACGAATGGCTTGACCGCCGACCAGAGCGTCCTCCCGACGGGCGCTTCAGACTGATTAAGGAGTTCGTCGACGACCGACTCCTCGATCAGATGCGACGTCAGGTTGCACTGCGGGTCGGAGTCGACCAGGAGTATTTTCTTGCCAGCATCGGCGAGCGCCGCGGCGACGTTGACGGTCAGCGTCGTCTCGCCGACCCCACCCTTGTGATTGAAGAAGGCAAGGCGGATCGCCGGGTGGCGGGGCTCGATGGGCAGGCTACCGCCCCTTGCGGCCCTTGCGGCCGCGGCGCCGCGGCCGGCCGTTCTCCATCGCCGCCTTCGCCCGCTCGCGGTCCGGGAGCGCGAGCACGAACCGCTCGCCGGCCGCACTTAGCTGCTTCTCGCCCTTCGTTGCCGCGACCAGGTACCCCATTTTTCCCGCGTTGTTCACCGAGGCCGCCGCATTGGCAAATTTTGGCTGCGCCGCCTCTGTATTGAGCCGGCTTATATCAACGGTTTTGAAATGCGGCAGGTCCGCGTAATGGGTGAGGTAATACGCAAGGCACGCCACCCGTTCGACATCGGTTCTCGGCTCCTTCTCGGCGACGAATTGCTTGGGGGAGACCCCCGCTCCCTCCGCGTCGGCCGCGGGCGCTGAGCGGGCCGTCGCGGGCCCAGCGGGCTCAATCGGCCGGGCGCCAAGCCCATAGAAGGTCGAAACGGTCCCGATAACGCGCGATTTCGACTCTGGCGAGAGCGGCCTCAAGGCCGCGATTACGGCTTGAAGGACGTCCTCATCGTCTCGGGGCCCGGGTGTTGCGTATTCCATATTCGTCCAGGGAACGCTCCAGCGAACGCTCTAGTGCGTAACTTAGCATATTCCTTCCGATCGCCTGCTAGCGAGCCGAA
>DAIDIF010000007.1 GCA_027451805.1 Acidobacteriota bacterium
CTGGATATGGTCATGCCCGGCATGGGCGGACTGGAGACGCTGGAGCGGCTGCGCCAGGCGCACAGCGGGCTGAAGATCGTGATGGTGTCCAACGTCAACGACACCCGCAAGGCGGTGCTCGCCGCCCAACTAGGCGCCGCCGACTACCTGACCAAGCCGCTGCGCGCTGTCGATTTGACCGCGCTGTTGCGGCTGGCGCCGCTGGCCAGCGCGGCCGAAGCGCCGCTGGCGCTGCCCGGGGTGGAACGCATCGG
The DNA here is from genome assembly GCA_027451805.1 of Acidobacteriota bacterium. GTDB lineage: Bacteria > Acidobacteriota > Terriglobia > Terriglobales > SCQP01 > SCQP01. The sequence continues at coordinate 255 of DAIDIF010000007.1, forward strand.
CGACCGCATCTGCGTGCTGGCCGGGCCGGCGATGCAGGCCGCCTACCAGCAGGTGCTGCAAGTCGCGAGCCTGAATGTGCCGGTGCTGCTGCTGGGCGAGAGCGGGACGGGCAAGGAAGTGCTGGCGCATCTGGTGCACCACCGCTCGCCGCAGGCGGCGCGCCCCTTCATCAAGGTGAATTGCGCCGCCTTGCCGGGCGAGCTACTGGAGAGCGAGCTCTTCGGCTTTGAGGCGGGGGCGTTCACCGGCGCGGTCAAAGCCAAGCCCGGCAAGTTCGAGCTGGCGCGCGGCGGCACGATTTTCCTGGACGAGATTGGCGAGATGCCGCCATCGCTGCAGGCCAAGCTGCTGCACGTGCTGCAGGACGGCAGCTTCACCCGCCTGGGCGCGACCCGCGCTTCGACGACCGACGCGCGCATCATCAGCGCCACCAACCTGGATATGCACAGCGCCATGGCGGACCAGCGGTTCCGCAGCGATTTGTTTTACCGCCTCAGCGGCTTCACCATCGAGTTGCCGCCGCTACGCGAGCGCCGGGAGGAGATTCCGGTGCTGCTACGCCATTTCATGACCCGCTTCGCGGAGACGTTCGTGCGCCCCTCGCTGCCCTACTCGGCCGAGCTGCTGCAGGCGTGCGTGGAGTATGACTGGCCGGGAAATCTGCGCGAGATGGAGAACTTCGTCAAGCGCTACCTGATTTTGGCGGACGAGAACCTGGTGCTGGAGGAGATCCAGCGCAAAGTCGCCGCCGGCAAGGTGGCGGCGGCGCCGCGGTCGCTGACGCTGGGCGCGCGGCCGCCGGCCCGCGCCAACGGAGCCCCCGCGCCGCCGGCGCGCGAACAGCGCGACCTGAAGTCGCTGGTGCGCGGCCTGAAGGGCGAGGCCGAAGCCGAAGTCATCGCCGAGGTGCTGGCGCAGGCGCACGGCGTGCGCAAGGAAGCGGCGCGCCTGCTCAACATCAGCTACAAGGCGCTGCTCTACAAGCTGCGCATGTACGGACTGGACACGCCCACCAACACCAAGGCCGCGGGCGCCGGCCGCGGCTGAGCGGCAGCCGCGTCAGGCGCCAGCGGTGGCGGGCAGGAATTCCGCATAGAGGGCGCGTAGCGCGTCGCGCTGGCATGCCGGGGCGTAGGCGGCGGCCACCCGCCGGCGGCCCCGTGCCGCCCAGGCGTTGCGGTGCTCGGCGTTATCCAGCATTTCCGCGATGGCGGCGGCCATCGTCTCCGGCTGGCCCGCCCCGATCAGGCGCACCGCCGCAGGATCGCCGGCCAGCTCCGCCACCCCGCCGACGGCGGTGGCGACCACGGCGACGCCTGCCGCCATCGCCTCGAGCACGATGTTCGGCATTTCCTCGCGATGGGAAGGGTTCACGAGCAGATCAAGCCCGGGCAGCAGGGTCCGGAGGTCGGGGGTGAAGCCGGCGAAGTGAACCGCCGCCCGCCCCAGTTGGCGCGCGCGCGCCTCCAACTCGGCGCGGAGGGGGCCGTCGCCGAAGAGGATGAACTCCACGTCCGGACGAGCCAGCCGGGCGGCAGCGGCGAGCAGGTCGGCGGCGCCCTTTTCCGGGCTGAGCCGGCCGCCGGCGCCCACCCAAACGGCCTCCGGCCGCAGGCCAAACCGCTGCTGCATCTGCCGCCGGGCTTCCTCCCGTCCGGTGGGCTGGGGTTCGACCACATTGGGCACCACGCGAACCCGCGCGGCCGGAATCCCCAGCGCGAGCACCCGCTCCCGCTGCCCTTGGGACAGGCACACCACGCGATCGGCGCGGGGCAGGAAATGGCGGTCCAGCGCCTCGAAGGCGCGCACGCGCCGATCCTCGCCGGTCCAGCCGCGCAGGAACCAGGCGATGGGCACGCCCGCGCGCCGCGCCGCCCAGGATCCGAGCAGGTCGGCGCGATAAGCGTGAGCGCAGAGCAGGCGCACGCGGCGCTGCCGCAGCAGCGCGGTCAACTGGCGCAGGCCGGCGAGGTCGCGCCAGCCGCCGCCATCCAACGGCAGGGCTTCGGTGCCCTGCGCCGCGGCCGCGGCCAGCAGCGCCTTGCCCTCGCCTTCGCTGCGGTCCACAAACGTGGCCACGGCCACGCGCAGCCGGCCGCCGCGCTCATGGTCCGCGTAGCGCAGGATCTGCCGCTCGGGGCCGCCTACGAAATTCGAGGCGCGGAGGTGGAGTACGTCAATGGCTTCCATCGCCGCCCGCCGGCGCGGCGTTCCGCGCCGCAGCTCCCTGCTCGGCCACCAGGTTGCTGAGCCGGCGCAAGGAGTCGAAGGTTCCCGCGTCGCCCCACCAGCCGGCGACGAAGGAGGCCTCGAGTCTGCCTTCTTGCAGGTAGAGGTTGTTGACGTCGGTGATCTCCAGCTCCTGGCGCGCCGAGGGGCGGCAACGGTCGATCTTCTCAAACACGCCGGCGTCGTAGAAGTAGCAGCCGGTGACGGCGTAACGCGACGCCGGCTGCGCGGGCTTTTCCTCGATGCGCAGGAGGCGGCCGCCTTCCATCACCGGCACCCCGAAGCGTTGCGGATCGGCGACCTCCTTGAGCAGGATGCGGCCGCCCTCCGACTGCCGGCGGAAGTCTTCCGCCGCGGCGGCGATCCCGTTTTCGTACAGGTTGTCGCCCAACAGCACCGCCAGCGGGTCGCCGGCGGCGAACTCGCGCGCCAGCTTCAGCGCCGCCGCGATGCCGCCCTCGCCGCGCTGGTAGGCGTAGCGCAGGCTGCAGCCGAACTCCTCGCCGTTTTCCAGCAGGCGCAGAAAATCGCCGGCCGTGTTGCCGCCGGTGACCAGCAACACCTCGGTGATGCCGGCGGCCACCAGCATCTGCAGTGGAAAGTACACCATCGGGCGGTCAAACACCGGCAGGAGATGCTTGTTGGTGATCTTCGTCAGCGGCAGCAGGCGGGTACCCAGACCGCCGGCGAGAATCACGCCCTTGCGCAGCTTCATCGGTGCTGCAGGCTCCAGTCGTAGTTGATGCCCGGGTCGTCGTGCGCCAGGCGGCCCTCGTCGGCGGGGTCATAGAAACGGTCGGTGGCGTACAGCATCAGCGCGGCGTCGGTGCCCAGACTTTTGTAGCCGTGCGCCACGCCGGCGGGAATGCGCAGCCGCCAAGGGCGCCATTCGCCCAGATAGAGCGTGTTCACGCGCCCGAAGGAGGAAGACTCCCGGCGCAAATCGAGCAGCGCCACCTGGAATTGGCCGCGCACCGGCGCCCACAGATCGGTCTGCCGCCGGTGGTAGTGAAACGCTTTAATTACGCCGGGATAGGAGAGCGCGGCGGAGACTTGCGCCTGCTGGAAGCCGTGTGTGAACGTCGCGGCCGCATCGCCCAAGCGAAACAGTTCGGTGAAATAGCCGCGGTCGTCGGGCCAGAGCCGGCCCGCGTCGATGGCGACGCCGGCGATCAGCTCGGCGGCCGGCAAGTCCGCGATCACCGCGCCGATGCCGCGCGGGCGGGCGGTGGGCGCCGCCAGCGCCGGGCTGGCGCCGGGCAGGTCGCGGAAGATGGCCGGAGCTGCCGTCATGCGCGTATGGCGGGAGTCAGGCCCGCGGGCGGCCGGGCGGGCTCGGCGTTGCCGGCGCCGTGGGCCGCATACCAGGCCACTGTGGCGGCGAGGCCGGCCTCCAGCCGTATGCGCGGCCGCCACCCCAGCTCGGTGTGGGCGCGGGCGCAGTCGAGGGCGTAGCGGAAGTCGTGCCCGGGCCGGTCGGGGACCGGAGTGATCAGGCTGGCGGGCCGGTCCATCAGGCGCAACAGGCGCTCCAGCAGGCTGCGATTGTCCACTTCATCGTCGCCGCCGAGGTTATAGATTTTCCCCGGTTCCCCCTGCCGCAGCGCCGCCAGGATGCCGCGGCTGTGATCGTCCACGTGCATCCAGTTGCGAACGTTGTCGCCGCGGCCATAGAGCGGAATCGGTTCGCCGGCCAGCGCACGGGCGATCGCCAGTGGAATCAGCTTTTCCGGAAACTGGCGCGGGCCGTAGGTGTTGGAGCCGCGGGTGATGATGGCGGGCAGGCCGTGGGTGTGCGCGGCGGCGCGCACCAGCAGCTCCGCCGCCGCCTTGCTGGCGGCGTAGGGGGAGTTGGGCGCGAGCGGCGAGTCCTCGGTGAACCGGCCCGCCGCGCCCAGGCTGCCGTAGACCTCATCGGTGCTGACCAGCAGGAAGCGCTCCACCCGGTGGCGGCGGGCCGCGTCCAGCAGGGTTTGGGTGCCCTGCACGTTGGTGCGCAGGAATGCGTCGGCGTCGGCGATGCTGCGGTCCACGTGGGTCTCGGCGGCGAAGTGCACGATCGCCTGGCAGCCGCCCGAGGCCAGCACCGCTTCCACCACGGCGCGGTCGCAGATGTCGCCCTGCACGAAGCGGTAGCGCGGATCCGATTCCAGCTCGCGGCAATGGTCCCGCCGCCCGGCATAGGTCAACGCATCCAGATTGATCAGGCGCACATCCGGCTGCGCCGCCAGCGCCTGGCGCAGGAAACTCGAGCCGATGAACCCGGCGCCGCCGGTGACCAGCCACTGCGTCATGAAGTGTGTCCGTGCCCCGTGCGTCCGCCCGCCGCGGCTTGCAGACCAGTATAGGCCAGGCCGGCGGACGCCGCCTTCACTTGGGCAGGAAGTGGCTGAGCAGAGGCAGGCTGCGGTTGGCGAGATCGAGTGCGATGCGGGTGGCGGAAGCGACGGTCTGGTGTTCGCCCATCGGCACCAGCACTCTCACGATGGCGCCGTCGCGGCGGTTTTCGCGCATCGCGTCCCAGACCAGGTAGATCTTGCCCCAGTACTCGCTGGCGATGATCCGCCCCTGCGCCTGGTACCAGTACAACACCAGGTCGCGGTCGCCGGAATTCTCGACCACGTAGCGGTTGACCATGGTTCCCGGCGGGCCGGCCGCGAGCGGGACCAGGTCATTTTGAATGGGCTCCCAGCCCGAGCCCGGGAGGCAGTTCTTGGGCGAGTGCATGCTGTCGCCGGCGTGCTGGGTGCGGTAATAGGCGACGAACAGTTGGGCCGCTTCGCCCGACGCGGTGCCGTAGTCGCGCAGCATATAGTCGTCGGCCTTGAGCACGGCGAGCTCGTCCTTGGTCATGGCGGGCTGGCTCATCAGCTGCCAAGGCCCGACCTGGGCCGGGAAGTTCGCCAAGGGCTCGCGCAGCGGCACCACCGCGGCGTGGCTCAGCCGCGCCCGCGCGCCCAGCGTGGCCAGCAGCAGGATGGCGAGCAGCAACCAGTGGCGGCGCGTCCGCGCGTTCATCGCTAGCGCGCCCCCGGTCGCCGGCGGTGCCCGAGCCACCGGCTCAGCAATCCCGCCTCAAGCAGCAAGCCGCAAAAAGCAAACACGAAGATCAGCCATCCGGAAAAGAGGTGGAAGAAACCCTCACTGTACTCCGGCCCGAACCAGCGGCCAATCAGGCCGGTGGCGGCAATCCGAAAGGCGTTGGCGGCCAGCGCGAGGGGCACGGCGCTGGCCACCAGCCCCAGCTTCACCCAGAAACGCGTGGGCACGAAGTAGGCCACCATCATCGCCAGCGCCAGCAGGCTGAACAGCGAGCGGATGCCGCTGCAGGCCTCGGCGACATCCAGCGTGCGCTGCGGCAGCACCAGAATGTTGCCTTCGCGGAACACCGGGATGCCGAACCGCACCAGCATCGCCGCCGCCCAGGAGGAGGCCAGCAGCTGCAGCGGAAAGGCGATGGCGTTGAAGATGATCATGGGCAGCGGAATCGCCAGAAACAGCAGCGCCAGGGAAAACAACTGCATGTGCAGATGGCGCCAGCCGTAGAGGTAGACGATCGCGCCCGCGATCAGCAGCAGCAGCGAGGTGCGCTGCAGAAAATATTCAGCGCCGAGGAAGCCGATCAGGTATTGGGCTTCGGCGGCCACCGCCAGCGCCAGACCCCAGTGGCTGGGTTTCGCCGGCGTCGCCCGCAGCCGGTCGCGCTGCTGCCAGACAAAGAACGCCACCGCGAACGGAATAATGAAGCCGTGGGAGTAGTTCGGATTCGTCTCCCAGTCATGCACCAGCCCCGCCAGCACCGGGGCGTACACCAACCCCAGGGTGGCGAGCACGACCGCGTAGATGGAGCCCACCGACCAGCGGTTGCTGGTGGCGCGCGCCTCGCGCCGGGTGGATTCGGCGGCGGCCGCGGTGGGCGCCGCGTAAGTGGGGGCAGGCATGGCGCCGGGATCCGTTGGAGGCGGGGAAGGCAAAAAAAATACCCTGGAGAGCCGCAGCCTAACACCAGCTGTGGCTTCCAGGGTAGGGTAGCGCCAATTACGCCTGGAGGTCTAGCTCGCTGGCGTCCGGGCCAATCCCGTCATGCAGCCGGCGCCGAAACAGGAAGGCCAAAAACAGCAGGCCCGTGCCCAGCAGCGCCAAGGTGGCGGGTTCCGGAACCTCGCCGATGAACTCCTGCGGCTGTCCGGCGGTCCACCCGGCGGTGTCGCCCGGAATCGGGCTGAAGATCACGAATCGGCTGGTGTCGAAGTTGGCATAGTTGTAGCTCGCCGCTTGCGTCAGCCAGTACTGGGAGCTGTCAACGCCGCTGTTGCCCGTGGTCGGATCGGTGTTGATCGCGCTCGGATCGAAGAGCTCCCACATCGCATAGTTGAGCGCCGCGTTTTGCGTGTTGTTCAGCGGCGGAGTGGGCTGGAGCTGAGTGAACAGGTAGGCCAGCTCGTCGTACTGCATGCTGGGGGCCTGCTGGCCGTTGTTGTACAGCGCGTGGCTCAGGTCGGCATAGGTGCTTTGCCATGCGGTGAACGTTTCACCCGAATCGACGTGATCCACAAAGTCATCGCAGGCCACAGTGAGGTTCCCCAAGCTGCTGACCGTGATGGTGTAAGGGTAGTAGTAGGTCCCGCCGGGGCTGTTCCCGCCCCCCGAGTCAAATGTGAGTGTTACGGGGCCGGCCATCGCGAAAACACCCAGCCCCAGAATAATCAGCGCAACCTGGACAAATTTTGCTCTCATCGAAGTCTCAATCCCTTCTAGCTAGTCGGTTCCGGTTTCGTGCCCGAGCACCTGTGCACGGGTGCTCCCGCCCGGGGGAAGTGCAATCGCTTTGCCAGTCTCCCCCATTGAAAACACGTGCCTTGGATGGAGAGATCGGCCGGGCAGTGTGTATCCGGTTGCGCACTCTGGCCCCGGCGACTCCGGCGGGATGGCGCCGCCCAACTGCTGCAAAACAGTGCATACTGATTGCGCCGCGGCACGGGCCGCTGTTCCGGCGCGCCCGGGTGCCGCTCCGGGGCGCCCTGCCGGGCGTGAGGCGCGACGCCGTGTCCATAGCCGCCAATTCGCCATCGGCAACCCCTGCGGTCGAGCGTCAGGCCGGGCTCGCCGCGCTGCAAGCGGTCGAGGCGGAGTGGCGGGCGCTGGCGGTGGATTGCGTTGCGAGCCCGCTCTACGGGCCCGATTGGGTGCAGGCGTACGTCCGCGCCTACCGGCTGGAACGGTGCTTGCACGTTTTCACCGTTCGCTCAGCGGGCCGCCTCGTAGCCGTGCTGCCGCTCCTGCTGCGGCGGGAATGGATGCGCGGCGTATGGACGCGCCGGCTGACCGGAGTGGCGGGGGGAATCACCTTGCGGTTTGACGTGACGTGCGCCGCCGGCACGGGGCGCGCG
>DAIDIF010000008.1 GCA_027451805.1 Acidobacteriota bacterium
TCGGCGCTGCTCGAGGCGCTGCTCGGAACCGAGGCCGCGCCCGCAATTGGCGGCCGCCTGTTTGCCGCCGGCGAGGCCCTCTGCGCCCCGCACCTCATCGACCTGGAGTGCGCTCAGGTCCTCCGGCGCCACGTGCTGGCCTCGCTGATCCCTGCCGCCCGCGCCGCCCAGGCCCTCGACGATCTCGCCGGCCCCCCGCTCACCCGCTATCCGCACGGCGTTTTGCTGCCCCGCATCTGGCAACTGCGCCACTCGCTGACCGCCTACGACGCGGCCTACGTAGCCTTGGCCGAAGCCCTCGACGTCCCGCTCGTGACCCGGGATCGCGCCCTCGCCCGTGCCCCCGCGCGTGTCCGCGTCGAAGTGTTCTAAGCGGCCGCCAACCCCAGCTCCGCAGCCACTGCCCGAAGGCGCCGGTCGTGGGTCCATAGGGCAGTGCCGGGCGTCAGCGCCGCCGAGGCCATCAGCGCGGCATTCACAAACCCAATACCGCGTCCGTACAACCGCTGGCGCTGCGTAAACGCAAGCACCTCCGCCGGCGTTGCCACCGCCGCCGCAGGCAGATTGAGCAAATCCGCCAGCACCACCTCGCGCCGCGGCAAATTCCCCAGCGCCAGCTCGCCGACGACGTAGGGATGCGCCACGACGTCACCCCCCTCCAGGAGCCGCGCCAATCTCGCGTTTCCCTGTCTCAGGTGCTCGACCCACACCGAGGTGTCAACCAGGGTCAACGCCGCCGCCGCGGCGCCCGCAATCCCGGTGCGCTCCCGCCCAGCCGCGCCAACCGGCGCGCGCTTTCCCGTTCCAGCAGCGCGCGCAGCGCCTCGTGGATCAGGCGCGACTTCTCCTTGACGCCGGTGATCTCCTGCGCCCGCGCCAGCAGCGCATCGTCCAGCGCGATCGTCGTCCGCATAGGCACGATTCCAGCATCGTTGGATGCCGCCTAGCGTGCCTTCCGGCGCGCCGCCGAATCCGGCGTCGGCAGCGTTGCCGACACCACCGCGGAACGCCGCATCCGCGCGCGCCCCTTCCGCCCGCCCGGCCCGGGCGCTTACTGCCCCTGCGCCCCGAACTCCTGGTTCAGCGCCTCCAGCATCCCCCGGCTGCCGCTGAAGATGTTGTACGGCGGCTGCCGGTAGCTCAGCAGTTGCTGCCAGATCAGCTCCTCGTCGCTCGAGTCGATCCCCCAGCCGCCCATGTACTGCAGCCGCAGGTCGGAATCCAGGTTGAGCGGCGCGCCCTTGGTCCACGGCGCCAGGTCCGCGGCGCTGTCGGCGAAGGTCGAGAGCAGATCCACCGCCGAGTTCACGCCCACCTCCTGCAGCGACTCCAGCACCGGCGCGTAGCTGGGCTGCATCAGCCGCGCCTGCACCTGGTCCAGGTTGATCCGCAACGGCCCCGCCTGCCCCAGCAGCACCAGGTCGTACCCCTGCCCGTTCACCGTGTTCCCCCAGACCGAGCCGTGCGGAAACACCGCGAAAAACGTCGCCAGCTCGCTCTTCACCGTGGCCACGTCGCTCTCGTAGAGCGGCACGTAGAGCGTGAACATCCCGCCCGGATTCAAGTGCGCCCGCACCGCCTCGAAGTACTCCTTCGAGTAGATCGCCGCCGTGCCCTTCACGAAAATGTCCAGCGGATCGCTGGCGATCACATCGAACTTCTGTTGCGTCGTCAGCAGGTAGTGGCGCGCGTCGTCGTACACGATCCGCGTCTTCGGGTTGTTCATCACGTCGTAATCCGCCTGCGCGAAGTACTTGGTCGAGGTCGGCGGAATCACCGGCTCGATCTCGCAGATGGTGATGTGCTGAATGGTGGGATAGCGCGTGAACGTTCCCGCGCTCACCCCCGCCCCGAACCCGATCCCCAGCACCGACTTCGGGTCCGGGTTGAGCAGCGCCGGAATCTCGCCCACCATGCGCTGCAGCTTCATGTCGAACGGTTCCGTCGTCGCCTCCACGTGCCCGTTCACGTCAATCTCCATCGCGCCGTCGTTCCACTGCGTCACCGCGATGGATGAGTTTCGCCCCTCCACCATCGTCACCAGCTTCGATTCCCCCAGCGACGCCGCCATCTTCCTTCCGTACGCCACCAGCTCGCCCGGAATCGGATCCATCTTCACCGTCAGCACCACCGCCGCCGCCACCCCCGCGATCGTCCAGACCATCCGCGCCGCCGTGGCCCGCTTCGCCAGTTCGGGCACGATCAGCAGCAGCCCCGCCACCGCCGCCAGGATGACCAGCAGCCGCTGGCAGTCGAGCGTCCCGATCGCCGGCACCAGCCACAGGCTCACGATCAGCGCCCCCGTGATCGCCCCCAGCGTGTTCGCCGCGTACACTCCGCCCACGATCTTGCCCGGGTCCTCGCCCTCCTCGGCCGCCGCCGCCAGCGCCAGCGGAAAGCTCGCCCCCCACAGCACCGCCGCCGGCAGCAGCGCCCACAGGCAGCGCGCCCAGTCGATTTGAAAGGTGAAGTACGGGCTGGTGGTCAGCAGCGGATCGATCGGCCAGTAGGGCAGCGAATCGGCGATCTGCCACGAGGTCCAGGCGATGCCCAGCACCAGCAGCATCTGGCTCCAGCCCAGCGCCCAGCGCGGATTCAGCCGCTTGCCCAGCCCCGCCCCCGCCGCGCTCCCGATCCCCATCCCGATCAGAAACGTCGCCAGGATCAGCGCGAAGGCGTACACCGTCGCCCCCAGCAGCATCCCGAACTGCCGCGTCCACACCACCTCGCCGCCCAGCGCCGTCGCCCCCGACAACCCAATCGCCACATACACCGGCCAGCGCGCCCCGCCGGCGCCCGCCGCCGCCGCCCGGCGCGGCTCCGGCGCAGCCGGCGCCGCCAGCGCGGCCGCGGTGCCCGCCGTCC
>DAIDIF010000009.1 GCA_027451805.1 Acidobacteriota bacterium
GAGCAGCTTGTAATAAAAGCCCGTGCTGGCTGGCTCCTCCGACGCCATCGACGCCACCTCGTAGTAGTCGCCGCGGCCCAGCGCCACGTCGGTGGCGATGAGGTTCTGCCCGGCGTTGTCCGGCGTCGTCGGGGCGGCGTAGAAGCCGTGGGCCGCCGGCTTCAGGTCGAACTCGGGGTGGGCCATCGCGGGCGTGGTGGGCACCGAGTAGTAGGGATGCGGAAAGCCCGCCATGCCGCCCTGCGCGTGCGCGGCGTCGATGTATTGGTAATCCAGCGTGGGCTGCGCGAAGGGCGTGCCGCCGGCCCCGGCGATCAGCGGCGTGATGAAGTGGTGGATGCCGATCAGCTCCATGTGCCCGAGCGAGCCGCGGAACTCCTCCGCGTATTGCAGGATGTAGTCCGGCGTGGAGAGCGGGCTGGGCCGGCCGGTGAGATCGCCCCAGCGGCCCATCAGGCGGGTGCCGTCCATGTGGATGAGGTCGAAGGTCAGGTGCAGGTCCGAGGCTTGCAACTGCTGCACCAGGCCGTGGTGCGTCAGCCCGAACATGCCTTGATGCAGATCGTGGATGTGTGTGTCGCCGGAGTACCAGCCTTGGGCGGGCAGGTTCTCCAGCCGCTCCAGCCGCAGCGTGACCGCGGCGCTTGCGCCCGCGGCGACCGCGACTGTGGCGGACGCCGGCCGGTACTCGTACCCCTTCATCGCCTCCACTCTCACCACGCCCGCGGGCACGGTCACCGTGTCGCTGCCGCTGGTGGCGAAAAAGTGGACGCCCGAGCTTTCCGCCTGGCGGGCAAACCCGCCCGCGGGAGCGTAGAAGCGGCCGTCAGCAGCGGTGAGGAAGACATTGGCGGCGACCGGCTGGCCCGCCGCATCGACCACGTGGAGGCGCAGCTCGCCAGTTGCCCGCCGCGCCTGCCACCCCCGGATCGCCACCCGATGCCAGGAGGACAACGGCCCGCCGCCCAGGCCGGCCGTATAGAGCGTGGTCGCGCCGGTGCGGTTGGAGACAAACGCGAATCGGCTGCCGTCGGGGCTGAGCGAGGGCCAGTAGGCATCGTGCGGCGGGTCGGGCGTGAGCGGCACCGGGCTGCCGCCGTTGACCGAGAGCAGCTCCACCATGTTGTAGGCGGTGCGATCGGAGACAAACAGCAGGCGCGTGCCGTCGCGCGTCCAGGCCGGTTTCATCCGGTATTCGGTCTGCTCGTAGCGCACCAGCCGCGGAGCCGCGTTCGCCATCGCTACGCCGCCGATCGGCCGCACCCACAACCCGCCGGTGCCGATCTTGCCGCGCACCGGGGCGACGTAAGCCAGCTCGGCGCCATCGGGCGACACCGCCGGCTCGAAGCCCGGCCCCACCGGCGTGTCCACGCCCGAGGCCAGTTCGCGCAGATAAATGAATGGCATGCCGCGCGCATGCCCGCTCCAGAGGTTGACGTAATAGAGGCTGCGCCCGTCGGCGCTCCAGGCGGGTTCAACTGCCACGCCCGCACCGGTGTCGAGCGTTTGCACCGCGCCCGTTGCCACCGTGAGCACGGCGATGCCCAACCTGCCCTGCGGGTCAATCGTCGAGCAGGCGATGCGCCGGCCGTGCGGGCTCCAGGCGGGTTCGAAGTAATAGCCCGGGCCCTCGGTCAGCGCCACCGCGGTGCCGCCGCCGGCGGGCACCACCCAGAGGTCGCCCTGGGCGGAAAATGCGATGCGCCCGTCCGGCCCCCAGGCGGGTGTCATCGGCCCGGTCGAGTCCGCCGGCAGCATGTGCCGCTCCACCCGGTCCCCGAACCCCCACCGGCTCGGCCCCTGCGCCCATGCGGGCGCGCAGACCAGCCCGGCCAGCACCAGCGCCGCCGTGTTGCACAAGGCTTGTTTCACAGACCCTCCCGGGAAAACGTGAACCGGATGATGAACGCTCCATCCCTCGCTCGTCAAGCGATTATGCCCCCGCCCGGCGCGATGGCCCACAATGGGCCCATGGAAGACATGAGCCGGCTATTCCTTGAAGCGTCGCGCCAGGAACTGGCGGAGATGCGCCCGCGCCTGCGCCAGACCGTCGCCGCGCTGACCCCCGAGCAGGTCTGGTGGCGCCCCAACGAGAACTCCAACAGCGTCGGCAACCTGCTGCTGCACCTCAACGGCAACGTCAGCCAGTGGCTGCTGCAGGGCCTCGGCGGCCGCCCCTACCAGCGCCACCGGCCGCAGGAGTTCGCCCAGCGCGCCGCCCTGCCCGCCGCCCAGCTGCTGGAGGGGCTCGACCACACGCTCGCCCAGGCCGACGCGGTGCTGGCGGCGCTGCCTGCATCCGACCTCGCGCGCGTGTTGACCATCCAGGGCTACACCGTCACCGGCGCCAAGGCGATCTATCACGTCGTCACCCACTTTGCCTTGCACTACGGCCAGATTCTCTATCTCGCCAAGATGATGCAGGACCGCAATCTCGGTTTCTACGCCCATCTCGACCAACCCTAGGCGCACGCCACCCCCAGCCAACGGGAGCGCCTCCGCCAATGTTCCTTTCGTCAGGTCGCCTCGGAGGGCGATTTACGGGCGCAGTGCCTCAAAACGCGAGGAGCGTGCAGTATACTTTCGGGGTTGACCAGTTGTGGATTTTTGTGAGGGGTGCATACATCATGGCGCGTTTCGTTCGGGGTGCGTGTTTCGGGCTGGCTGCGGCCAGCATGCTGGCTTTGACCGTGGGCGCGGCGGCGCAGGTCAATCCTGATCTTTATGCCGGCCTGCAGTGGCGCAACGACGGGCCCTTTCACGGCGGCCGCATCGGCGGCATCGGCGGTGCGATCGGCCAGCCCAACGTGTACTACGCCGCCACGCCCCAAGGCGGCATCTGGAAAACCACCAGCGCCGGCGTGACCTGGTTCCCGGTGTTCGACCACTACAAGCAGGTGGATAGCTTCGGCGCCATTGCGGTCGCTCCCTCCAATCCCAACATTGTTTACGCCGGCAGCGGCGATCCCATCGGCGGCAGCCTGGGCGACGGCATGTGGAAGTCCACCGATGCCGGCAAAACCTGGCAGCACATCGGCCTCGACAACACCGTCAAGATCGCCAAGATGGTGATCGATCCCAAGGACCCCAACATCGTCCTGGTGGCGGCCCTGGGCGACGCCACCCATCCCGGCGGCGGCGTCTACAAGACCACCGACGGCGGCCAGACCTGGACCAACGTGCTCAAGCCCGCCGGCTACCCCGGCGTGCGCGATCTCGAGTACGACTACGACCAGCCCAACCTCATCCTCGCCGCCACCCAGGGCACCGGCGGCGGCCGCTTCTTCGGCCCCGGCCCGCGTCCCAAGGCCAAGCCGCCGCTGGTGTTCAAGTCCACCGACGAAGGCAAGACGTGGACCAAGCTCACCATTCCGCCCTTCCCCGGCCGCGTGGGCGTCGCCTTCGCCATGCACACCAACGGCCAGCGTAT
>DAIDIF010000010.1 GCA_027451805.1 Acidobacteriota bacterium
GCCACCCGGACATCGATCGCCAGCCTGCCCCGCCGGCGGGCAGACGTGCAGCGCACCGCACACGCGCAGCCCGTTTTTCTGTCCGGCACGCGGCACCCCGCGCGCCGCTGGCGCGCTTTAACTTGCGGCGCCAAGCCCCTCCCCCCCACCCGCGCTGCGCCTTGCCCGCCTTTACCTCCCGGCGGGCACACACGCGCGCGCGTGCTGACACGCTCAGCGCACACTCCAGAAGGCAGTGCCGCTGTTGGCGGCGGCCGGCACCGCAGAGTTGGTGCCGTTCGCCACCGCCGCCTCCTCCTCCTCGCCGGCGGCCGGGTTGCCCGCGAGGTCCTGCGCCAGCGCCTGGTTCTTGCCGCCGCGCAGAGCAAAGCCGACGCCCTCGGACACGTCCGCCCAGATGCCGAGCGGGGGCATCGCATCGGGGTTGAAGTAGAGGTTGGCTAGCCAGCCGCCGACAAAGTAGACGAAAAAGTTGACGATCAGGTAGGCGATCCAGGGGCTCTGCTCGTTGTCGCCGAACCGGTTGAGGTAGGTCACGTCGACGATGAAGAAGACCCAGTAGATGGCAAACAGCAGTTGGACCGCGACGCGCACGGCAAAGTAGAGCATGCCGCCGTGCTGCTCCTGCCACTCGACGCTCGGCGTGCACCAGCGCGCGTAGTAGTAGGACTGGATCGCCCAGAAGCTCGCCGCGAGGATGCTCATCACGAGCGGCACCTTGTTGTGGTCAATGTTGCGCGCGCCGAGGTAGAGGAACGTGGAGATCGCGGCCTGCATGAACGTGTACACCCACGCGTAGGTCTCGTTCTGCGACATGGCCAGCCCGAACGCGTAGGCGATGGCGGTGCTCGCAATGCCGAACGCAAGCCACATGCCGGTCGGCGACCAGTGCCCGTTGATGAGGTTGTGCGCAAAGCTGCTGGAGAGCGCGACGCACAGGTAGAAGACGCCCAGGACCAGGTAGGCCAGCATCGTGGCGAGGAACTTGTAGCGCGTCCGCTCCGAGAAGCCCGGCTTGACCTTGCCGGCGCGCAGGATGAACAGCACGATGGCCGCCAAGGCCATGGCGCTGGCGCCAACGATCGAGATGGCCTGCGGCGCGAACATCGGTGCGGACTGACTGTGGTGTTCGCCGCTGGCGGCGGTGCGTCAGCGAGCGGTTCTTTTGGGGGCGGGGGGCGCGCGGGCACCCGGGGGCCTTTTTGAGAGCTGGGGACGGGCGCGCCCCGCTCGCACACCATCCATCCCTATCGCCCCAGGTACCTGCGAAATGCAACGGACCCTCCGCGTGCGCCCTACGGCCAGCGAGGCAAGAAAGAGAGATAGAACGTGCGCGTCTTTCACAGATGCGAAAGGGTTTGCACCGTGCAGTGCAGAGAGCTTTTTGTGCGAAAAAAACAAAGGCGCGCGCTGTGTTTTTTGCAAAAGCAAACGGGAACTTGGGGGGTCGCGCATCTGTCATTTACATATACAGCGCCATGAACGCGGCGGCGACAACGAATAGGCACGGCATCAGCGTGCCCGTTGCGCTCTGCTGCGAGGCGATGTTGTCGGCAATCTGCGTGACGAGCTGGCGCAGATTTGCGGTGAGCGCTCCCATTTGGTTGAGGTCGTAGTCGACCTCGGTGAGCGCCGGGCAGTTCGCGTTGCTGAGCGAGCCAAAGTCGCCATAGTTGCAGTGCAGGTCGCCAAAGTTGCACGTCAGCGGCACGACGCACACGCCGAGCAGTACGTTCGCGCCGGTGAGGTTGTTGGCCACCGAGAGGTGGTTCAGGGTGAGGTTGGCGATCACCACGGCGCCCGGCTGGTGGTAAATGAGCGACACGAGCGACAGCTCGCTGGCGGTGCCGTTCAGCACCGAACGCAGGTCGTTGAGGTGACCCTCGTCGTCCAGCGCGAGCGTGTCGGAGTAGTCGTGGCGCACGCCGCTCACGTTGAGCACGTAGCCAAACGGCCACCCGCACGGACCAACGTGCGGCGCGCCAAAAGACACCCGGAAGGCCAGCACCGACGCAACTAGCAGCTGCGTATGCGGTGCCGGCGTGCGGCGGCGGTGGTGGTGGTCATTGCCGTTGTCCCCGTTGTTGTCGTTGGTGTTGCTGCTGCCGTCGCCCCATGCGTTCCAGGTTTGATGCTCAATTCCAGGCGGAAGCGCCACCGTGCCGTTGCCACTGGCGAGCGCCGCGCCCGACGGCACCCCAACGCACGTGAGCGTCTCGTTGAAGAAGGTGCAGTTGCCGGTGGGCGCCACCAGGATGGTGAGCGTCAGGTTGAGCGTGCCGGCGCCGCCGGCGTTGATGGCGCTGATGGTGACCGTGTAGGCGCCGGCGCTCGTGGGCACGCCGCTGATCATCCCGGTGGTGGCGTTCAGCGTCAGGCCGGCCGGCAGCGGACCCGAGGCGTAGCTGACGGGTGAGTTGCTGGCGGTGATCTGGTAGGAGAAGGCGCTGCCCACGGTGCCGCTCGCGGTGCTCGCGCTCGTGATGACCGGCGCAGGCACATTGGCGGAACAGCTGGCCGAGTTGCCCACGGTGATGTACCACTGCGTGTAGAACCCCAGCGAGGCCGGCACAAACTCCGCGTCGAGCGCCAGAGTCAAGTAGAGCGAGCGCGCCGCAGCGCTGCTCGGCAGCACGGCGTAAAACTGCAACTGCATGCCGGTGACGATGGCGGTCGCGCCGAGAACCGCTTGACCTGGCGGTAGTACAAGTGGCGAGGCCGCGCCCTGGGTCGGGTACTGTTCGTACAGCATCACCGTGAAATTGGCCGTCGAGATCTGCGCATCCAGGGTTCCGATCTGAACGGCGCCGGCCACGTAGGTGTCGCCCGCAGGGAGCGAAAACTGCACGCCCGATGGCACAAACGCAGAGTACGCGCCAATCACCTGCCCGGTGACGAAGGGGAAGCCCACCGCGTAGCTGATGTTCACGAAAAAGTTGTTGATGCAGTTGCCGTTGCTGCCGGAAACCTTGCACGGTGCGGTGGAGCAATCGCTCGTGCCGACCGACTGTGCGGCCGCGTAGAGAGTCGGGCCGAGCGGGTAAATGGAGAGGTGCAGTTGCTCGGTGTCGCCGCCGCCCGGATTGCTGGCGCTGATGCTGACGTAGATATCGCCCGAATATGGCGGGTAACCACTGATGATGCCCGAAAGTGGGTCGAGCGTGAGATTCGCTGGTAGGCCCACGGCGGCGAAACTGGTAGGCGAGTTGGTCGCCGTGATCTGATAAGAGAAGAACACCGACACGGCGCCCTTAGCAGCTAGCACGCTCGTGATGACGGGCGCCGGCGGTGCCGTGGTCGGCGGGGGCGCGGTCAGATATCCTCCGGCACCCGGCGCGTGGCTGGCGTAGTTTGACTGGCCAGCGACGCAGACGGCCCACGAGCAGAGCAGTGCCACGAGCGCCACCACGGAGAGACGCATACCAAAATAATTGCCCCGGGCTCTTTGAATTTGATTTTGGCGTCAAATTTTTATGCGCTGCTCCCCTGGGGGGGGGGGAAGGATCAGTTGGCGCAGATGAAGGTGTTCCAGTCGAGCGGCTGCTGGCAGGTGGCCGGCGGCGCCGCGATGCCGGCGGGCGCGGCATTCAACGGACCGATGGTGGCGCCCACGCCGGTGGCGTCGTACATGCCGCCGACCGTGCCAAAGTTGTGAGCGCACGGGCCCGGGCCGGGCGGCACCTTGGCGGTCGTGGCCGGCTGCGAGAACCACCAGCGCAGCGGGAAGTTGGTGCCGAGCGCAAAGTCGCCGCCAAAGCTCATGTCGGCGTAGTTGCCGCCGCCAAAGTCATCGGCGGTGCCAAAGGCGCCCGCCGCGGCCGCATAGTAGGTGCCAAAGCGCGTGCGGATCGGCACGAGGCTGGTGGTGTTCTGGTAGGCCACGCTGTAGTGCGCCTGGCGCTGGTTGTCAAAGCTGGCGGTAGCGTTGATGAAGCACACGTCCACGAAGACGCCGGGCGCGACCTGCTGCAGCGTCCAGATCCAGCTCGCGGTGGCGTTCGTGTACTGGCCCGCGAGCGGGTTCGCGTTGAAGAAGACCTTGTTGACCGGGTCGACGTACTGCACGTAGGGCAGCGCGGGCACGATCACGGTGGGCACGCCCTGGCCCCCGACGGTGAAGAAGCTGTCGCCGGTGACATAGGCGGCCGTGTCCCACAGCGGCCACGGCGAGCCCACCGCCGGCACGGGCAGGCCCAGGCCGCTCTCCAGGATGATGTCGAACCTGGGGCGCGCGCCGCCGTACAGGCCCTCAAAGGCGGCGAGGCGCTGGCCGAGGAAGCTGGCGTTCGATGCCGCGTGCAGGTACACGTCACTGGTGGTGTGGTGCGCCGAGGCGTGCCCCAGGAGCGCCGCGAGCACCAGCGTGGCGAGAAACACGGCAGCCGTGTACTTGAACGACGAGGGCATTATCGCGAAAAAAAGCGGGTGGCGAAGAAAGTTATCAGGGGACGCCCGTTTGGTTTTTTTTTGCTCACGCACGGCTCGTTTTTTAATGTTTTTTTGACTCATTCCCGGACGCGCCCCCCCCCACACCCAACTGGCCCTCTCCACGCGCTCACAGTTGGTTGGCGGCGCCGGGCGGGCCGCCCACGGCTCCCGCCACGGCGCTGGTGGGCAGCATCGGCGGCACGCCGACCGGGGCGCCGCTGGGGCGGCAGATTGCGGTGTTGGACAGGATGATGTAGTAGAGATTGAACTTGACGTAGACCGCGCACGGCTCGCGGAGCGCGTACTGCTTGTACTCGGCGTCGCCCGGCAGGTCGTCCGGATCGGCGAAGGCGTGCTCCGAGGCGCGGCTGAACGACATGCTCGCCTCGGTCCAGTTGCTGCCGGGGCACTCGTTGATCTTGTCGCGCAGGAAGCGCTGGATGTTCTGGATGAGCGCGTTCTTGATGGGCATGTGGTTCTCCGTGATGCGGACGTTGGCGAGCGTGGGCTTGAGCGCCTCGTGCGACTCGCGGATGAGGCCCACGATCGGGCTGCTGACGTGCACCATGCTCCAGTCCGCGCCCTCCATGCGCTGGATGCCCTGCTCCAGCTGCGCGGTGCTCAGGTGGCTGAAGCGGCGCAGCGCACTGATCGACAGCGTCGGCGCGTGCTTGTAGACCACGCGGGGCGCGCTGCCGTTGGACTCCTCGTAGTGCGGCGGCATCGACAGCAGCGAGCGGCTGCAGTGGATCCAGTTGTAGTCGCGTCCGCGCGTGCCGGTGATGCCCAGGTCGATCGTGAAGGGCAGCTTGTTCTTGCAGGCGATGATCTCGACGCCCATGGGGATCACGCGGCGCAGGTCGCCGGTGCGGTCGGCGCAGCCGCCGTGCTTGTAGCGGATGAGGTGCGCGCGCTCATCGTTCATGCGCAGCTCCATGGTGCGGCCCCGGACGTCGCAGGGGCGCACCAGGGCGCCCACCGTGTAGACGCGGCACTTGATGTCGCCGGGGTTCGCGATCTGCGAGCAGTCGTAGCCGTCGCCCGCGATCGGGCCGACCACGTCGCGGTTGCACGACGCTGGCATCGCGGGCGGCACGTTCGCCGCGGCCGGCCGCTGCGCGGGGAGCGGCGCGCGCGCCGCCTGCTGCGGCGGGAGCTGCGAGGCCGCCGCCTGCTGCGGCGG
>DAIDIF010000011.1 GCA_027451805.1 Acidobacteriota bacterium
GCGTAAAATGCCGGCATGGGGCGACCACCGCTGGCCGATTCGACTTCGGGCGATGCGGCGGTGGAGTGGCTGTTCGTCGACCTCAATGCGTTTTTCGCCTCAGTCGAGCAGCAGGAGCGGCCCGAGCTGCGCGGCAAGCCGGTCGCTGTGGTTCCGCTGGTCACGCCCAACACTGTCTGCATCGCCGCCAGCTACGAGGCCCGGCCGTTTGGGGTGAAGACGGGCGTGAAGGTGCACGAGGCGCAGCGGCTGTGCCCGGGGCTGACGCTGGTCGAGGGGCGGCCGAAGCTCTACGTCGCGTATCACCACCGGCTGTTGGAGGCGATCGAGCGTTGCGTGCCGGTGACGGTGGTGATGTCGATCGACGAGGCCGCGTGCCGCCTGATGGGGCGGGAGCGGGCGCTGCCGAACGCGCTGGCGATTGCGCGCGCGGTGAAGACAGCGGTGCGCGGCGTGGGCGAGACGCTGCGCTGCTCGATCGGGCTGGCGCCGAACCGCTATCTCGCCAAAGTCGCCTCGGACATGAACAAACCCGACGGGCTGACGCCGCTGCTGGCTTCCGACCTTCCCCAAGCGTTGTTCCGGCTGGAACTGGGCGACCTGCCCGGCATCGGCCGCCGCACCGAAGAGCGGCTGCGGGCGCGCGGGGTGCGCACGGTGGAGCAGCTCTGCGGCTTCGACCGCGACCAGATGCGGGCGCTGTGGGGCGGGGTGCAGGGAGCGCGCATGTGGCACTGGCTGCGCGGCGCCGACCTCGAGCTGCGCGACTCGGAACGCAAAAGCCTGGGTCGCCAACACGTGCTGGGGCCGGAGCAACGCACCCGCGCGGGCGCGTTCACGGTGGCGCAGAAGCTGCTGCATCTCGCCGCCGCCGAGCTGCGGCATCAGGGGCTCCGGGCCGGCGCGCTGGGAATGGCGGTGAATTTCCTGGATGACCGGCGGGCGCGCGCCGGCGGGCCGTGGGTGAGCTCGCCTTCCTGGAAAGCAACCGTCCGCCTGGCGCCGTGCCGCGATACGCTCGCCTTGCAGGCGCACTTGCGCACGCTGTGGGAGAGTTGCCCCGATCGCCCGCCGATCCTGGTCTACGTCTGGCTGCACCAGCTCACGCCGCAGGCGGAATCTCCACCGTCGCTCTTCGACGAGAACCGCAAGGAACGCGCCGGCGAGGCCGCCAGCGACCTCATGGACGAGCTCGGCCGCCGCTTCGGGCCGCGTGCGCTGTATCCCGCCAGCCTGCACACCGCCGGCGACGCCGCACCCACCCGCATCGCCTTTCGTCACGTGCCGCGGCTGGAGCAGTTCGAGTGAGGGGGCGCCGTCGCCGCGGCCCTCTCTAGGGCACAAACACCAGGCGCACGCCGGACTCGCTGCGGTTCCAGGCGGAGCCGACCTCGCTCAGCGGAACCGCCTCCGCGGCAAGCGCGAACGGCTGCTGCGCCGCTTCGGCAAACAACTCGCGCACCGCCTTCAAGAGCTCGTCCAGCGAAGCACTCCCGAACCCGCTGCCCAGCAGTTCCAGCCCCGAACCGCGCAGCGTTGCGGCCGACAGCGAGAGCGCCTCTCCCGCCATGCTTCCGATCTGCACATGTCGGATGCGCGACGCCGCGCGGCCCGGCCCCTGCCGCGCAATCGCCCGCAGCAGGCATTCCGCCGGTGTGCCCCACAGGTAGTCGAGCACCACGTCGGCGTTCGCCTCCGCCATCGCCGCGCGAAATGATTCGACCAAGGCAGGCTCCGCCTGCTCGAGCGAAATCACCGTATCCGCGCCGAGCGTGCGCAGCTTCGCCAGCGCATGCGGATTGCGTCCGGCGGCGACCACCTTGTTCGCGCCCAGCCGTCGCGCCATTTGCACCGCAAGCTGACCGGCCACGCCGGTCGCGCCGAGGATCAGGACACTTTCTCCGGCAACGAATTTCGCGCGCATCAATGCCGCCCGCGCCGACATGGCGGGATTCGCCAGCGCCGCCGCGGTCACATCGTCGAGCGCGTCGGGCAGAGGGACGCATAGCCAGGGCTGCGTGATGGAGTAATCGGCAAAGGATCCGTAGGGCGGCCGCGTCGGTCCGAAGTAGACGCGCGTGCCGTCGTCGAGCCGCCCCACGCCGTCCACCCCGGGCACAAACGGCAGGTCGTCCGCGCTCCGGTAGTGCTTGCCGCCCGCGAGCGATCGCACGATCTGGTGCAGTCCGGCTGCGCCGACCTTCACCCGCGCCTCGCCGTCGCCGGCGGCCGGGTCCGCAAACTCCACATAGCGCGGAGAGCGGTCCAGCGCTTCGACCACTGCAGCCTTCACTGAAGTCTCCTCAATCTATTGGTGTTCGCGCGCGCTACTCGCCGGCGAACCACGCGTAGCCGAAGGTGGGTTCGGGGGAGGCGCATGCTCAGCGGGGCGCCGGCCCGGGGCGTGAGGTCGCTGCCGTTCAAGGCGTAGGCGAGCAGCGTTTGCGGATGGCGCGCCTCGAACAGGTCGGCCACGGGGTCAGGCTAGCACCGGGTGGCCGACGTTAGCAGCGATCGCGCCGCGCCGGCTCAGTTCTTGAGCAACTGGTTGGTGGCGGCGACGTCGGATTGCAGGCGGGCGGAGCCCGCGTTGGCCAGGTTGATGTAGTCGTTGGCCACGCCCACCATGCCGGGGGTGGGCGCCGCCAGGGCGGAGCCGACCCGGCTCGAGATGCGGAACAGCCAGGAGCGCAGGCGGTCGGGATAGACCAGGCTGCCTTCCGACGACTGAATCTGCAGGTCGACCAGAGGCGTGATGTCGCGGTTCAGGCGCGCGACCGCGGCCTGAGCCGAGGCAGCGGAGCTGCCGCCCGCCGCGGCCAGCTTGCGCAGCGCGGTGCGGGCGGCAATGGCGCGATTCAGGTTGGCGTCCATGCGGCTGCCGGCGGCCTGAATCCGCTTCAGCAAGTCGAAGCGCTCCACCAGATCCTCCTGGGTGGTGTGCAGGCTGGGGTCGAGCTTGACCACGAAGGGCTGCTCCTGGGTGAAGCTGCCGTAGGTCAGCTTGACATTGTAGGTGCCGGGGACCACTTGCGGGCCGACCAGCGGACCTTCCTGCTGCGTATAGTGATACATCCCCTTCACTTCGACGCCGTTGGGATAGCGCATATCCCACTGGAACCGGTTCATGCCGGGATGGAGCTTCACGACCTTGCTCATCCGGCCGAAGCGGCCCTTCACCGGCTTCAGCGGCAGCGTGTAGCTATTGACCGGCTGGCCGTCGGCGGTGGTGAAGCTGAGCTTGACCGGCTTGCTGCCGTCGTAGTTGGAGGGGAGATGGAAGAACACGGTGACGCCGGGCGCCAGGCGCTGGCCCGCCGGCCCGCCGCCGAAGCCGCCGCGGCCGCCGCCCGAGGTAAGCCAAGCTTGCTGCGGCTTGAACACATAGGCCGCGTCGCTCGCGACACTGGCCGAGCCCATCTGCTCCAGGACCTGCAGGTCGTCCATCACCCAGAAGGCGCGGCCGAAGGTGGCGAGCACGACCGCGTGCTGCTGCGGCTGGATCTCGATGTCGTCGACGCGCACCGCCGGCAGGTTGAGTTTCAGCGGCTGCCACTGCGCGCCGCCATCGTGGCTGTAGTAGACCGAGCGGCTGGTGCCGGCGAACATCAGGCCGGCATCGTCCGGATCCTGGCGGACGCTTTCGACGTACTCATCCTGCGGCAGGCCGGTGGTGATGGCGGTCCAGGTCTTGCCGTAGTCGGTGGTCTTGTAGACGTAGGGATGGAAGTCGTCCCAGTCGTACCGGCTCGCCGACAGGTAGGCGGTGCCGGCGTCGGTGTGCGAGGGCTCGATGCAGGTGATGGTGGACCACTTCGGCAGCGTTGGCGGGCGCACCGGAGTCCAGTGGCCGCCCAGATCCGTGGTCACATAAACCAACCCATCGTCCGAGCCGGTCCAGATGATGTTGTCGGAGATTGGGGAAAAGGCGATGGTGGAGATGGTATCGAACATCTCCTCGCCGGTGACGTCCTTGCTGATCGGGCCGCCGGAGCGCAGTTCCTTGGTGGGATCGTTGCGCGTCAGGTCGGGGCTGATCGCCTTCCAGTGGATGCCGCGATCGAGCGTTTCCAGCACCACGTTGGCGCCCATCAGGAATACGTTGGGGTTGTGCGGATCAAAGAGCGCGACGTGATGGTTCCAGCCGAAGCGATACTTTTCGTCCTTGCCGCCGGCGCCGAATTTGTAGTCCGGCCAGGCGCTGATGAGCAGCGATTGGCCGGTGCGGCGATTGGCGCGGTATTCATCGCTGTAGTACCCGCTGGTGTAGGTAATCCACGGGTGGCCGGGCTCGGGCACGACCCAGCTCATCTCGCCGCCCTGGACCGTGGTCCACACCGCCTTGGGCGCGGCGCTCGAGCCCTCGTAGGAGCCGCGGTCCTGCTGCGCGCCGTAGATGTGGAACGGGAACTGATCGTCGAGGTTGGCGTGGTAGAACTGCCCGGTGGGCTGGTTGTCCTCGGAGCTCCAGGTTTGGCCGCCGTCGCGGGACACGGTGGCGCCGCCGTCGTTGCCCTCGATGAGGACCTGCGGGTTGTCCGGGTTGATCCAGAAGACGTGGTTGTCGCCGTGGGGCGGATGCAGGGCGATCAGCTTTTTACCCGCGTCGTGGGAGACGTAGACGCCGACGTTGGGCAGGTAGATGGTGTTGGCGTCCTTCGGATCGACGTAAACGTAGCCGTAGTAGAAGGCGCGCTGGGTGATCTCCTGATCGAGGCTCATCAGCTTCCAGCTGGCGCCGCCGTTGTCGGAGCGGAACAAGCCGCCGGCCTGGCCCTTGTAGCTGGCCTGGATCAGGGCGTAGACCACGTTGGGATCGCTGGGGGCCACCGCCAAGCCGACCTTGCCGAAGACGCCGGGCGGCAGGCCGGGGCGGTGGGTGATGTTGGTCCAGGTGGCGCCGCCGTCGGTGGTCTTATAGATGCCGCTGCCCGGCCCGCCGCTGGAGAAGCCCCAGTGCTGGCGGGACATCTCCCACATCGCGGCGTAGACCACCTGCGGGTTGGCCGGATCCATCGCCATCGAGATCGCGCCGGTGCCGTCGTTGACGTAGAGAATCTTCTTCCAGGTCTGGCCGCCGTCGGTCGACTTGTAGACGCCGCGCTCGGGGTTCGGCCCCCAGAGGTGGCCGAAGGCGGCGGCATAGACGACGTCGGGGTTAGTGGGATCGACCAGGATCCAACTGATGATGTGGGTCGCGCCCAGACCGATGTACTTCCAGGTCTTGCCGCCGTCGGTGGACTTGTACATCCCCGCGCCGGTGACCTCGGTGTTGCGCGGGGCGGAATCGCCCGTGCCGACATAGATGACGTTGGGGTTGGAGGCGGCGACCGCCATGGCGCCGATGGCGCCGTCCTTGAAGTACTTGTCGGAAATGTTGCGCCAGGTATAGCCGTAGTTGGTGGTTTCCCAGACGCCGCCGCCCGCCGTGCCCATGAAAAACTCGTTCGGCCTGGAGGCGATGCCGGCGACGACGGTGACCCGCCCGCCGGTAAAGGGGCCGACGCTGCGCCACTGCAGCGCCGAGGTCAGCCCGCCCGCCGGCGACTGGGCCGCAGCGGCCAGCGGCAGCATCCAGCCCAGAACCAATGCCGGCAATACCCACTTGGTCTTCAACATGGCGCAATTCCCCTTTTCAGTCATCTGACGCTCACATCATGGTTGCCGCAATCAGCCAGCGACACCCAACGGTGAACTATACCCGAATCGTGCAGCTTTCGGCCAGTCGCCGAGTGGAAGGCCCGCGCCGTTCGTTTTGGGGATGGGGATATTGACAGGCACGGGCCCGCTCAGGCCTGGATAAACTCGACTTCGAGGTTGATCGTGACCTCGTCGCCGACCAAGACGCCGCCGGTCTCGAGCGCGGCGTTGAAGGTCATGCCGAAGTCCTTGCGGTTGATCCGGGCGGTGGCGGAGAGACCGATGCGCAGGTTGCCCCAGGGGTCCTTGGCGGGCTGGGACAGGTTCTCCACGGCGAAGACGACGCTGCGCGTGACGCCGTGCATGGCGAGGTCGCCGGTGACCGCCAGCTCGCCGTCCGGGGTGCGGGCGACGCGGGTGGACTGGAACGTCAGGGTTGGGAACTTCTCCACGTCGAAGAAGTCGGCGCTCTTGAGATGGGTGTCGCGCTGCGGCTCGCGCGTGTCGATCGAGGCGGCGGCGATCGAAGCTTCGACCCGGGAGGCGGTGATGTCGGCCGGGTTCAAGTGCAGCGAACCGCTGATGCCGCTGAAGCGGCCTTTGACGTTGGTCACCATCATATGCCGGACCTTGAACTCGGCCAGGGAATGGGCCGGATCGATGCTCCAGGCGGAAACTTGCGGCAGAACGGCTATGCTCATGGGGATCTCCTTGGGTTGCGATGGGATGTGTTTGGACGATAGTCGTGATAACAGCTATATAGTCAAAATAATCACGCCGGCTCATCCCGCGCGGCGCGCAACAGCTGGCGCAGGCGGCGCAGGCGAAGGGCGCCAAGATGGCCCAGTTGGCGGCGGTGCGCGGCCTGGACCGGTTCGTCGAGGCCGGCCAGGAGGGTCAGCCCTGGCGGCGTGATGCGGGTGAGCACCACGCGCCGGTCCTTCCCTTCCCGCGCGCGGACGATGAGGCCGCGTTTTTCCAGGCGGTCGAGCAGGCGGGTGGTGTCGGGGTCGCGGGTGATCATGCGGCCGGCGATGTCGCCGCAGGCGAGCGCCCGGTCGGCGCCGCGCAGAATCCGCAACACGTTGTACTGGGTGGGGGACAGGTCCGCCGCCTTGAGAACCTCCACGATGCCGCGCGTCAGCCGGTCGCAGGTGCGCAACAGGTCTAGGAACACGTCTTCTTCCGCGCTCCCGATCCGCCGGCTCGCCGCCCGCTTCCGCCGTTCGCCTCCCGCTTCCATGACCTGACTATATCCGTTCTAACGACTATTGTCAACACACCTTTATGCGGCGCGGGGCCAGGGCAGGCAGCGGTACGGGCGGGTACGGTCCTCCAAGGAGGGGGAGACGCGGCATGGCGGCGGCAAGCGGATTTCACCATCGGGCGCCGGAGCAGGTGCTGGCCGCGCTGGCGACGACGCGCACCGGGCTGAGCCAGGCGGAGGCGGAGGTGCGGCTGCGGCAGTGGGGACCAAACCGGCTACCGCAACCTTCAAGTCCATCTGCGCAAGGTGATCCTGCTGCTGGTCTCGACCGGGGCCGCCGAAGTGCTGCTCATGCTGCTGGGCGCGCTGGCGCTGTTGCCGCCGGCGCTGACCGCGGTGCAACTGCTGTGGCTGAACCTGATCACCAACGGCATGCAGGACGTGGCGCTGGCGTTCGAGCAGGGCGAGCCGGGCGGCGCTTCGCCTCCCGGCGCTGCGCCGGCTGCTGTCGCTGCACGCGCTCCGGTTGGGCGAAGGGATGGGCTGGCGCTGGTGGCGCCGTGGACCCTGGGCGTGATGGAGATCTACAAGTGGGCGCGCAGAAGGTCGGCGGCGGTGAGGGCGTAGATCAGCGCGCAGGCGGCGAGGTTGCGCAGCGGCACGAACTCGTTGGGGCCGTGGGAGACGGTGAGCAGGCCGGGGCCGTAGGCGTAGGCGGGGATGCCGCGCCCGGCGTAAAAGCGGGTTTCCAGCAGCCCGGGGCACAACTCGAAGGCGGGCGGCTTGCCGGTGACGGCGGCGATGTGGCGGGCGAGGGCGACGCCGGGCGGGGCGTCGGCGGGCGTGGCCGCGGCGGGCTCGCGCTGGAGCGTCTCGATCTCGCAGCCGGCGAGGGCGTCGTGCAGACGGCGTTCCTCTTCTGCGAGGTCCTCCTCGGGGTTGAGGCGGCGGTCGAGGGTAAAGGAAAAGCTCTCGGGCGTGATGTTGAAGTTGGTGCCGCCTTCGACGCGGCCGCCGAGCATAAGGATGGAGCGGCGCGCGGCGGCGGGAGCGATGGGATAGGCGGTTTCGCGGCGCTCGACCTCGTCCTTAATGGCCGCCAGCCGGGCCAGCGCGGGCAGCGCGTGCTCAAAGGCATTGACGCCCTCGAACTGCCGTCCGACGTGCGCTGCCTTGCCGCGCATCGTGACGCGCAGGGTGAGCGCGCCGCGACTGGCATGCCAGACCACGCCGCCGGTGGGCTCGGGCGTGAGCATGCCGATGGCGTCCTGGCCCAGCAGGCCGGCGGCGGCAAGCGCGCGCGAGCCGCGCGGGCCCGCGGTTTCCTCGTCGGGCACAAGGGCGATCGCGAGGTGACCGGCTTCGAGCAAGCCCGCGTCGCGGGCGGCGGCGGCGGCGTGGAGCATGGCCGCGAGGCCGCCCTTCATGTCGGACGCGCCGCGGCCGAAGAGGTTGCCGCCTTCGACGCGCGGCGTGAACTGATCGCGGCGCTGCGCGGGGACCACATCGTAGTGGCCGCTGAAGCAGAGCGCCGGCCCGTCCGGCTTCCCCGCCCTGGCCAGTACGCAATCGCCTTCGCGGCGGATGCCATCGAAGCCAAGGTGCGAAAGCGTCTCGCAGAGCGCGGCGGCGCAGGCCTCGTAACTTTCGCCGGGCGGGTTTTCGGTGG
The DNA here is from genome assembly GCA_027451805.1 of Acidobacteriota bacterium. GTDB lineage: Bacteria > Acidobacteriota > Terriglobia > Terriglobales > SCQP01 > SCQP01. The sequence continues at coordinate 8,517 of DAIDIF010000011.1, forward strand.
GGATCGCGATCAGGCGCCGCGCCAGCCGGGCGATCTCCGCGCCGTCAAGGCGCGCCTGGAGGCGGGGCGCGAGATCCGCGGCGCCCGGATTGCCTTTCACTGCGCCGCGCTCAGCGGGAAGCACACGTGCCCGGCCTGGTGCCGGCTGAAGGGCAACGGAAACCGCGGTTGGGCGGCGGTGGTGTCGGTCGTGAAGTCGGCGCAAAGCTGGTAGGCGGGGCCAGCCGAAGGTTGGTAGCCGAATATTTTTCCCGTGGCCGGGTCCACCATCTCGGCGCCGTTGGGCGGCAGGGCAACCAGCGAGGGCGGTAACTGCTGGTGCGCCGAGTAATAGGCTTCGATCTGGGTGCGCAGGAAACTCAGATTCTGCACGCGCTCCTGGTCGAATCCCACCTGGCGCTGAAACTGGGGGGTGCCGAGGTTCCAGAAGCCGATGACCACCGCCGCGGCCGCAGCGACGATGCCGGCGCTGGCAAAGCCCTGATTTCTAGTCATCGGCGGGCTCCCGCTGACGGACCAGCGCCGGCAGGTAGTAGGCAAACACGCCGCCGGCGAGCAGCAGCACGACGAGTACGTCGAGCAGAAACCGGGCGGTCAAGCCGCCGTTGAGAAAGTGAGAGACAAAGGCGACCAGATCGCCGACCACCACCGAGCCGGCCAGTACCAGCGTGATTGCGGTGAGCCAGCGCCGGACGCTGCCGCGCGCCCGGTCGGGGTTGTGGGCGAGGTCGCGGGCGTCGGAGCGGCTGAGCAGGAAGTAGATCGGCGATGCGACGATCACCTGGGCGAGCGCCCCGGCGATTTGAGTGCGATAGCTGGCGACGTAAAATCCCGACTGAGAATCCGGGAAGTGGCGGGCGATGAGCGCGAACAAGATCGAGCCCACGCCGAACGTCCAGACGCCAAGGCTGATGAAAATCGCCAGATGAATGAAGGCCTCGAGCGCGCGGTTGCCGGCATCACCGCGACGTTCGGGCACCGGCATACCGGCGGCCTCCTCGTAGAAATGGCGGAGGGCCCGGCGGATGCCGGCCTCGTCCCAGCCACGGTCGCGCAGGATTGCGCCCAGCGACTCGTCGGAGGCGCCGCCGGCCTTGGCGGCTCGGATGAAGGGCAGCAGCGGGTGCGGCGGATCGTCGGGCATAACACGCTCCAGCTTACCGGGCGAGTCTAACACTGTCAGGACGACGCCAACTCGTAGAGAGTGATCTCGGGCGGGGCGAAGAGGCGCATGGGAAGGGCGATGGTGCCGAGGCCGCGGTTAACGTAGAGCTGCGACGCGCCGCGGCGGAAGTGGCCGGCGACGAAGGGCGAGACCAGGCGGCCGGGGGAGAGCTCAGGCGTGAGGCAGCAGATCTGGCCGCCGTGGGTGTGGCCGGAGATGGTGAGATCCATGCCGAGCTGGGTGGCGCGAAAGAAGCAGTTGGGGTGGTGGGCAAGCAGGATATTGACCATGCCCGGAATCATCAGGTCGCCCACCTTGGGCACCGAAGCGAGGACGTATTCGGCGAAGGTCGTGCGCTTGCGTGGGACGAAATCCACGCCGAGCAACTGCATCTGGGCGGGAGCGGCGCCACCCAGGCCGGGCACCGCGATCATCGCCGCGGACTGGCGCAGGATGGTCACGTGCGCCTGGTGGAAAAGCCGGGTGATGGAGCGCTCGGTGCGGGTGTACATCTCGTGGTTGCCGAGGCAGCCGAAAACGCCGAAGGGGGCGCGCAAGCCGGAGAGCGCGGCCACGGCGGCGACCTGGGTGGTGGGATCCCAGGTGACGAAGTCGCCGGTGAGCGCGATCAGATCGGGGCGGAGCGCGTTCACCTGGCGCGCGACGTCACGCACCTCGCGCTCGGTCATGAAGGGACCGATGTGGATGTCGGAGAGTTGGGCGATGCGGAAGCCGTGAAACGCGGCCGGCAGCTTCGCCAGCACGATGCGCGGGTGGGTGGTTTCAAGCTCGACCCGGCCGTGGACCAGCGCGTAGCCGCCCACGGCGAAGGGCGCG
>DAIDIF010000012.1 GCA_027451805.1 Acidobacteriota bacterium
CATGAGGAAGGCGATGGTGAAGATGTGGCCGGTGCCGAAGTGGCGGTCAATCAGCCAGCCGATGGCATAGCCCACCAGGCCCGCCGCCGGCAGCGTGAACGCCAAGCCGGTATACTGCCCCACCTGCCGCCACAGGTTGTCGGCGTCGCGGTCGCGTGGCCCGCCGGCCATGCCGCCTCAGCGCCCCTTGCCGCCGCGCCCGGGCTTGAGCGGCGGGAGCGGGGCACATTGGCCGCATTGCGCGCCGCGGGGCCCGTCGGCAACCGCCGGCCGCCCGTAGCTCGCTTCGTGATCCACCAGCGCCTGCAGCGTGGCCTCCGGCACCGCGCCCGGCACCATGCGGCCGTTGATGAACAGCGTCGGGGTGCTGAGCACGCCCACCGCCTTGCCGTTGGCGATGGAGTCGGCGATGATGCGCGCGGTGCGCGGACTGCGCAGGCAGGCGTCGTAGGGCCCCGGCTCCGCCTCCGACTCCAGCGCGAGCCCGCGCAGCCGGCTGGCGGCATTGGGAGCGGCGTCAATCTGGTCCTGATCGGCAAATACGGTTTTCTCGAACGTCCAGAACTGGTCCGGGTGCTGCGCCGCCACGCAGACCGCAGCCTTGGCCGCGTCCATCGCCCAGGGATGGATCTTGACCAGCGGGAAATACTTGAAGACGATGCGCGCCTTGCCCGGATCCCGGCTGCGGAGCTGGGAGATGGCCGCGGCTTCTTCCTTGCAATAGGGGCATTCCAGGTCGCTGAACTCGACCACGGTCACCGGCGCGGCGGCGGGACCCTCGGCCGGCGCGCCGCGCAGATCGAGCTTGTTCCGCGTCGCCGCCCAGGGGTCGCCGTTCAGCGGACTGGCGGTGCCTTCGATGATCTCGCGCCCGTCGGCGGTGATGAGGTAACTGGCCTCCTGGCTGGCGGCGCCCTTGGCCAGGTAGACCTTGGCGGTGCGCAGCCCGCTGCGGTCGGGGGCGGAGATGGATTCGACGCGGATCGTGTCCAGCCCCTGCCAGCCCAAGCTGCGGTTCAGGAAGGCGACGATGCGCTGGCGCAGGGCGGCATTGGAAGGGGCGGCCGGACGCCGGCTCTGCGCCACGCTCAGGATCGTCCAGGCGCAAAACGCCGCGGCGACCGCGCCCAGGATTGCAACATTGCGTTTCATACCAGCTCCGTAATCGCGGCCATCCATTCCGCCGGCAGGCTGCCGCCCGGCACCGCCGGGGGGGCGTAGCGCTGCGCGATCGGCAGCCGACGGCCCATGCCGAAGGCCTTCTTGGAGACCTTCAGGCCCGGCGGCGCCTGCTGCCGCTTGTATTCACTGTAATCCAGGCGCTGGATCAGCGCCCGCACCCACTCCGGATCGCGCCCGAGGGCGGCGGCGATCGCCGCCGGCTCCTGGTAGTCCTCCACATACGCGCGGATCACCTGGTCGAGCACCGCGTAGGGCGGCAGATCGTCCGCGTCGAGCTGGCCGGGCTTCAGCTCCGCGGTCGGGGCGCGCTCCAGGATCGCTTCCGGGATCCAGCCCTGCAGGCGATTGGCGTGCCGCGCCAGCGCGTACACTTCGGTCTTGAGCACATCGGCAATCACGCCCAGCCCGCCGATCATGTCGCCATAGAGGGTGCAGTAGCCCATCGCCAGCTCGCTCTTGTTGCCGGTGGCCAGCACCAGCGCCCCGCTGAGGTTGGACAGCGCCATCAGCAGCAACCTGCGCAGCCGCGACTGCACGTTCTGTTCCGCCAGGCCGGCGGCGCGGCCGCCGGACGCCTGGGCGGCGCGCAGTTCGGGGGCGAGCGTCGCCAGCGCGGTCTCGAACAGCGGTTCGATCGGCAGCGTGCGCAGCTCGACGCCCAGCCGGTGCGCCAGTTCGGCGGCGTCGGCGGCGCTCTGCGGACTGGAGTAGCGGCTGGGCAAAAACGCCGTGCTGACGTTCTCCGCCCCTAGCGCCGCCACCGCGATGGCGGCGGTGAGCGCCGAATCGACGCCCCCGCTCAGGCCCACCAGCGCGCGCTCGAAGCCGCACTTGCGCACGTAATCGCGCGTGCCCAGCACCAGCGCCTGCCAGATGGCGGCGGTCTCGTCCTCCGGCGCCGCGCGCACCTCGGCGCGCCACTCGCCCGCCTCCACCACCAGCAGGTCCTGGTCGAAGCTGGCGGCGCGGGCACGCAGCGTGCCGTCGGCGCCCAAGGCCAGCGAACTGCCGTCGAAGATCAGCTGATCGTTGCCGCCCACCTGGTTCACCAGCACCACCGGCACCCGGTACTCGCGCGCGATCGCGCTCAGCATCTCCTGCCGCACGCCGATCTTGCCGCTGGAGTAGGGCGAGGCGCTGATGTTGATCAGCAGGTCGGCGCCGCCGCGCAACTGCTCCTCCACCGGGTCGCGCTCGTAGAGCCGGCGGAAAGGACGCTGCGACCAATAATTCTTGTCGTTCCAGGCGTCCTCGCAGATGGTCACCGCGATGCGCAGACCGCGGTGCCGCCAGGGGCGCTGGGCGTCGGCGGGGGCGAAATTGCGCAGCTCGTCGAAGACGTCGTAGGTGGGCAGCAGCATCTTCGACTGCTGGAACACAATCTCGCCGTTCTCCAGGGCCAGCGCGCTGTTGTGCACCCGCTTGCCGGTCGAGGCGGCCGCCGGGGTGACGCAGCCGCACAGCAGCGTGACCTCGGGCACGGCGCGCGAGGCGCGCCGCAGCCACTCCATGCTCTCCACCACAAACTCCGGCTTCTCCACCAGGTCGCGCGGTGGATACCCGCAAATCGCCATCTCCGGAAAGATCACCAGGCTGGCGCCGGCGGCCTGCGCGCGCCGCGCAAAGGCCACGATGCTGTCGTGGTTGGCGGCCAGCGCCCCCACGGTGGGGTTGATTTGGGCCAGGGCGATCTTCACCGTACCTTCAGTTTACAAGAGGCGCCGCCAGTGCCTAGCTTGAGGCGTGCAGGCCGGGATTCCCCGCCTTGAAGCCGCACCGGCCGCCCGCAATAATGGCTTTCTGCCATGGGCGATCCACGCGAGCGCGCACAAGAGCTGTTTTCCCGCGCCTATCAGGCGCAAATGCAGGGCGAGCTGCATCAGGCGATCGCGCTGTACAGCGAGTCCATCCAACTCTATCCCACCGCCGAGGCCTACACCTTCCGCGGCTGGGCGTATTCGTTTCAAGGCGACTATGCGCGCGCCATCGCCGAATGCCTGCGGGCGATCGAGCTCGATCCGGAGTTCGGCAACCCCTACAACGACATCGGCGCCTACCTGATCGAGCAGGGGCGGCTGGAGGAGGCCGTGCCCTGGCTGGAAAAAGCCGCGCGCTCCGAGCGCTACGCCAACCCCTGCTTCGCGCTCTTCAATCTGGGGCGCATTTACGAACGCAAGCGCCTGCTGGCCAAGGCGCAGGAACAGTACGAGCACGCGCTGCAGGCCAATGCGCAGTACGCTCCGGCGCGCAAGGCGCTCACCCGCATCCGGGCGCAGTGGAACTAGGATTGGCGCGGGCGCCCGGCGCGGCTGCCCGAGCGAGCTAGACCTGGAAGGACGAACCGCAGCCGCAGGTGTGCTTGACGTTGGGATTGTTGAACTTGAAGCCGCTGCCTTCGAGGGTCTCCAGGTAGTCCACCTCGACGCCTTCCAGGTACATGAGGCTCATGGGGTCCACGAAGACCTTGAGGTCGGTGAACTCGAAGGTCCTGTCCTGGGCAGTGCCGTTGTCGAACTGCATGGAGTAGCTGAATCCACTACAGCCGCCGCCCACCACGGCAACCCGCAAGCCGCCCGGCGGCGGGGTCTGCTGGCCCATGATCTCCTTGACCTTCTCGATCGCTTTGGGAGTGAGATTCACCATCGCTTGTCGTCACCTCGCAGGCTCAGTTTACCATGGGGCTGTGCCCAGCCAGGCCATGCGAACGGAGCGCGATTCGCTGGGTGAAGTGCGGGTGCCGCGGCGCGCGCTGTACGGCGCGCAGACCCAGCGCGCGGTGGAACATTTCGCCATCAGCGGCCGGCGCGCCTCACCCGCGCTGATCGCCGCCTACGGCACGCTCAAGGGGGCGATGGCGGCGGCCAACCGCGAAACCGGCCGCCTCGCGCCGCGGCCGGCGCGGGCGATCGAGCGCGCCGCGCTCGAAGTGGCCAACCACCGCCATGACGATCAGTTTCCGGTGGATGTGTTCCAGGCCGGGGCGGGCGTGTCGTTCCACATGAACGTCAACGAGGTCATCGCCAACCGCGCCCAGGAGCTGCTCGGCGGGCGGCGCGGGGTCTACGACCAAGTCCATCCCAACGACCACGTCAACCTGGGCCAGTCCACCAACGATACGTTTCCGGCGGCGCTACGCCTGGCACTGCGCGGCGAACTCGACCGGCTGCTGCCGGCGGTGGCGGCCGGCGCCGCCGCGTTCGAACGCAAGGCGCGGGAGTTCATGCCCCTGGTCAAGGCCGGCCGCACCCACCTCCAGGACGCCGTGCCGATGCGGCTGGGGCAGGAGTTCGGCGGCTATGCCGGGGCGCTGCGCGCCGCGGCGGGCGAAGTCGCGCACGCGGCGGACGGGCTGCTGGAGTTGGGCCTGGGCGGCAGCGCCGTCGGCAGCGGGCTCAACACCACGCCGCGCGCGGCGCGGCGGGCGATCGCACAGCTACGGGCGCGCACCGGCCACCGCTGGCGGCAGGCGCCCGACCTTTTCGCCGCGATGCAGAGCGCGCTGCCGCTGACGGCGGCCTCGGCGGCGATGCGGAATCTGGCGCTGGAGGTGATCCGCATCGGCAACGACCTGCGCCTGCTGGCCAGCGGGCCGCGTGCCGGCCTGGCCGAGATCGAGTTGCCGGCGCTGCAGCCGGGCTCCTCCATCATGCCCGGCAAGGTGAACCCGGTGATGCCCGAGATGCTGGCCATGGTCGGCTTCCAAGTGGTCGGCAACGACGCCGCCGCGGCGCTGGCGGCACAGGCGGGGCAGCTCGAGCTCAACGTCATGCTGCCGGCGATCGCGCTCGCCACGCTGGAGTCGGCGGACATCCTCACCCACGCGCTCACCGCCTTCACCCAGCACTGCGTCCACGGCATCCAGGCGAACCCCGAGCGCTGCGCCGCCTACGCCGCCGCCACCCTCTCGCTGGCCACGGCGCTGACGCCCAAACTCGGCTACCGCCGCACCGCCAAGCTGGTGCAGCAGGCCTACGCCAGCGGCCGGACGCTGCTCGACCTGGCGCGGGAGCAGCGTCTCCTGCCCGCGGCTGAGCTCCGGCGCCTGCTCGATCCCGGCCGCCAAGCGCCGGTGCCCCGAGCTCAGTAGACTTTGGCCAGCAGGAGATCGTTGAGGTTGATGTTCTTCCACTCGCCGCGCTCGATGGCGGCGCGGATCTGGCCCGGCGTCTTGCCTTTTTGCGTCTGCTGGTAGGCGTAAACGCCCTCCATCATGCAGGTCTGGCAGATGGAGGCGTGATCGCCGGCGAAGCAGTCGAGCAGGCTGCGATGGCCGTCTTCCTTGTCGCAGCCGCAGTAGCAGGGCTGCTGGTAGAGCACGCCGCGCACCTTGGCCGCCAGCGCGTAAGCGGCGCGCACCCGCGGGTCGCCGAACTGCTGCGGATTCAGGGTCGGCGGCAGCGCCTCGACGCCGCCCTTGGGCAGGCGGTTGTGGAAGGGGGGCACGCCGGCTTCGCGCACCACCGGCGCCTGCGCCGGCTTGGCCATCTGTTGCGCGCTGGCGGTCATGCCGCAAGCCAGCACGCCGGTCACGAACAACACCCCGAGGCTGCGCATAAGGGCATTGTATTCTAGTTTCGCCTGTGGCCCTGCGCGAACAGATCGAATACGCCCCGGTGCGGGCGGCGCTGGCGGTGATGGGGCGGCTGCCGCGGCCCTGGGCACGCGGCCTGGGCATCGGCATCGCCGGCGCCTTTTACCTCGTGCATCGCCGCCTGGTGCGGGTGGGCCGGCGCAACCTGCAACTGGCGTTTCCCGAGCTGGACGAGCGCGAGCGGCGGCGCATCCTGCGCCGTCTCTACCGCCATCTGGGGCGGCAGATGGCGGAGTTCTGCCTGCTGCCGCGGCTCACCCCTGACAATCTGGACCAGGTGATGGCCACCGTGGGGCGGGAGCACTACCTCGCGGCGGCGGCCCAGGGACGGGGGGTGCTGATTCTCACCGCGCACCTGGGGGCGTGGGAGCTGTCGAGCTACGGCCACAGCGTCGCCGGCTATCCCATGAAGTTCGTCATCCGGCCGCTCGACAACCGCCGGCTGAACCGGCTGGTGAACGCCTACCGCGGCCGCCACGGCAACCAGCCCATCGGCAAGGGCGAGTTCGCCCGCGGCCTGCTGCAGGCGATGGCGGCCAACCAGACGGTGGGTATTCTGCTGGACCAGAACTCGTCGCCGCCCCAGGGGGTGTTCGTGCCCTACTTCGGCGTGGCCGCCTGCACCGCCGCCGGCCCGGCCAAGATCGCGCTCAAGACCGGCGCCGCCGTGGTCCCCGGCTTCACCGTGTGGGAGGCGGAGCAGCGCCGCTACGTTCTCTACTTCGAGCCCGCGATCGAGCTCGCGCGCAGCGGCGACGAGGACGCCGACGTGGCGGAAAACACCGCGCGCTTCACCGCCGTCATCGAGCGCTGGGTGCGGCGCTATCCCGATCAGTGGCTGTGGGTGCATCGGCGCTGGAAGACGCGCCCGGCGGGCGAGGCGCCGCTGTATTGAAGCCGGCCGTGCCCCAATCCTCCGCGCTGCGGGCGGGCGCGCTGGCCGCCGGCTGGGCGGCGCTGGCCTGGGCGATGCTGCTGGCCGGGCTGGGCAGCTTCGGCGTGGTCGGCCCGGACGAGCCGCGCTACGCCGCCATCGCCGCCGCCATGGCGCGCAGCCGCGACTTCCTCACCCCACGGCTCTGGGGCCGGCCGTGGTTCGAGAAGCCGGTGCTGCTGTACTGGCTGGCGGCGCTGAGCGACCGCCTGGGCGGCATCTCCACCGCCAGCTCGCGCCTGCCCAACGCGCTGCTGGCGATCGCCCTCAGCGCCGCGCTCGGCCTGTTCCTGGGGCGCGCCCACAGCCGTCGCGCCGGCTGGCTCGCCGCCTACCTCAGCCTGACGACTGGGTTTCTGTTCGGATTCGGCCGCGCCGCCACCACCGACATGACGCTCACCGCGCCGTTCGCGCTGGGGATGCTGGCCTTCTATTTCGCCGTGCAGAGCGAGCGCGAGCGCGCACGCGGCTGGCTGGCGGCGGGGGCGGCGGCCATGGCGCTGGCGGCGCTGGCCAAGGGGCCGGTGGCGGTGGTGCTGGCGGGGCTGGCGCTGGGCGGCTTCGCCGCGGCGCAGGGGCGCTGGCGCATCCTCCGCCGCCTGCTCTCGCCGCTGCCGATCGCCGTCTTCTTCGCCCTGGCCGCGCCCTGGTACGCGCTGCTGACCTGGCGCCATCCCCGCTTCTTCCGCCTCTTCTTCCTGCAGCAGAACCTGGAGCGGTTCGCCACCAACCGCTACCAGCACCCGCAGCCCTTCTGGTTTTATCTGCCGGTCCTGGTGCTGGCTCTCGTTCCCTGGTGCGGCTGGCTGGGCCTGCCGCTGGCGGACGCGGCGCGGCGGCTGCGGCAGTGGGGCTGGCAGCGCGGCTGGCGCGGCGCCGATCCGCTGGCCAGTTACCTCACCGTGTGGCTGCTGGCGCCGGTGGTGTTCTTCTCGCTCTCGGAATCCAAGCTGCCGGGCTACATCCTGCCCGCCATTCCGGCGGCGGTGGCGCTGATCGCGGTGAGCGCGGCCGAGCATTGGGAGCGGCTGCCGCGCTGGCCGCTGCTGCTCAGCGCGGTGCTGGCCGGCCTCGTGCCCTGGGCGGCGTGGCGCCCGCCGCAGGCCACCGCGGCGCCGGCGGCGATCGCAGCCGGCGCCGCGGCGGTGGTGGT
>DAIDIF010000013.1 GCA_027451805.1 Acidobacteriota bacterium
CTCGCGCTGCCGCGCCTGCAGGATCTCGACCTGCAGGGCGTGGGCGGCCTGCAGGCGCGCCAGCTGCTCGCGCAGGCGCTGCTCGCGCCCGGCCTCGGCCTCGCGCTGCAGGCCGGAGACCTGCAGTTCGGCGCCGTCCACGGCGTCGCTCCCGCGCAGCTCGCGCTGCAGCGCATCGCGCTCTTCGCGGCTCTGGTGGCGCGCGGCGTCGAGGCCGGCCCGCGCCGCGCCGACGCGGGCGCTGGCGAGGGCCACCTTCATCTCCTCCTGCCGCTCGAGGCTCTTGCGCAGGCGCAGCAGGCGCTGCATGGAACCGGGGAACTTCATGGCTGGAGCGCCAGCTCCATGAGTTGCGCGACCGCCTGCTGCAGGGTGACACCCTCCCCGGCGCTCTGGCGCATGTAGCCGTGGATGGCGGGGAGCGCGGCCAGCGCCTCGTCCAGCACCGGATCGGCGCCCTTCTGGTAGGCGCCGACACGCACCAGATCCTCGGAGCGCTGGTAGGCGGCCAGGAGCTGGCGCACGCGTGAGGCCTGCTTGCGGTGCTCGGGCGAGGTGACGGCGGGCATGAGACGGCTGAGGCTGTCGAGCGGATGGATGGCGGGGTAGTGGCCCTGGGCGCCGAGCTGGCGATCCAGGATAATGTGGCCGTCGAGCAGGGAGCGGACGGCATCCACCAGCGGATCGTTCTGATCGTCGCCTTCCATGAGCACGGTGTAGAAGGCGGTGATGCTGCCGCGGCGGAACTGGCCGGCGCGCTCGACCAGGCGCGCCAGCATGGCGAAGACGGACGGGGTGTAGCCCTTGGCGGTGGGCGGCTCGCCGGCGGCGAGGCCGATCTCGCGCTGCGCCATGGCGAAGCGGGTGAGCGAATCCACCACCAGGAGCACGTGCTTGCCGCGATCGGCGAAGTACTCGGCGATGGCGGTGGCGGCGAGGGCGGCGCGGATGCGCAGCAGCGGCGACTGGTCGGAGGTGGAGACCACCACCGCCGAGCGCTGCAGGCCCTCCTCGCCGATGGCGTCCTGCAGGAACTCGCGCACCTCGCGCCCGCGCTCGCCCACCAGCGCCAGCACGGTCATGTCGGCCTGGGTGTGGCGGGTCATCATGCCGATGAGGGTGCTCTTGCCGACGCCACTGCCGCCGAAGATGCCGAGGCGCTGGCCGCGGCCGCAGGTGAGCAGGCCGTCCAGGCAGCGGATGCCGGTCCCGAGCGGCTCGCGGATGAGCACGCGGTCCATGGGCGGGGGCGGATCGCCGTCGTAGGGACGGGCGTCGTCGGTGAGCAACTCGCCCAGACTGTCGAAGGCGATGCCGCTGCCGTCGGTGACCCGGCCGAGCAGCGCCGCGCCCACGCGGATGGCGGGTTTGCAGCCCCAGGTGACGATGCGGTCGCCGAAGCGGATGCCCTGCGGCGCGCGCAGCGGCATGCTGAGCACGGTGGAACCGCGGAACCCGACCACCTGGCCCTCGACGCTCTGGCCGTCGCCGCCGAGGATGGCGCAGACCTCGCCCACGGAGCAGGGCGGACCGTCGGATTCGACGATCTGGCCGACCGACTTGATCACCTTGCCGCTCCAGCGCCAGGTGGGCGTCTGCGCCAGGGCGTGGGCGTAGGGGGTGAGCAGGCCGCCGCCGGCGCCGGCGTCGGAGGTCATGACGCGGGCGTGGCCGCGAGCGCGGTACGCCGCGCCAGCAGATCGAGGAAGCCCTGCTCGACCTCGCGCAGTTGGGCCTCCAGGCTGAGATCGGTGCTGCCGGTCGAGGTTTCGATGCGGCAGCCGGCGGGCTCGAGGGCGGGATCGGAGCGCAGCTTGGGCACGCAGCGGAAGTGATAGCCGGCGAGTAGCGCCTCCCACTGCGCCATCTTGGAGAGCGGCAGGTGGAGTTCGACCTCGGTGCCGCCGGCCAACTGCTCCAGCGCCACGCGCACGGTGCCGGCGAGCAGCAGCGGATCGAGTTGCGCCTCGCGCTGCAGCACCTTGCGGGCGATGCCGAGCACGAGCTGCACCACCTCGCGCTCCAGCTGGGCGAAGTAGTCCTGGCGCTGGCGCTCGAAGGCGGCAAGCGCCTCGGCGACGGCGGCGCGCTCGACCTCGACGCGGCGCTCGAGGTCGGCGCCGAGGCCCTTTTCCATCTCCTGGCGCGCCTCGCGCCGGGCGCGGCGCTCGCGCTCCAGCACCTCGGCCTCGCTGACCGCGCCCACGGGCAGGGCCGGCTCGGCCTCGGCCATGCCCGGCTCGCGATAGACGAACGGTTCGACGCGGCGGCGCGCCACCGCCTCAGACAACGAATTCCTCATTGTGGTCCGCCTTCAAAATCATCTTGCCTTCCGACTCCAGGCGGCGCGCCAGGGTGACGGCCTCCTGCTGGGCGTGCAGCACATCGCGCGCGCGCACCGGCCCGAGCGCCTCCATGTCCTCATTGAGCATCTCCGCGGCGCGGCTGGACATGGCCTGGAGCACGTGGGTGCGCAGCTCCTGCGGCGCGCCTTTGAGCGCCAGCGCCAGGGTGCGCTTGTCCACCGCCCCCAGCCATTCGCGCAGGCTGGGCTCGGGCACCGAGACCATGTCCTCGAAGGTGAACATCAGGTCGCGAATGCCGAGCGCGAGCGCGGGATCGGTCTGCTCGATGGTTTCGAGCACCAGCTTGCTGGTGGCGAGCTCGGTGCGGTTGAGAATGTCAGCCACCGCCTTGACGCCGGCGTAGGCGCGGCGGCCGCGTTCGCCCAGGCTTTCGAACTTGCGGTGCAGCACCATGGAGATCTTCTCCGCCATCTCCGGGGAGAATTGGCGCATCTCCGCCAGGCGTTTGACCGCCTCTGCGCTGACGCGCTCGGGCAGCAAGGCCAGCAGGCTGCTGGCGGCGCGCACGCCGAGATGGGCGAGGATGACGGCGATGGTCTGGGGATGCTCGTCCTGCAGGAATTTGGCGAGTTGGGGCGGATCGGACTGCTGCAGCGAGTCGAGGTTGCCGGCGCGCGCCTCCTGCGCCTCGAGCACCTGGGCGAGCAGCATCTTGGCATCTTTGTCGCCGAAGGCCTGCACCAGCAGGTTGTTGGCGTACTCGGTGCCGCCCTGGGCGAGGTAGGTATGCGTGAGCAGGAGCTGGTTGTACTCCTCGAGCACGGTGTGGGCCTCGAGCGGGGCCACGAAGGAGAGCTCGCTGATCTCCTCGGTGAGGCGCTGCACCTCGGGCTTGGGCAGGCAGCGATAGATGGAGGCCGCCGCCTCGTCGCCGAGCAGCACCATCAGCACGGAGGCTTTGCGCACCCCCGGGTTGAGAGCGATCGGAGCCAGATGGCTCATAGGGCCTCCTCGCGCCGCTTGTTCATCCACACCTGCACCAGGCGGCCGGCGATGGCGGGCTCGCGCCGCACCTTCTCCGCCAGCTTCATCTTCAGCATCAGCACCTGCTTGACCTCGGGCGGGGTGTCTTCGGGATCGGCTTCGAGCATCTCGGTGATGTTGAGCATCTGGCTGGTCTCGCGCACCTCGGGCGGGGCGGCGCCGGTTTCCAGGCTCTGCCCCACGCCGATCTGCTGCGGCGACTGCGCCGCGGCCGCGGGGCGCGGCTTGGAACGGCGGATCAGGCCCAGGCCGAGCAGGCCGAAGAGCAGCAGCGCAAGCAGGCCGATGCCGGCCTCCGGCGCCCAGCCGGGCAGCCAGGCGGGCAGCATTTGCCGCCAGCCGGCGCGCGGCGGCGCGGCGCCGGGGGCGGCGCCGGAGGCGGGCGCGGCCGGACGGGCAAGGAAGGGCAGGTTGGAGATGGTGAGCACGTCGCCGCGTGCGGGATTGAGGCCGACGGCGGCGGCGGCGAGGTTCTGCAACTGTTGCATTTCGGCGGGGCTGCGCGCCTGCTCCACGGTGACCCAATGTCCCTGGCGCAGCACCTTCTGGCTGGCGTCATCCACCAGCACGGCGGCGGTGAGGCGCTGGACGGTGTCGGCGGGGCGGATGGTATGGTCCACGGTGCGGCTGACGGCGTACGTGGCCGACGACGACTGCTGCCCGCGGGCGCCGGAGAGGCCCAGTTGGGCCTTGAAGTTGACGCCGGCGGGCTTGACGTTGGGCAGGTTGCTGGTGGTGCCGGGCACGCCCGCGGCCGAGGGCGCCGCGGCGCCACCGGTGCTGGACATCTGCTGGCTGAGGACCACGCTGCCCTTGGGATCGTACGTCTCCTGGGTGTCGTCGGACGAGGTGGGATCGTAGGCGACGGTGACCGCGGCGCGCACGTGCCGGCGGCCGACGATGGGCGCCAGGGTGTCCACGATCTTGGCGGCGAGCTGCTGCTCCAGCGTGCTCTGGGCGGCGACGCCGCCGCTGAGGGCGATCTGGCCGTCGGAGTTGATGACGGCGACGTTCTGCGGGCTGAGATGGTCCACCGCGCTGGCGACCAGATGGCGGATGGAGGTGACCATGCCGGGCGCCATCTGGCCGTCCACCAGGGAGAGCACCACCGCCGCTTTGGCGGGGCGGTCCTGGGAGGCGAAGAGCGAGTCGTGCGCCATGGTGACGGTGACGTTGGCGGAGCGCACGCCCTGCATGGACTCGATGGTGCGTTCCAGCTCGCCCTCGATGGCGCGCTGGTAGTTCACCTGCTCGTCGAAGTCGCTGCCGCTCCAGTTGGTCTTGTCGAAGAGGGAGAAGCCCTGCTGGCCGCTGTGGGGCAGGCCGAGCGAGGCCAGGGCGAGCCGGGCGCGGTCGAGATCCTGCTGCGGAACGCTGACGCTGGCGCCGTCCGGGGCAACCTGGTAGGGGATGCCGATCACGCTGAGCTGGTCGGCGACTTGCTGGGCGTCGTGGGCCGCGAGGCCGGAGTAGAGGACGGCATACGTGGGCTGCGCCATGCTGACCACGAAGGCGGCGATGGCAACCAATACCGCGAGCGCGCCGCCGATGGCGATCATGCGCTGGCGCGGCGACATGCCGTTGACCAACGTGCGCGCTTGACGCAGCGAGGCCAGAGAAGTGGCTGGAGTGAGAGAGAGGCCCACCGGGGTATGTTCCGTTTCCTAAGCTAGAACTGCATGTTCGCCAGCTGCTGGTAGGCGGCGACGGCCTTGTTGCGCAACTGCAGCATCATGCCGAAGGCCAAGTCGGCCTTCTCCACCGCGATCATGCTGCTGTGCAGATCGGTGCTCCGGCCGCTGAGCAGGGCGTCGACCTGGCGCGAGGCGCTGGTATCGAGCTGCTGCATCTGGTTGACGGCGCCGTGCAGCTCCTGGGCGAAGCTGGCGCCGCTCTGCTGCCCCGGCGGCGGCAGCGCGGGTGCCGGCTGCGGGGTGGCGACGGTGATCGGCAACTGCGCGGGGAGGAAGGTGGGGATCATGGCTATTTCAGCAGGGTGAGGGTTTGCTGGATCATGCTCTTGGTCGCCTGCGCGGCCGAGATGTTGAGCTGATAGGAGCGCACCGCCTCCATCAGGTCGGTGATCTCCTGGGTGGGATTGACGTTGGGATAGTGGACGTAGCCCTGGGCGTCGGCGTTGACGTTGCCGGGGTCGTAGCGCTTGATCAGGGGCGCGGAGTCGGTCACCACGTTGGTGACCGCGACGCCCTCCGGGCCGGGCGCGCCCGCGGCCGCCATCGCGTTGGCAAAACCGCCCATGGGCTCGGCCTGGAAGACGACCTCCTGGCGGCGATAGACCTGCGACGGGTTGGCGCCGGCGCTTTCCGCGTTGGCAAGATTGCTGGTGACGACTTCCGCGCGCTGGCGTTCCGCCATGAGCGCGGAGGCGCTGATATCGAGCACGCCGAACAGGTTCATGAGGCGCTACCTCCCGGGGAACCGTTAATTGCCTCGCGCAGATCGCCGAACTCCTCGCGCAGCAGCGCAATGCCGGTATTGAACTGAAGCTGGGTCTGTGCCATGAGAAACGACTCACGGTCGAGATTGACGTTATTGCCGTCGGGACGGGCCAGCAGGCCCTGGACCGCGTGCTGCGCGGTGTAGGGATTCTGGCCGGCTTCGGCGGCGGCCAACGCCTGCTTGAAGTTGAGATCCTGGGTCTTGTAGCCCGGGGTATCAATATTGGCCACGTTGGAGGCGATCAGCGTCTGCCGGGCTTCGGCGACGTCGAGATAGCCCGCCAACTTCTGAATCATCGGGGTGTCAAACAGCGACACTGGCTTCCACCTCCTGCCACGGCATTGCACGGCAAGGGCCATTTCCCTTGGCCACCTGCCAGCCCTCGGCCACCGGAAAGTAGCGCGGCGCCAGTTCCGCCTCCCCGGCGGCGAGGATGAAGGCGCGCTCCAGCGCATGCTGCAGCTCGCGCACGTTGCCGGGCCAGGGATAGCGCTCGAGCAGCTCGAGGGTGGCGGGGGTGAGACGAGGTTCGGGCACGCTGGCCTCGGCGGCGAGTTGGCGCAGGAAGTAACGCGCCAGCGGCACGATGTCGGCCGCGCGCACGCGCAGCGGCTGCAGTTCGATGGGGAACACGGCGAGGCGGTAGTAGAGATCACGGCGGAATTCGCCCGCCTCGACGCGCGCCAACAGATCCTGATTGGTGGCGGCGACCACGCGCACGTCCACCCGCTGGGTCTCGTTGCTGCCCAGTTTCTGCAGCTCGCCCTGCTGCAGGAAGCGCAGCAGTTTGGCCTGCAGGCCGAGCGGCAGCTCGCCGATCTCGTCGAGGAACAGGGTGCCGGTGTGCGCCGCCGCGATGCGGCCGGTGCGGGCCTGCATGGCGCCGGTGAAGGCGCCGCGGGTGAAGCCGAAGAGCTCCGACTCGAGCAGCGCCTCGGGAATGGCGGCGCAGTTGACCACCACGAACGGCCGCTGGGCGCGGCCGCTTTCCTCATGCAGCGCCTGCGCGATCATCTCTTTGCCGGTGCCGGTTTCCCCGAGCAGCAGCACCGTGGTGCGGCGGGCGGCGACCAGGCGCACCAGGGCGGAG
>DAIDIF010000014.1 GCA_027451805.1 Acidobacteriota bacterium
GCTGACGGTGATCTCCGCGGGCACGGCGGCGGCGCCCCCGAGGAGGGCGGTGTAGCTGGTGGTGATGTTGCGGAGGAAGGTTCCGCAGGTGAAGCAGGTACTCCAGTCGTAGGTGTACTGGTAAAGCGGCAAGCCCCAGACGTTGGGCGCGAGGACGGTTTCCATGTAGCGGGTGGGGCTGCCGTAATCGGTGATGTCGGTGACCTGCTGGCTGAGGTAGTTCGAGCTCAGGGTGTTCGAAATGGCCGCCGATGCGAGCTCGGCGCCGCTGGTGTGGCTGCCACTGTAGAGGGCGACGGAGGTGAGGGCGCCACTCTCGCCCGGCCAGTAGGGCGCGGCGAAGCTGTAGACGCCATCGTTGCCGTAGGGATCGGTCTCTATGGTCTGCACTGCGCCCCCGCCCTGCTGGCTGCGGGCCCACTGCCATCCGTGGCTGGAACCGTTGATGGAGTCCCAGCGGGTGAGGTTGTCGTTGCCGGTGTCGGTAACGCCGCTGCCGTTGCAGTCAATTACGTAGCTGTAGTTGACGGTGGCGCCGGTGGGCAGTGTGACGGAACTCAAGCGGGCATCGCTGTCGTATCCGAAGGTAAATTTTGAACCGTCCGGTAGATCGAGCTCGCTGGGCACCGTGGCGGTGCCGCTCCACTGGGTGTGGCCGGTGCCACAGCCGAAGCTAGTGGTCACGCTGAGGGACTCGAACTGTTCCTCGATCTGGACGGAGCTTCCGTTGGAGCCGGTGTAGCTGTAATAGATGGGGCTACTGGGCGTGCCGGAGCCGGTCTCGGCGAGGGCGGCGGCGCCGCCGTTGGCGACACTCAGGGGGTCGTAATAGCTGGTGGTGCCGCCGCTGGTGCTGGTGGTGACCTGGTTGCCGTTGGGGTCTTTCAGCAGCCCGTCCACCTCGTTGCCGCGGCTGTCGAAGGCTTCGGCGTAGGCGCTCGCCTGGTTGGCGTTGAAGACTTCGATGGTGTAGCCCTTGCCGTCGGGGATTTGGGTGGAACCGGTTCCATAGACAGGGGAGCAGTCATAGGTATCGCCGCGCTGCTTGGCGCCCCCGCCGAGGACGAGGTACTCGCTGCTGGCGTAATCGTCGCTGGGGACCGAACCGTCGGGTTCGTCAAAGGTCCAGGAGTCGGTGACCAGGTTCCACCATTCGTCGTACGACCCGGTGTTGCTGTTGTACCAGCCGCAGTAAGGGCTGCCAATGGTCCGTGAATGAATCAGGGTGCCGAAGGGCTGCGCCAGGCGCCAGCCGAAACCCGGGGCGGGGGTCCAGGTGTCAACGGGCATGAAGATTTGACCCCCTGGGGTAAGGGGCAAGGGGTTAGGGTTGGGTCACCTCCGGGATGAGGGCGGCTTTGGCCTGGCGTTTTTGCTTGAGGCGGAAGCTGTCGCCGCGGATGTTGACGATGGTGGAGCGGTGGAGGAGGCGGTCGAGAGCGGCGGTGGCCATGATGGCGTCGCCAGCGAACACCTGGCCCCAGTCGGAGAAGGCTTTGTTGCTGGTGAGGATGATGGGCTGGCTGCGTTCGTAGCGTTCGGAGACGACCTGGAAGAGGAGGCTGGCTTGAACCGGTTCCAGGGCGAGGTAGCCGACTTCGTCGACGATGAGCAGCTTGGGCCGGGTGAGGTTTTTGATCTCGCGGGAGAGGCGGTTTTCGGCCATGGCTTTGGCGAGGCGGCGGGTCATCTCGATCGCGGTGGTGAAGTAGAGCCGGTGGCCGGCCTCGGCGGTGAGGATGCCGAGAGCGATGGCGAGATGAGTCTTGCCCACGCCGGGCGGGCCGAGCAGGAGCAGATTGCGGCCCTCCTGCAGGAAGCGCAGCGTGGCCAGTTCATCGACCAGGCGGCGGTCGAGCGAGGGCTGCTGGGCGAAGTCGAACTCCTCCAGCCGCTTGGGGTAGGGGAGACGGGCGAACTGCAGATTGAGGCGCACGGTTTTTTCCCGGCGCACGCGCAGCTCGCCTTCGAGCAGATAGCCGAGGAAGTGGGTGTAGCTCCAAGCGGCGGCGGCGGCCTGCTGGGCGGCCTGATCGAGCTGCGCCGCGGCGGTCGCCAAGCCCAGCGCGGCCAGCCCGGCGGAGGCTTTTTCTTCATACGCGAGGCTCATTGCAGGGCCTCCTCATAGACCTGAAGACCGCGTTGCGCCACGGCGGCCGTCAGCGCCGGCCGCGGCGCGGGCGGCACCGGGCGCGGCAGCGCGGCGCGCCAGAGGGCGGCGACGTGCGCCGGGTCGGCGACACTCTGGCCGGCCCGTTCGGCCAGGCGGTGCTCGGCCACGATCACATCGCCGCGGCAGATGAGCAGGCGGCCACCGAGGTGGCGAACCTCGACCGGGGTCCCGGCGAACTCGGGCGGCACCGAGTAGCGGCTGCGCCCGAAGCGCACCCAGCCGTCGAAGCCGGCCTTGGCGGAGTGGATGTCGTAAACCGCGTAAGGCGAGCGGGAGGCCACCGGCGCAAGGCCCTCCTGCGCCCAGAGATCGAAGGGGCGGCGGCCGGTGGTGGCGTGAACGCGCACGTTAGCGACGTGGTCGCGCCAGTGTTGACCCCGCGCCTGCAGATCGGCGAGATCGGCGAACTCGCGCCCGTTGAGGAAGTTGTTCTGGAGATACTGGATGGCGCGCTCGACCTTGCCCTTGGTGCGGGGCCGGTAGGGGCGGTGGGTCTTCGGCGTGAAGTCATGGTAGCGGGCGAAATCGAGCAGGCGCGGGTTCATCTGGCCGGGCCCGATCCGCACCTGTTTCATGTTGTCGTAAAGAATCGAGCGCGGCCAGCCGCCGAAGAAGGCGAAGGCGTTGTTGTGGCACCGCAGCAGCGTGGGCAGGCGCATCGAGGGGGTGAACTCGAGGTAGAGCATGCGCGAGAAGCTGAGGACCATGACGAAAGCGTAGACGCGGACCAGGTGGCCGAAGCCGCCCGGCAGGCGGCCGCATTCGGCCCAGTCGGCCTGGGCCTGCTCGCCGGGACCGGTCTCAAAGCGCACCGTGAGACGGGCTTGGCGCCGGCGCTCGCCGGCCAGCCGCGCGAGGAAGCGGCGCAGCGTCCAGATCGAGCCGGTGTAGCCCTGGGCCCGGATCTCCTCCAGCAGCCGGACCGCCGACAAGCCGCAGGCTTCAAAGCGCTGCCGGGCGTAGTCGCGGTGCTGGTCCAGGGCGGAGCCGCGCACCGGCTTGGGGAGCGGCTTGGGCGCCGACTCCCGCAGCACCCGCCGCACCGTGTTACGGCTGAAGCCCGTCAATCGCGCGATGGCCTTGATCGAACGCCCTTCGCGCTGCATACCCTTGATGTCCATCCAATCCTCCAGCTTGAGCACGGCGCCTCCGGGTGCAACTCGCACCCAGCCTAGGCGCTCCGCCCCAAGGGCGTCGGGCCTCCGCCTCCGACCCGCCTCCGGCGGGTCTCCGGCTCCGTCCCGACGCCCTTGGGGCCAGCGAGGGGGTCAAATCCTCATGCTCGCTAGGGGGTCAGTTTTCCATGCTCGCTCGCACCAGGGGCCGGAGGCGCCGGCGGCGCTCCAGAACTGGCTGTCGTACACCAACCGCAGGCCGATCTGGACCCCGGTGCCGGTCGGACGGGTGTAGATCGGGATCTCGATGTGATTGTCGAGCGTGGCGCGGTTGACCGCGCCGAAGGGGAGAGCCCTTACGCTGCCCCAGCGCGAGGGGCCGACCTGAGCGGCGAGCGGGAGGGCGAGGAGGCCGAAGGCGAGGAGGAGTGCGAGGCGGCGGGGGGTCATTGGCCACCTCCGTAGCCGCGGGTGGCGGGCGCGTGGAGTGGGGGGACGGGGAAGTCGGCGGCGGCGAAGGCGGTCTGGGTGGCGCTGGTGAGCTGGAGGGCGAGCGTGGCGCCGTCGGCGCGGGCGGTGACGCTGACGGCGTAAAGGGTGTCACCGGCGGCCAGGAGGTTCCTGTAGGCGACGGTCGCGGGGGCGCCGTTGAGGATGAGCGTCAGCACGGCGGGCTCGCCGGCGGCGTTGAGCGAGAGCGCGGCGCCAGCGGCGGCGAGGCGCTGCCCGTTGAGCGCGCCCGGCAGGAAGCCGCAGCCGATGGCGGGGCTGATCGGAAGCGGGATGTGGCGAAGCAGGCCGGTCGGCGCGGTCGC
>DAIDIF010000015.1 GCA_027451805.1 Acidobacteriota bacterium
CCGGTTGGCGGGCGCACTGATGCTGTCGCGCGGCGGCGTGGGGTGGTTGAAGCGGCGGCTGCGGTTGCTCAGCGCCTTCGGCTGGTTCGGTTTCTTCTTGGTGATCAGGTCGCGCGGCAGCTCCAGATACTGCAGCTGCTCGTGTTCCTGCGGCTGCGGCCGCGGCGGCAAGTGGACGTAGGCCTTTCGGAAGAGCTTGGGGCTCAGCAGAATCAGCAGCACGATCAGCAGGTGCGCGACGATCGAGAGCAGGCTGGCTTCGCGCCGCTTTGCCTGCCGGCGCTCATGCGCCAACTCCAGCAGCAGGTCGTCAATCGGAAAGTCGGCGCCGCGCAACAAAGGCGGCGGAGGCGGGAGGGTGTCATCCTCCGGATCCGCCAGTAGCTTGATGAGGGCCATGGCAGGGCAGTTGTTTCATCATAGCAGCCGCGGCCCGCCGATTCCGGTAGGCTGGAGCTTGCGCCCATGTCGGAGTTTTCCAACCAGCTCAAAGCCCAGGCCGACCTCGGCGCCCTGATCGGCGAGTACGTCAAGCTCAAGCCCGCCGGCAACGGCTTCATCGGGCTGTGCCCGTTCCATGCCGAGCGCACCCCGTCGTTCCACGTGCACGCGGCGCGGCGCTTCTATTACTGTTTTGGCTGCCATGCGCATGGCGACATCTTCCAGTTCCTCATGGAACTGCGCAAAATCAGCTTCTCCGAGGCGGTGGAGGCGGTGGCCGAGCGGCTGGGGGTCGAGGGGCCGCGCTGGGCGCCGGAAGATGCTGCCGGCGACGCGGGAGAACGGCGCGACCTGCTGCGTCTGCACGCCGCCGCGGCGGCTTACTTTACCGCGCAACTGGGCGCGTCGGCGGGTGCGGAGGCGCGCGCCTATCTGCAGGGGCGCGACTTCCCGCCCGCGGTCTGGGATCGCTTCCAGCTCGGTTATGCCCCGGAGTCGGGTCGCGGGCTGGCCTTGGCGCTGGAGGCGGACGGCTTCGCGCCCGCGCTGGCGTTGCGCGGCGGCTTGTGCCAGCTCCGCCGCGAGAGCGCCGACCACGGCGCCAGCGCCGGCGCGGTGGCTTGGAACGGGCTCTACGACCGCTTCCGCCACCGCCTCATGTTGGCCATCCGCGACGAGCGTGGACGGGTGATTGCCTTCGGCGGCCGCGCCCTGGGCGCCGCCGATCCCACCGGCCGCACGCCCAAGTACCTGAACTCGCCCGAGCACCCGCTCTACACCAAGGGGCGTGTGCTCTACAACCTGGACCTGGCGCGGGAGCCCATCCGTCAGCTGGGTTACACGATTCTGGTCGAGGGCTATTTCGACTGCCTGCGCGTGTTTGTCGCTGGCTTTGAAAACGTGGTGGCGAGCTGCGGGACGGCGCTGACCTCGGCCCAGGTGGCGCCGCTGGCGCGGCTGAGCAAGAAGGCGGCCATCAACTTCGATCCCGACAGCGCCGGCGCCGCCGCCGCCGAGCGCAGCGTCGGCCTGCTGCTCGAGGAAGGGTTTCAGATGCGCGTGGTGGCGCTGGAGTCCGGCCTCGATCCCGATCTCTTCCTGCGCCGCCGGGGCAGGGAAGCCTATGCCCAGGCGCTCAAGTCCAGCCGCTCGTTCTTCGATTTCCTGGCGGCGCGGGCGGCGGCCCGGTTCGACCTGCGCCGCGGCGAGGGCAAAGTGGCCGCAGTCAACCACCTGCTGCCTTTTCTCAGCCGCGTCCACGACCCCATCCTGCGCCAGTCGCTGGCCGAGAACCTCGCCGCCCAGCTGGGCCTCGACCAACCGCTCATCAGCCGCCAACTGCTGCAGGCGGCGCGCCAGCGCCAGGCGCAGCTGCCGCCTCGGGCAGTGGCCACGCCGGGGCTGCTGTCGGCGGAGCGGGTGCTGCTGCGCGCCTGGGTCGAGCAGCCGGAGCGGCGGGAGGAGATCGAAACCCTGGTGGGGGCCGAAGGCTTGCTCGAAGGCTTGGCCTCGGAGACCCTCTGGGAGCAGTTGCGCGCCGCCTCGGCCGCCCAGCCGGGATCCGGGTGGGAAGAGTGGGCGGCCAGCCTGGAGGCCGCCGACCGCCATGTTCTGGCGGAAGTGCTGCTGGGCGGCGAAGCCGGCATCGACGGGGCGCTGGAAGAGGCGCTGGAGGCGCTGCGGGAGCGCCGCGGGGCCCGGATGGTACGAAAATTGCAGGCCAGCATCCAGCAGGCCGCCGCCGCCGGCGACCGGGAAGTTTTGGAGGCGCTGTTACGGGAAAAAGCCGCCTGGGATGGTCGAAACCGGTGAAACTTTGGGCTCCCGCCGCTCATCTAGCTACATGGGGACGCTGGGGTTATCTTCAGGTCTGGATTTCTGTTGGTATCGGCTGTAAAATAAGCCACTTGCGGCGCGGCGGGTGGGCTTCTGTGGCGATGCCCCGAAGGAGTGAACTTGGCAATTGACGACAAATTCGACGAGATCAGCACTCTGGTGCAAGGCAGCAAGAAGCGCGGGTTCCGCTCCGAAGAGGAATCGGGCGAGATGCTGCCCACCGGCTTGCATTCGACGGACGATCTCGACGAGCTGCTGACCAGCTTTGGCCGCCGGCCGGGCGTGGAGCCGATCGAGGAGAGCGAGGCCGAGCGTCCGGCGGCGGACGAAGAGGAGGTTGATCTCGATCTGACTCCGGGTGCGCTGGAGAAGACCAACGACCCGGTGCGCATGTACCTGCGCGAGATGGGTACGGTGCCGCTGCTCACCCGCGAGGGCGAGGTGGAGATTGCCAAGCGCATTGAGCGCGGCCAGCTGCGCGTGCTCAAGGCGCTGTCGCGTTCGCCCATCGTCATCAAGGACCTGCTGGCGCAGGGGGAGGAATTGCGCGCCGGCGGCCGGGGCATCAAAGAGATCGTCACGGTTGACATCGAGGAGGACGAGATCTCCGAAGAGGTGCTGCACAAGCGCACCCGCGAGCTACTGGCGCAAATGGATACGCTGGCGGCGCTGTTCAAGCGCAGCCAGCAACTGGAGGAGAAACTGGAGGCGCTGCCGCGCAATGGCAATGGCCGCGGCCGCTATCAGTTCTCGCGCGCCCAGGTCGAGCTCTCGCGCCTCATCCGCTCGCTGAGCTTCACCCCGGCGGCGCGCAAGCGCCTGACGGACCGTCTCTTCCGCGTGGTGGAGCAGCTGCGGCCGCTGGAGTCCCACCTGAGCCGCCTGGAGCGCAAGCTGGAGGCGGCCAAGGGCGCCGAAGCGATCAGGGATCTGCGCAAGGAGCAGCGCCAGGGGCGCGAGCAGATCGCCGCGCTCGAGGCCGAGGCCGGCGCCACGGCGGCGGAGCTGAAGCGCACCCGCGCCACCATCGTGGTGGGCGATCATGAGGCCGAGCAGGCCAAGCGCGAGCTGATCGAGGCCAACCTGCGCCTGGTGGTGTCCATCGCCAAGAAATACACCAACCGCGGGTTGCAGTTCCTCGATCTGATCCAGGAGGGCAACATCGGCCTGATGAAGGCGGTGGACAAGTTCGAATACCGCCGCGGCTATAAGTTTTCGACCTACGCCACCTGGTGGATCCGGCAGGCGATCACCCGCGCCATCGCCGACCAGGCGCGTACCATCCGTATCCCGGTGCACATGATCGAGACCATCAACAAGCTGATCCGCACCTCGCGCCAACTGGTGCAGGAGCTGGGCCGCGAGCCCACCAGCGAAGAGATCGCCAAGCGCATGGAGATCCCGGTGCAGAAGGTGCGCAAGGTGCTCAAGATCGCGCAGGAGCCGATCTCGCTGGAGACCCCGATCGGGGAGGAGGAAGACTCCCATCTGGGCGACTTCATCGAGGACCGCGCCGTGATTTCGCCCGCCGATGCGGTGATCAACGTCAACCTCAAGGAACAGACCGCGCAGGTGCTGAAGACGCTGACGCCGCGCGAAGAGAAAGTCATCAAGATGCGCTTCGGCCTCGACGACGGCAGCGAGCACACGCTCGAGGAAGTGGGCCAATCGTTCGCGGTGACGCGCGAGCGCATCCGCCAGATCGAAGCCAAGGCGTTGCGCAAGCTCCGCCATCCCTCGCGCAGCCGCAAGCTGCGCGCCTTTGTCGAATCCCTGGCCGAATAGCCCGTCCGCAGTCATCCCGCCATGTCCGCCGACTCCACCGCTTCGAATCCCCGTCGCGCCCCGCGGTTGGCGGGGGCGGCGGTGCTGGCGGCGGTGGCGTTGCTCGGCGGTTGGGCGATCGGCAGAAACGGCGGCGGCGCGGCGGCTAGCGGCGGCGCCGGGGCGTTGTCGCGGCGCTTCGCCGCCATCGAACGCCAGATCGAGCCCGCGGTGGTGAAGATCAGCGTGGAGACGCCGCGGCGTTCGCTGCTGCGCGGCGGCCTGCATCTGCCGCCGGGCTTGCTGGTGCCGCCCGCGCGCTCGCGCGTGGACCGGGCGCTGGGCTCGGGCGTCATCGTGGATGCCAGCGGCTATATCATCACCAACCGCCACGTGGTGGATCATGCCGCACGCATCGCGGTCGCGGTGCCGGGCGATCCGCACACTTACTATGCCCGGCTCATCGGCATGGACACGGAAAGCGACCTGGCGTTGATCGAAATCGCCGCCGGCCGGCCGCTGCCGGTGGCGCGCCTGGGCGGCTCGCGCCACCTCCAGGTGGGCGACTGGGTGGTGGCGATCGGCAGTCCCTTCGGCCTACAGGACACGGTCACCGCCGGGATCATCAGCGCGCTCCACCGGCCCATGGATCCCAGCCAGCAATTTGAGAGCTTCATCCAGACCGATGCGCCCATCAATCCCGGCAATAGCGGGGGCCCGCTGATCAACCTGCAAGGCCAGGTGGTGGGCATCAACACCGCCATCTACACCGACTCGGAGGGGTATCAGGGGGTGGGCTTCGCCCTTCCCAGCAGTTTGGTGAACGCGGTCTATCCGCAGCTCCGGCGCCAGGGGTTCGTCACCCGCGGGTCGATCGGGGTGTACTTTGAAAGCGCGCTGGCGCCCGCCGTGCGGCGCGTCTACGGCATCGGCCACGGCGTCCCGCTCACCCAGGTGGCCGCCAAAGGGCCGGCGGCGCGCGCCGGCCTTCGCCCCGGCGACGTGATCACCAGCCTGGACGGCAAGCCGATTGACAACGGCGACCAGCTCATGGATAGCGTCGAGTTCCGCCCCATCGGCCAGCGCGTTGAGATCGGGTACCTGCGCGGCGGCGCCGCCCATACCGCCGCGGTGGAAGTGGTGGACCGCGCCCGGCTTTATCCCCAGCAGGCCGCGGCGCGGCCGCTGCCGCAGCCCAGGCTGGCGCCGGCAGCGCCGGATCTTGGCCTGCAGGTGGCCGACGCGGCCGGCGGCCGGGGCGCGGAAGTCACCGCGGTGGTTCCCGACTCGTTTGCCGATAGCATCGGCGTCGCGCGCGACGACGTGGTGGTCCAGATGGACCGGCAACCGGTGCGCAACGCCGCCGACCTGAAGCGCCTGGCCGCCACGGTGCGCCCGGGCCAGGATGTGGCGCTGGTGATGCGCCGCCCCAACGGCGACGGCACCGTCAGCCGCTGGCTGGTGGGGGGCACCTATCCCCCTCCCTGGACGCTGGAGACCTCGGCCGCCGCTCATGCCCCCGGCGTCGGAGGCCGGCCATGATGTGGCTGCTCGCGTTGGTGCTGCTGGCGCCGACGCCGCCGCACCTCCGCCACCCGGTACGCCGCAAGACCGCGCCGCACCGCGCGGTGCATGCTCCGGTTCGCCGCCGCGTAATTCACCACCCGCCAGGCATGAGCCCCGCCCGGGCGCTCGAGATTCAGCACGCGCTCATGGCGGCCGGCTACCTCGACCGCGCCAGCGGCCATTGGGACCGCGCCACCCGCGCTGCCATGCAGCGCTTCCAATCGCAGCATCATTGGCAGACGCGTTACGCCCCCGACGCGCGCGCCCTCATCGCGCTCGGCCTGGGCCCCGCGCCCCCGACCGTCGTCGCCGCCGCAGCGGCGGCGCAGGCCCCCGGCGGCGGCGATTAGGCCGCGCGTCGTTTCCGGCCGGATGGCTGCGCCCGGCTTAATCGGGCGCCGCAGCCGAGCCGACGGCATCTTGTATCCTAAAAGGCGCGATGGCTGAAGATAAACTGCGCAATTGGATCGGCGGCGCCTGGGTCGAGCCGCGTACCGGCGCCTACCTGGAACGCCGCAACCCCGCCGATACCCGCGAGCTGATCGCGCGGGTGCCCGCCTCGGGGCCCGAGGATGTCCACGCCGCGCTCGCCGCCGCCACCGCCGCCTATCCCGCCTGGCGCCTGACGCCCGCGCCGCGCCGCGCCGAAATCCTGTTCCGCGCCGCGCAGTTGCTGATCGAGCGCAAGGAAGACTACGCCGCCGCCATGACGCGCGAAATGGGCAAAGTGCTGGAGGAAACGCGCGGCGACGTGCAGGAAGCGATTGACATGCTGTACTTCATGGCGGGCGAGGGACGCCGCCTCTACGGCCAGACCACGCCGTCCGAGCTCGCCAACAAGGTCTGCATGACCGCGCGCGTGCCGCTCGGCGTGGCCGGCCTGGTCACGCCCTGGAACTTCCCGATGGCGATCCCGAGCTGGAAGTTGGCGCCCTGCCTGCTTTGCGGCAACACCGCCGTGCTCAAGCCGGCCGAGGACACGCCGCTCTCGGCGCTCCACTTCGTGCAGGCGCTCACCGACGCCGGCCTCCCGCCGGGCGTGGTCAACGTGGTGCTGGGACGGGGCGCCGAAGCCGGCGCCGCCCTGGTGCGCGACGAGCGCGTGCGCATCGTCAGCTTCACCGGCTCGACCAATGTGGGCAGGGAAGTGGGCCAGATTGCCGCCGCCGGCCTCAAGCACTGCAACCTTGAGATGGGCGGCAAGAACGCCATCATCGTGCTTGACGACGCCGATCTCGACCTGGCGCTCGACGGCTGCCTTTGGGGCGCCTTCGGTACGACCGGCCAGCGCTGCACCGCCGCCAGCCGTATCATTCTGCAGCGTGGCATCGCCGCCAAGTTCGAGACCATGCTGGCCGAGCGCGCCCGGGCCCTGAGGATTGGCAACGGCCTGGAGCCGGGCGTGCAGGTGGGCCCGGTGGTCAACGCCACGCAGCTCGAGCGCATCGCCGGCTACGTCGCCATCGGCCGGCAGGAGGGAGCGCGCCTGGTGTTGGGCGGCGAGCGGCTGCAAAGCGGCGGGCTGGCGCAGGGCTGGTTTTTCGCGCCCACCATCTTCGCCGGGGTGACGCCGCAGATGCGGATCGCGCAGGAGGAGATCTTCGGTCCGGTGGTGTCCCTGCTCGAGTGTGACGGCCTTGAGGACGCCATCCGTATCGCCAACGGCGTCGCCTACGGACTGTCCTCCTCGCTCTACACCGCCCAGGTCAATGCCGCCTTCCGCGCCTTGCGCGACCTCGACAGCGGCATCGTCTACATCAACGCCCCCACCATCGGGGCCGAAGTGCACCTGCCGTTCGGCGGGGTGCGATCCACCGGCAACGGCCACCGTGAGAGCGGGTTGGCCACCCTCGACGTCTACAGCGAGTGGAAGACCATGTACGTGGACTTCAGCGGCCGCCTGCAGCGGGCCCAAATCGACACCGGAGAATAGGCAGCCATGATCATCGGCGTTCCCAAGGAACTGAAGGATCACGAAACTCGCGTCGGGCTGGTGCCGGCGGGGGTGGGCGAGTTGGTCGGTCTGGGCCATCAGGTGCTGGTGGAAAAGAACGCCGGCGAAGCTTCGTTTTTCCACGACGAGCAGTACGCGGCCGCGGGCGCGGAGCTGGTGGGCACGGCCAAGGAAATCTGGGCACGCGCGGAAATGGTGTGCAAGGTGAAGGAGCCGATCGAACCCGAGTTTCGCCACTTGCGCCCCGGCCTGATGCTGTTCACCTACTTGCACCTGGCGCCGCTACCCGAGCTGACCGAGGTGCTGCTGCAGCAGCAGGTCACCGCCATCGGCTACGAGACGGTGGCGGGCGCGGGTGGCGGGCTGCCGCTGCTCGAGCCCATGAGCGAGGTGGCGGGGCGGCTGGCGGTGCAGGTGGGAGCGCAGTACCTGGAGCGCCGCTACGGGGGGCGCGGGCTGCTACTGGGCGGGGTGCCCGGCGTGCCGCCGGCGCGCGTCCTGGTGGTGGGCGGCGGCATCGTGGGCACCAACGCCGCCAAGATGGCGTTGGGGCTGGGGGCGGTGTCCACCGTCGCCGACCGCAGCGCACAGCGGCTGCGCCAACTGGACGACCTGTTCAACGGGCGTGTGCTCACGCTCGCCGCCAACCCCACCACCATCGCCGATGCGGTGGCGGAGGCCGACCTGCTCATCGGCGCGGTGCTGATCCCCGGCGCCAGCGCTCCCAAGCTGGTGACCACCGAGATGGTGAAGAACATGAAGCGCGGGGCGGTGATCGTGGACGTCTCCATCGATCAGGGGGGGTGCATCGAGACGGCACGACCCACCACCCACACCCACCCCTCCTACGTCCTGCACGACGTGGTGCACTACTGCGTGACCAACATGCCCGCCGCGGTGCCGCGCACCTCAACCCTGGCGCTCACCAACGCCACCTTCGCCTACGTGCGCCAGCTGGCCGACCACGGCTTCCCGGAGGCGGTGGCGCGCGATGCCGGGCTCGCCGCCGGCGTCAACACCCATCAGGGGGCGCTCACCTACGCCGCGGTGGCGGAAGCGCAGCACCGGCCGCATCGGCGCTTGAGCGACTTGCTATAATTTCATCGTGCGGGAGAGTGTCCACGAGGCCGCCGAGGGCGCGCTGGGCGGGCGTGAAGCGGCCATTTTAACGGGATTGCTGGATGTGTTCTGGTCCACCGGCGCGCCGGTGGGCTCGCGCACGCTGGCGGAGCGCAACCCGCAGGGGGCGTGTCCCGCCACCATTCGCCACGTGTTTGGCGAGTTGGAGCGCGACGGCTACCTCAGCCAGCCGCACACCTCTGCCGGGCGGCTGCCCACGCCCAAGGCGATCCGCTGGTGGCTGCAGCGCCTGGCGCTGCCCCAGCCGCTGGCGGACAAGGCCGAGGTGCATCGCCTGGAGCGCGCCCTGCGCGATGCCGCCGACGAGGCCACGCTGTGGCAGCGCGCCTCGGAGTTTCTCAGCGAGTTCAGCCGCCAGGTGGGCTTGGTGGCGGTACGCCCCTGGCACGACACCGGGCTGCGGCAACTGCGTTTTTTCCACCTCACCGGGCGGCGCGTGCTCGCCATCCTGGTGGCGGTGGACGGCAGGGTGCGCGAGCGCGTCAGCCTGATTCCCGAGCCCTACACCCAGGCCGAGCTCGATGCCGCCGGCAACTACTTCAACCAGCGCTTCCACGGCTGGACGCTGTCGCGCATCCGCCGCGAGCTGCTTCTGCGCGTGGAGGAGGAACGCGCCGTCTATCATGCGCTGCTGAAACGGGTGGTGGTGCTGGCCCACTGCGGCGTGCTCGAACTCGAGGACGCGGGCGAGGTCTACTGCCAGGGCAGCGGCCATCTCGCCGCCGCGCTGGAAGGGGATCAACTCAGCGATGCGCTGGCGCGGCTCAACCAGAAGGAGCGGTGGCTGCAGTTGCTGACCGGTGTGGGCGAGGACGAGGCGGGCACGGTGGAATGGGATGCCGGCGGACTGGGACCGCGCTGCTGGATGCGGGTGCGAGTCGACCTGCAGGATGAGGCGCTGCCCGCTCTGGCGCTGATCACGGCCAACTCGAGCGAGGGCGCGGTCGGCATCCTGGGCCCCACCTGCATGGAGTATCCGCGCGCGCTGGCCGCGGTGGCGCTGGTGCGCGAAGCCTGCAACCGGATTCTGGAAGGAGAGACCGCGTGAGCAGCCAGGACCAGGGCCTGCCAATCGATCCCGCACACGAGTTGCCGTCCGAGCCGGCGACCACCGAGCTCAGCAGCTTGGCGGAGGAGCTGCGCCGCGCCACCGAGGAGCGCGACCAATTGCAGGACAAGTGGCTGCGCGCGCTCGCCGAACTGGACAACTTCCGCAAGCGCGCCGCCCGCGACCTGAGCGAGGCGCGCAGCTTCGCCGCCGCCGAGGCGGTGCGTCCCTTCCTCACCGTGGTGGACGGCTTCGAGCGCGCGCTGGCGCACACCCGCGCCGGCGACGGCGGCGACTTGCGCACCGGCATTGAGCTGCTGCACCGCCAGTTGCTGGAGGCGCTGCGCAAGACCGGGGTCGAGGCGATTGCCGCCGAAGGCCTGCCCTTCGACCCCCATCTCCACGAGGCGGTCGAGATGGCCGACACGGATGGGGCGCCGGAAGGCACGGTGCTGGCCGAATTGCAGCGCGGCTACCGCTTGCGCGATCGCCTGCTGCGTCCGGCGATGGTGCGGGTCGCCCGCCGGAAGGCGTAAGCCGCAATGGCGACAAAACGCGATTACTACGAGGTGCTGGGCATCGCCCGGGATGCCGGCGAGGCGGAGATCAAGAGTGCCTATCGCCGCCTGGCGATGAAGCACCATCCCGACCGCAACCAGGACAATCCGGAGGCGGAGGAAGCCTTCAAGGAGGCGTCGGAAGCCTATAGCGTTCTCGCCGACCCGCAAAAGCGCTCCCAGTACGATCGCTTCGGCCACGCCGCGGTGGGCGGCAACGGCGGCGGTTTCGACCCCACGCAGTTTGCCGATTTCAGCGACATCTTCGGCGATTTCTTCGGCTTCGGCGACCTCTTCGGCGGCGGGCGGCGTCCGCGCCGCGGCGCCCAGCGCGGCGGCGACCTGCGCTACGATCTGGA
>DAIDIF010000016.1 GCA_027451805.1 Acidobacteriota bacterium
GCCGCCGGCAGCGCCGGCAGTCTGGCGCCGCCCACCAGGTCGAGCGGCGTCCCGGGCGTGAGCCCCAGCAGTTGCTTGAGCTGTCCCCGCGCCTGGTGGCGATGGAGTTGCAGCGTCTTCAGGCTGGCTTCGCCGGCGGTCACCGCCGCCAAGTCGCTTCCCACCGCGCCCGCCACCGCGTCGCCCCGCGCCATCGCCTTCCGGTCCCGCTGGTACTGGCGGGCCAGCACCGCGTTCTGCCGCCGTTGCACCGCGACCAGCGCATCTCCCTCGCGCGCCTGGAGGAAGAGCTCGCGTGCCTGCTCCGCCACCTGCCACTCCTGCCAGAGGATGTTCAGGTTGACCTGGTGCGCGTTCGCCGCTGCTGCCGCCCGCGCCGCGCCGCGGACGATCAGCGCCTGCAACGGCTCGGCGGCGGCTAGCGCATAGCCGGCGCTTAGCGCCGAATCCGACACGCTGGCGCTGAGGACCGGGTCGGGCAGCAGCCCGGCGGCGTACATCTGCGCCGCGGCCACACCCGCCTGCAGGCGCGCCGCCTTGAGTGCGGGATCGTCCGACACCGCCAGCGCCACCACGCCCAGCTCGTCCAGCCCATGCCGCGGCAGGCGCACCGCGTTCAGGCCCGGCAGCCGGAAGGCCTTCGCCGGCAGCGTGAGCTGCGGCGTAGCCCGCAGGTCGGGCCCCGGCGGCAGCGGCAGCGGCCGGTAGCGCGCGCAGCCCGACGCGGCCAGAGCGGCCAGCAGCGCCGTTGCGCCGCCCGCGGCCGTGCGCCCGCGCCTCAAGCCGGGCTCCGTGCCAGCAGCTGCTTGCGCCGCCGGTTGATATAGAGGGCCGGTATCAAGTTGGTGCTCAACAGCGCGCTCCACAGGACCCCGCCCAGCGTCACCACCGCCAAGCCTTGCTCCGGTGCCGCGCCTGTTCCCCAGCCGAACGCCGTCGGGAGCATGCCCAGAATCGCCGTCAGCGTCGTCAGTACGATCGGCCGGAACCGCACCTGCACGGCCTCCTCGACCGCCGCGCCCACTTCCATCCCCGCCACTTCGTTGCGCCGCGCCCGATCGAGCAGCACGATGCCGTGGTTCAGCCCGATGCCGATCAGCGTCAGGAAGGCCACCAGCCCCATCGCGTTCAGCCCGGCGCCGCTGACCAGCAGCATCGCCGCCCCGCCGGTGAACGCCAGCGGAATCTGCAGCAGCAGCAGCATCGGCACCAGCATCCCCTCGAACTGCAGCGTCAGGATGCCCACCATCAGCACCAGTGCCGCCGCCGCCGCCGCCGCCAGCCCGATCGCCGCGGCCTCCAATTGCGGATACAGGCCGCTGAAGGCGTATCGGTATCCGGCCGGGAGCCGCAGCCCGGCCAGCGCGCGCCGCGCCGCCGCCAGGGTGCTGCCCAGCGCCCCTGTCGGCGTCGCCAGGATCTCGAGCGCCCGCGCGCCCGCGATGTGTTCGAGCTGATTGGGCGTGTCCACCAGCCGCAGCCGCGCCAACTGCCCCAGCGGCGTCCATCCGGCGGTGGCGATCGGCAGCCGCTGCAGGCCCGGAATCGTCAGCTCCGGCGCCTGCGCCAGGCGAACGTAAATCGGCAGCGGCACATTGCCGTCCGGTACTTCGGCCACCACCGACCCGTTCAACAGCGGTTCGAGTTGACGGTCCAGTCCGGCCGGCGTCATATGGTGCGCCGCCAGCGCCGCCGGTTGCGGCTCCAGCCGCAGCACGCTCACCGGATAGCCGTCGTTGTTGAAGACGTCCTGCAGCGTCGGCACCGTCCGTAGCCGCGCCGCGATCGCGTCGGAAACGCGCCGTAGCTCGGGAATGCTGCTGCCGTAGACGTCCAGAGCGAACGGCTGGGGCAGGCCGGATAGGCTTTCTCCCACCCGCTCGATCGTCGGCGTATCCACCGAGACCTGCATCGCCGGCATGCGGCTGAGCTCGGTCACCCGGGCCGCGACCGCATCGAGGCTGTTGACGTTGACGTTCGGCTTCATCGCGATCTGAATCTCGCCCGCGTAGCCGGGCTCGGTGTAAGCCGAGTTCGAGGGCGAGCCGATGCGGGCAAAGACATGCGCCGCATCCGGGTCCCGCAGCACCCGCCGGCTGAGCGTGTGGACCGCCGCTTCGGTATCCTGCAGCGACGTTCCCGGCGGCAGGCTGAAGCTCTCGAGCAGAACCCCTTCGTTCGGCAGCGGCAGGAAGTTCACCGGCGCCAGCAGCAACCCCGCCAGGCTGGCCGCCAGTAGCGCCACGCACAGGGCCAGGCTCAGCCAGGGCGCGCGCAGGGCCGCCTGGAACAGGCGGTGGTTGGCGCGCTGCAGCGCCTGCAGGCCGCGGCCGGCCAGGGTCGTGCGGCGTGGCGCGTGCGCGCCCATGAACCCCAGGCTCAGCGGCACCAGACTCAGCGAAATGAGCAGCGAGGCCGTCAGCGCGAGCGCCATCGCCAGCGCGAAGGGAACGAAGAACAGGCCCGCCAGCCCGCCCACGAACAGCAGCGGCACAAACACCGCCACCGTGGTGAGCGTGCCGGACACATCCGGCACGGCGATGTCGCGCAGCCCCTGGACAATGCCCGCCCAGTGCTCGTCGCCCACTTCCCAGCGGTGATAGACGCTCTCCATGACGATGATGCCGTCGTCCGCCAGCAGCCCCACCGCCACCGTCAGGGCTCCCAGTGTGATCATGTTGAGGGTTTGCCCCAACGCGTACAGCCCGGCGATCGCCAGCACCAGCGCCAGCGGAATGCTGAGCGCCAGCACGCCTACGCCGCGCCCCGCCCCCAGCGCCCAGAGCATCGCCAGAATCGCCAGCGCGCCGCCCAGCAGTAGATTGCGCGTCAGATCCCGGCCCACCACCTGCACCACGTGCCCCTGGTTGTAGATCGCCACCCACGCGACGCCGCGCGGCAACAGGGCCTGCGTCGCCGCCAGCGTGGCCCGCACCTGGCGCGTCACCGGCGTGGTCGAGGCGTCGGGCTGCTTGAACACGGTCAGCGCCACCGTCGGCTCGCCGTCCAGCGCCACCGCGTGCAGGCTCGGGATCGCTGCCCTCGCTACCCGGGCCAGATCGCCGAGCGGAATCTCTCCTTCCACTCCCGCCACCGGAAATTGCTTGAGCTGCGCGCTCTGCGTCGGCAGTTGCCGCGCTTCCAGGAACACGTCCTGGTGCCCGGCGCGCAGGTATCCGGCCGGGCGCAGCAGCGTCTGCTGGCTCAGCGCCGTCGTCAATGCGGTGACCGGCACCCGGTAGCGCCGCAGCGCGCTCAGCTTGGGTTGCACCCACAGCGCTTCCTGCCCGCCCCCGTACACCACCACCCGCTGCACTCCCGCCAATGCCCGCAGCGCTGGCGCCACGCGGGCTTCCACCGCCCGCTCCGCCGCCGCCGGCGCCACGCCCGCCGGCAGCCGCAGCGCATAGTCGGCGACTTCATTGATCGCGTTCCCCATGATCTCGGCATAGGGTTGCGCCCCGGCCGGGATCCGCGTCCGCGCCCGGTCGATGGCGCCGTTCACCGCCTGCAAGTCCGCCTCCGCGTCGGTGCCGGCGGCGAAGCGGGCGTCCGTTTCCACCGTGCCGTTGCCCATGGTCGACCGCAGCGCCGCCAGGTTCGGCAGCGCCAGGATTTCGCCCTCCAGCGGCCACGTGATCTGGCTCTCCAGCTCGCCCGCCG
Organism: Acidobacteriota bacterium; assembly: GCA_027451805.1. Lineage (GTDB taxonomy): Bacteria > Acidobacteriota > Terriglobia > Terriglobales > SCQP01 > SCQP01. Next base: position 3,664 of record DAIDIF010000016.1, read on the forward strand.
TCGCCCCGGGCTCGTGCGTGACCACGCTGATCTCGGGAAAGTTGAAGTTCGGCAGGACTTCGACCGGAATCTGGACCAGCGCGTACACGCCGTAGGCCGCCAGGCCGCCGAACACCAGCAGCCACAGCAGCGGCCGGCGCCACAGGCGGGAAAGGTTGCCGGCAGAATCCGCCATGGTTCAATCCGGAAGCTGAAAGTGGCGGGCGACGGCGCGGTGGAAGAGCAGATAGGCGTTCGTCACTGCCACCTTTTCGCCCGCCTTCAGTCCGGTGGTAATCAGCGTGTCCCAGCCCATCGCCGCGCCCGGCGTCACCGCCCGCGGCGTGTCGCCGTGATCGCCGTGCACCATCACCCACCAGCGCCCGCGGTCGAGAATCAGCGCCCGCGTGGGCACCGCCACCGCCGCCCGCGCCGCTTCGCCGAGCGTCACGCTGCCATACTCCCCGTTGAGCCAGCCCGGCGCCGCGCCCGCGGCCGCGAGCGCCACGCTTTCCCCGCCGTTCGGCGCCAGCGTCCCGAAGCGCCGCACCACCCGCACCGGCAGCGCGCGCCCGCCGCCGGCGGGCGTAAAGCGGCCGGTCTGGCCGGCGCGCACCTGGTCGCTGTCCGCCCCGTAGAAGCTGGCTCGCAGCCAGAGCTGGCCCGCCGGCTGCAGCGTCAGCAGGGCCTGGTTGGCGCTCACTAGCGCGCCTTCGCCCGCCTGCAGCGCCAGCACCGTCCCCGCCGCCGGCGCGGTCACGGTCTGCAGCGCGCGCACCGTCTGCAGGGCGGTGCGTGCCTGCGCCGCGTTCCCCTGCATCTGGGCGACCGCGCCTTCGGCTTGGTGGACCGCCTGCCGCGTGCCGAAATGCGTCGCCAACTGCTCCCGCGCCACCGCCAGCGTCTTCTCCGCCGCCTGCCACTGCGCCTGCGCGCTGCGTAGCCCCGCTTCCGCCTGCAGCAGCTGCGCCGCCAGTCCCGGCCCCTGCAGCCGCGCCAGCCTCTCGCCCGCGGTCACGCGCGCGCCCGGCGTCACACGCAGGCCGCTGAGCACACCCGCTTCGGGCGCGCTCACCGTCACCGTATAGGCCGGCTCGACGGTCGCGTAAGCGTACAACCGTGGCGATACCCGCACCGTCCGCGCCGCCAGGTACAGCGCGATCGGCGCCGGTTTCGCTTGCTCTTGCACGGCGGGCGCCGCCGGGGTGCAGGCCGCCAGCCACAAGGCCGATCCCGCCACCGTCGCGGTCAGCCACGCCGCCCGCCCGGCTCGCAGTCTTTGCCTTCGCTGGTGCGCCATCCCCGCTCCCTAGACGCGGCCCCGCTGGACCGCATCGCTCCTGGGGATACTGTGCCGCCGGCCGGATGACGCCCGCATGACGGGCGCCTTAAGATTTCGTCACCTTCCGCCTAGCCCGCGGCGGCGCTCGCGGCTTCCGCCGCCATCCGCAGCGTCACCGTTACGCCCTGCCCCGGCGGCGACGCCACCTCCACCTCGCCCCCGTGCAGTCTCATGATCCCGCGCACAATGCTCAAGCCCAGCCCCAGCCCTCCCGTCCGCCAGCCGCCGGCTTCCCGGGACTCGCCGCGGGCTTCCAAATCAAACAAATGCGCCAGCCGTTCCGGTGCCAGCCCGGGCCCGCTATCGCTGACTTGTACCCGCACCCGGTCCCGGTCCCGGCTCGCCGCCACCCGGATGCTCCCTCCCGCCGGGGTATGGCGCAGCGCGTTTTCCAGCAGGTTTCCGATCGCGCGTTGAAACAGCGCGCGATCCAGGCGTGCCCGCAGTCCCTCCGCCAACGCCGTCTCCAGCCGGATCTCGCGCTGTTCCGCCGCGGCGCGGTAGAACTCGCCAATGCGCTCCAGCTCCGCCCGCACGTCGGTCACCTCCGCGGTCAGCGCAATCTGCGCGTTTTCGGCGCGCGCCAAAAACAGCAGCCCATCCACCAGCTTGCCCAGGCGCGTGGCCTCCTCCAGCGCGCTTTCCATCGTCGTGCGGTAATCCGCCGCGGCGCGGGGGTGGGCAAGCGCGACTTCGATCTCGCCGCGCAAGTTGTTCACCGGAGTGCGCAATTCATGCGCCAAATCGGCGGAAAAGCGCGACAGACGCGCGAAGGAAGCCTCCACCGGCCGCACCCCCTGGCGCGCGATCCAGTAGCCTGCGCCCAGCGCCAGCACGAAAAACAGCCCCAGCGCGATCGCCATGTCTCCCTGGTAGGCGGCCAGCGCCTGCTCTTCCCGCGTGCGGTCCAGGGCGATTTGCAGCGTGAACGCCGCCCGCGCCGCCCCTGCCGGCGCCAGCGCGCTGACCACGCGGAAATGCCGGTGCCCCGGTCCCTTGACGTCGCGCCCGGGGATCGCGGTCGCCGCCATGCCCGCCGGCAGCGGAAAGCGGCGGCGCGGCAACTCGCGCTGCATGCCGGCTCCGGCCAGCACCGTGGTTCCCGCCGCGTCCAGAATGCGGATGTCCAGCCGCGCGTACTGGCTATGATTCCATTCCGACAGCGCCTCCTGCCGTAGTTCCGCCGCCCCCGCCGGCCACGGCTGCAGCAGGGTGCGCAGTAGCCGCACCTCGTGACCCAGGAACTGGTCGTCCTCCTGGTTCAGCCGTGACACCAGCGACCCATACAGCAGCGCCGACGTTCCGGCCACCAGCAGGAAGATGACCGCCCCGTAAAACAGCGTCAGCCGCAGCGCCAGCAGCCGCAAATGCCGCGGCGTCCGGGCCCCGGCGCCGGCGGGGCGCCTCATTCCCGCGCCTCCAGCACGTAGCCAAACCCGCGCACCGTGTGCAGCAACCGCCGCGGGAACGGGTCGTCCATTTTGGCGCGCAGCCGCCGCACGTGCACGTCAATCACGTTGGTGCTGCATTCGAAATTGATGTCCCACACCGCCTCCGCAATCACCGTGCGCGACAGCACTTCGCCGGCCCGTTCCGCCAGCAGCGCCAAAAGCGCGAACTCCTTCGGCGTCAGATCGAGCGCTTGCCCGGCGCGCGTGGCCTTGTGCCGGATCCGGTCCAGCCGCAGATCCTCCACCGCCAATTCGCCGTCGCCCGCGTCGCGCCCCGCTCCCGGAGCCTCCGCCCGCCGTAGCAGGTTGCGCACGCGCGCCAGCAATTCCGCGAAGGCGAAGGGTTTGATCAGATAATCGTCCGCCCCCAGCGCCAGCCCCTTCACCCGATCCGCCACCGCGTCCCGCGCCGACAGGATCAACACCGGCGTCGTGCGGCCCGCCCGCCGCAGCTCCGCCAGCACCGACCAGCCGTCCCGCCGCGGCAGCAGCACGTCCAGAATGATGAGATCGGGGGATTCGGCCAGCGCCCAATCCAGCCCGGTTTCCCCGTCCGAGGCCACATCCACCGAGAAACCGCATTCGCCAAAGCCGCGGCGCAAGTAGCCCGCCGCCTTGGCCTCGTCTTCGATCAGTAAAAGCTTCATGCCCTATCCGCTCAGCATACCGCCCGGCGCGGTCCGCCCTCCGCCCGCGCCTACTCCAGCGGCAGCGTGTCCAGGCTGTAACCGGAGGTGCCGGTGCGGATCAGCAGCCGGCTGAGCGGATAGCCCGCCGCGATCTCCTTGCGCACCACCGGCTGCAGGATCTGCATGAACTCGTCGTCTTCGGCGGCGAACGTCACCAGGAAGTTGCGGTTTGGAATCGCCACCGCGAACTCCTCCGTCCGCAGCAGTTCCGCCGCGCGCTCCTGGAACTGCGGCGCCAGCAGGAACGCCGCCTTGTGCCCGTGCGCCACCTCGACGTGGAAGGCGCGAATCACGTCCTGAATCGTCCAGGCCACCACCGTCGCCTGATTCCACAGCCGTTCCAGATTCTCCAGCGCCGCCGCCAGCAGGCACTCCTCCGGAAGGCCCCATGCCTCCAGATGCTCCGGGCCCAGCCAGCTCTCGAACTCGCCGCACGCCAGCACGTAGCCTAACTCCCCCGCCAGCGGATAAAACAGCGGCCGCTGTTGCCGCCGCACCAGGCCCGACGTCATCAGTTTGGGGAGCACCAGCGGTCGCGCCGTCTCCCAATCGGACGGCACGCGATGCTCGATCGTGCCCACCACCCGCGTCAGATACGTGTCCATGTCGAAGCGTTCCCCGTTCTGGCAGAACGCCGCCCAGGCCCGGCTGAGGCGCAGCCGGTGCGCTGTGGGATGGCCGGAAGGGCTGCGCAGGATGGCGATTTCCAGTTGCCCCGCCTTCAGAAACCGCGCCTGCGGATAGAGGCGCTGCAAGCGGCTGAGTGCGCTGGCCTCAAACTCTTCGCGCGTCATTGCCCTGATGATACAAGATTTCCGTAGTGGTCGAATTGCCCGGATCAGCGCGCCTGGAGTTGAATCGGCCGCTCCAGCCGCACCGTCAAATGCGTGCCCGCCGGCAGCGCCAAATGCCGGTGCCGCACCAGCCAAAGCCCCACCGCGATCGCCGCCCCCACCCCCGCGCCCGCCGCCGCGCCGGTGCCGCCCGCCAGCAGTGCGCCGCCCACCGCGCCCGCCGCCGTGCCCGCCTCCACGTGATGCACGTCGGTCAGCATCATGCCCCGCGGCTCCCGCAGCTCGCCCTCGTTGTTGACCTTGGCGGCGTGCTGCGGGTCCCCCTGCACCACCTCGGCGCTGATGGTGTAGCGCGCCCCGCTGGGCAGCGCCAGCAGGTCGGGTTGCAGGTAGAGCTCCGAGGCGCCCCGCAGCGGACGCTCGTCCTTCACCCGCAGCAGGTGCCCCTCCAGAATCGAGCCCGACGGGATCACCTCGTGACCGTTGTAGAAGACCGACGTCATGACCCGCGCGGCAAAGCCGTCGCCGTATTGGTTCACTCGCGTGCTCAGCGGCGTTTCCAACTGTAGCGCGATCGGCGTTTGCGCCGGCACCAGCACCGTGGTCCGCGTCGGCGCTTGCGCCGCCGCCGGAATCGCCAGCAGGGAAGCGCTCAGCCAGGCAAGCAGCAGGCGAGAATGCGTCATGCCCTCAGCATAGCTCCGCCCCTCCGCCCCCGGCGTTCTTCTGTGACCGGGGTCACGCTTCAGTAAACGCCGCCCGCTCGCCCTCGCCCCGCACGCCGCAGCCTGGCGGGTGCGCAACCCGGCCGGAAAGTCGCAGGGGTTGAACTGGCGCATCGGCGGAGCGTATGCTGAAAATTCGCCTTCCGACTGATCAAGGAGAACTTGGTGTCTTCCATTGACGTTCCGCTGAAAGCGCTCAAGCGGCGCACGTTCGGCCAGACCATGCGCCCCGACTTGTGGTGGATCACCCCGCTGGCGGTGTTCCTGGGGCTGGGGTCGTTCGTGGTCTACTCCACCTGGGCGGCGTTGCAGGGCGACTTCTATCGCTTCGGCCCCTATCTCTCGCCCATGTACTCGCCGCTGCTGCTCACCGCGCGCCCGGGCTGGTGGCCGGCGTTCCTGCCCTTCTCCGCCGCCATGCTCATCTTGTGGGCGCCCGGCGGCTTCCGCATCACCTGCTACTACTACCGCGGCGCCTACTACAAGGCCTTCTGGGGCGATCCGCCCGCCTGCGCTGTGGGCGAGCCGCGCAAATCCTATTGGGGCGAGCGCAAATTCCCGCTCATCCTGCAGAATATCCACCGCTACTTCTTCTACCTGGCGCTGGTCTTCCTCGTCTTGCTCGCGCACGACGCCTGGCAGGCGCTCTGGTGGACCCACGCCTGGGACCCCGCCGTGGCCGCGGGCCAGCGCATCTTCGAATTGCGGGTCGGCACCCTGGTGATGATCATCAATCCCATCCTGCTGGCCTGCTACACCCTCGGCTGCCATTCCCTCCGCCATCTCACCGGCGGGCGCAAGGATGAGCTCTCGGCCGGCCGGCGCAAGGCCTATGACTGCGTGAGCTGCCTGAACCGCAAGCACATGATGTGGGCCTGGTGCAGCCTGCTCTGGGTGATGTTCACCGATGTTTACGTGCGCCTGTGCGCCATGGGCGTTTGGCACGACTGGAGAATCCATTAGCATGCCTGGCTACGATGTTCACGAATATGACGTGCTCGTGGTGGGGGCCGGCGGCGCCGGCCTGCGCGCCGCCATTGAGGCTTCCGCCGCCGGTGTCCGCGTCGGCGTGGTGACCAAATCGCTGCTGGGCAAGGCGCATACCGTCATGGCCGAGGGCGGCATGGCCGCCGCCATGGGCAACGTGGACGACCGCGACAACTGGCGCGTCCACTTCGCCGACACCATGCGCGGCGGCCAATACCTCAACAATTGGCGCATGGCCGAGCTGCACGCCAGGGAAGCCCCGGAGCGCGTGCGTGAGCTCGAGGCGTGGGGCGCGATCTTCGACCGCACCCCCGATGGCCGCATCCTGCAGCGCAACTTCGGCGGCCATCGCTACCCCCGCCTCGCCCACGTCGGCGACCGCACCGGCCTGGAGATGATCCGCACCCTGCAGGACCACGGCATCCATCAGGGCATGCAGGTCCATATGGAGACCACGCTGCTCTGCCTGCTGCTCAGCGGCGGCCGCTGCGTGGGCGGCTTCGGCTACGACCGCGAGCGCGGGCGCTATCACCTCTTCCTCGCCAAGGCGGTGGTCCTCGCCACCGGCGGCATCGGCCGCGCCTTCCAGATCACCAGCAACAGTTGGGAGTACACCGGCGACGGCCAGACCCTCGCCTACCTCGCCGGCGCCGAGATGCGCGACATGGAGTTCGTCCAGTTCCACCCCACCGGCATGATCTGGCCCCCCAGCGTGCGCGGCATTCTGGTCACCGAAGGCGTGCGGGGCGAAGGCGGCGTGCTCAAGAACAATCAGGGCAAGCGCTTCATGTTCGACGACGTGCCCGAGAACTATCGCAGTTCCACCGCCGACAACCCCGAGGAGGGCTGGCGCTACACCCAGGGCGACAAGAACGCCCGCCGCCCGCCCGAACTGCTCACCCGCGACCACGTCGCGCGCTGCATTCGGCGCGAAGTCCGCGCCGGCCGCGGCAGCCCGCACGGCGGCGTCTTCCTCGACATCGCCTGGATCAAGGAAAAGCTCCCCAATTCGGTCGAGCACATCAAGAAGAAGCTGCCCAGCATGTATCACCAGTTCAAGCAGCTGGCGGACTTGGACATTACCCGGGAGCCCATGGAGATCGGCCCCACCACGCACTACTTCATGGGCGGCATCCAGGTGGACGGCGACACCCAGATGACCAGCGTGCCCGGGCTGTTCGCCGCCGGCGAGTGCGCCGCCGGCCTGCACGGCGCCAACCGCCTGGGCGGCAACTCTCTCTCCGACCTGCTGGTGTTTGGCCAGCGCGCCGGCGAGCATGCCGCCGCCTTCGCCCGCCGCCAGCAGCCCGAGACCCCGGGCGCGGTGCAGGATCAGATTCACGCCGCCATCGCCCGCGCCGAAGCCCCCTTCGAGCGCGGCCCCGGCGGCGAGAGCCCCTACGCCATCCAGCACGCGCTCCAGGAGATCATGCAGAACTGGGTGGGGATCGTCCGCACCGAGGAGGAACTGCAGCGTGCCCTCGAGGCCATCGCCGACCTGCGCCACCGCGCCGAGCGCGTCGGCGTGGGCGGCAACCGCGAGTACAATCCCGGCTGGCACACCGCGCTCGATCTGGAGTCGCTGCTCACCGTCTCCGAGCTGGTCGCCCGCGCCGGTCTGGAGCGGCGCGAGAGCCGCGGCGGCCACTTCCGCGACGACTTCCCCGGCAAGGACGACAATTGGGCCAAGGTCAATCTGGTGCTGCGGCGCGGACCCGACGGCCGCCCGGAATCGCGTTCGGTTCCCGTGCCGCCTCTGCCCGAGGAGTTGCGCCAGGCGATTGAGGAGAACAAGTGATGGCCACCGCCGAAACCACCGCTTCCGCCGCCCCCCGGCCCGCCGGCGCTGCCGCCCCGGCCGCCGCCACCTTTCGCATCTGGCGCGGCCAGGCCAACGCCGGCAGCTTCGCCGACTTCAACGCCACCATCTCCGAGGGCATGGTCGTGCTCGACGTGGTGCACCAAATTCAGGCCACCCAGGCGCCCGACTTGGCGGTGCGCTGGAACTGCAAGGCCGGCAAGTGCGGCTCCTGCTCGGCCGAGATCAATGGCCAGCCCAAGCTGATGTGCATGACTCGCCTCAACACGCTCGACCTCACCCAGCCGGTGACCGTCGAGCCCATGCGCACCTTCCCCCATGTCAGGGATTTGGTCACCGATGTCTCCTGGAATTTTCGCGTCAAACAGCGCATTGCGCCCTTCCACCCCAAGCCCGCCGGCGCCGATGGCGTCTGGCGCGAGTCCCAGGCCGACGTCGACCGCCCGCAGGAGTTCCGCAAGTGCATCGAATGCTTCCTCTGCCAGGACGTCTGCCACGTGCTGCGCGAGCACAATAAGTTCGCCGAGTTCATCGGCCCGCGCTTTCTCATCCACATTGCCCAACTCGAGATGAACCCCCTCGATGACGGCAACCGCCTGGCCGCGCTGAAGGACGACTTTAACATCGGCTATTGCAATATCACCAAGTGCTGTACCAAGGTCTGTCCGGAGGGCATCGCCATCACCGATAACGCCATCATCCCGCTCAAGGAGCGCGTGGTGGACGAGTTCTACGACCCCGTGCGCCGCCTCTTTCGCGTCTTCCGCTAGGCCAACCCCGGTCGTGCTGCCCCACCGCCCCACCTCCCGCCGGCGGCTTTCCCCCGCGCAATCCCGGGATTGCCTCTAACCCCCGTGCCCGCCATCGTCGTCAACGGCAAGCCGGTCGAGGTCGCCGCCGCGACCCTGGAGGAGCTACTGCCCGAGCTCGGCATTCGCGGCGAGCGTGTCGCTCTGGAGCGCAACCTGGCGCTGGTGCCGCGCCGCCTCTGGGCCCTCACCCGGCTGCAGCCGGGGGATCGCATCGAGGTGGTGCACATGGTCGGCGGCGGCGCCCCGGGGCGGCCTCCCGGCCTCAGCTAGCGCCGCGCCGCCGCCGCTGCCGCTCGCGCCGGATAGGCGTGGGCGTGGCGGCGGATCGCCAGCACGTCGGCGAACATCCGCACGCTGTCCCGCCCGAGGCGGATCTTGGCCCCCGCCGCGTGCGCCCACACCACCGGGATCTCCTGCACCCGGAACCCGTAGCGGCGTGCCAGGAACAACAATTCCGGATCGAACCCCCAGCGCTCGATGCGCTGCTGCGGAAAGATGGCTTGCGCGCTGGCGCGGCTGAACAGCTTGAAGCCGCACTGCGTATCCACGAACGGCAGCCCCAGAATCAGCCGCACCATCCGGTTGAAGACCCGCCCCGCGTTTTCGCGGAAGCGGCTCTGGTGGGCCTTGATCAACTCCTGCCGGCTGCGGCTGCCGATGGCGATATCGGCCCCCAACTCCAGCGCCGCCTCCAGCTTGGGCAGTTCCTCGATCGGTGCCGACAAGTCGGCGTCGGTGAAGAGTAGCCGCTGCCCCTGCGCCTCCAGCATGCCTCGCCGCACGCTGTACCCCTTGCCCCGATTCTCCGGGTTGCGCAGCATCCGCCAGCTCACCCCAGGCGCAGCCTCGGGCGCGGGCAGCGCCAACTCTCCCGTGCCGTCGCTCGAGCCGTCGTCCACCACGATGACTTCAACCCGCCGCGGCTTGGTCGCGAAGTAGCCCGCCAGGGCCGCCAGCGTTGCGGGCAGTCGTCCGGCCTCGTTGTAGGCCGGAATGATGATGCTCAATTCGACGTTCATGTGCCGGGCGTGGGCGCGAGCCTCGGCACAGTTTACCCGGCCCGCCGCCGCAGGCGCTGCTGCTCTTCGATCTGATGCAGAAAAATACGCAGAATGGATTCATCCCACCACCGCTCCCGGGCTTCCGCCAACAGCGTCGCCTTGGCTTGGGCGTGCGGCCAGGCGCTCTTGTAGGGCCGCGAACTGGTGAGGGCGTCGTAGGCATCCACAATCTGCAATACGCGCGCCAGCAGCGGGATGTTCTCCCCCGCCAGCCCGTCGGGGTAGCCGCGCCCGTTCCAGTGTTCGTGATGGTGGCGGATGATGGGCAGCACCCGGTGCAGGGTGCGTAACGGCCGGCAGATCTGCTCCCCGGTCACCGGGTGGCGGCGCATGATGGCCGCCTCCTGGCTGTCGAGCGGGCCGGGCTTGCTCAAAATCGCGTCCGGCACCGCGATCTTGCCGATGTCATGCAACACCCCGCCCCGCCGCAGCGCCACGATGTCTCCGGGCGGCAACCGCATCGCCTCGCCCAGCGCTGCCGCCGTGTCCGCCAGCCGTGCGCAGTGCCCTTCGGTGTAGGGGTCGCGTGCTTCCACTCCCAGTGCCAGCGAAAACAGCACCGTCTCGGCGTTCTCCAGTTCATCGGTGAACTGCTTCAGTTTGAGCAGGCTCTTCACCCGCGCGAACAACTCCTGCGGATCCACCGGCTTGTTCAGGAAGTCGTCGGCGCCGGCTTCGATTCCTTGCAGCTTGGCTTCGCGCTCCGACAGCCCGGTGATGAGAATGACCGGGATCAGTCGCGTGGCGTCGTTCTCCTTGAGTTCACGGCACAATTCAATGCCGCTCCGCCCCGGCATCACCACGTCGAGCAGGATCAGATCGGGGGCATGATCGCGCACGCTGGCTAGCGCCGCTTCCGCATTTCCCACGGCGCTCACCTGGTACTGCTTTAGGCCCAGCATCTCCTGGGTCAGCATCCGGCTGACTTCGTCGTCGTCCACTACCAGGATGCGAAACCCCCGCGCCACCAACTCCACAGTTCTTTCCATCGCCATCTCTAGGCGTTAGATGATCGCCACCTCGCCGGGGCCGCGCCTTTTGCCGG
>DAIDIF010000017.1 GCA_027451805.1 Acidobacteriota bacterium
CGGAGGAGGCGCCCGCGCTCGACTGGGCGACACTCCCCGCGGTGCCGGCGGGTCTCGCCGCGGCGCAGCCAACGCGCGCGGCGCTGGACCAGGCCTGCGCGGACGCGCGCGTCATCTTTGTGCTGCACCACGACGAGGACCACTACCTGCAGGCGCTGCTAATGGCGCGCGAGGGCTGGCGCGCCGCTGGACCGCCCTCGGTTGCGCGGCTCGGACCCGGCGAGCGCATCTCGCGCGTGGTGCGCGTCTACTGCCGCTGGGCCGGTCGGGCGCGCCTGTACGTGCTGCCGGTGTGCAGCTTTGTGCTCGCGGCCGTGCCGGCCGCGGAGCTGTACGACGTGCACGTGCAATTGGCACGCGAGCGCCCCGACCAGCGTCTCCGGGTGATGGAGCCGCTCGGTTGCCTCGCGGCGCTCGCCACGGAGCGCCTCGAGACCGGCGCGGACAACGGCCTCACCATCTACCGCTGCGACGGCCCGGAGCAGGCGCTCTGGGCACGCGCCGAGCCGTGCACCGACGGCGAGCGCCTGATGCAACTCTTTGAGCGCCGCGAACTCTGACGAACGCGGTAAACCGGATTTACAGACGGAAAAGAAAAAAAATAATTCAGCCGGTAATGCGCGGCTGGTCGTGCGGGTCGTACGGGACGTACGTGAGCGGCACCGGCAGGTCGACGACCGGTTCATGAACCGGGAGCGTCGCCGCCACACCGGTGCCCTCAGTGCCAGGTGAGGAGGCGGCAGAGCCGCCACTGGATTCGCCCTCCTGCTCGGCCGCGGCGGCGTCCTGGTCGTCGTGCTGCGCGCGCTGCTTCTTTCTGCCAGACGCCGCCGGCGCTGGGCGGCCGGTGGGGTGCCGTCGCTTGGCCGCCGCCGGGGCGGGGCACGCCTCGGGCTCTGGACCCTCGTCGGGCGCGTCGTCGTCGTCGTCATCGCCGCCGCCGCCGCCGTCGAGGGCGTACGCCACCCGAACGGTCATCACCGTGACCGTTATTGCCTGGCGCGCGGACCGATCCATCACGCCAAAGAATGGATACTTGGCCGCCTTGGATCGGCGGTAGCGCACGCTGGGTTGCAAGACGCGCACGCTGATGCCGCTCTTGCGCACCATCGACCGCACCTCGCGGTCTTTGAGCAGGTCCTCCCAGGGCAAGAGGCTCGGCCGCGCACCGCCCGCCTTGTAGTCGATAAAGGGCTCGAGCAGGTCGTCGAGTTCGAGTGGCAGGAAATCGCCGATCGGTATGGCCAGTCTGAGCGTGCGGTGCGCATCGCCGAGGCACAACCTGAAGAAGGCCACCATCGTGCTCACCTGGGCCGCGAGTTTCGACCGCAGGCGCGCCTCGAGCACGCGCCGCGAGTCGGCCAACGCCTTGTCACTCATGGCCAGTTCGTCGCCGCGCATGGCCCAGAAATCGAGTTCCGCCAGCCAGGCGGCGGGCGACATGTCCGGCGGGCGCGCAGGCGGGTCGCGGCCGATGCGCGCGGCCTGCAGGATGATGCCAAACGCGCGCCCGTCGCGGTCAAAGAAGTAGCTCCCGTCGGGGTCGGGCCGCATCGTCAGGCCGCCCGGCGCGAAGGCCCGCCCAACGAGGCTGTCCGCGGGAAACTGCCGGATGGTCTGCAGGGTCGTCTCGAAGCGCGTGCCCCCCACGTTCAGCACGATGCGCTCAGAGTCGGGCCGGGCGTCGAAATCGGCGGTGGCCTCAACAACTGCTGCGGCCGCCGCCGCCGCCGGTCGCAGCTGGGCCGTGCGAGCGGCCATTTGCGTCGCTCGCTTCACCGTGGACCTCTGGTGGGCAAACGCAACGGAGAGCAAAAAAATGCGCCGCGCCGGGCGAACCAAAGGGGAAAAATCGTGGGGACCTGTTGTCACAGCGCGCGCGCGTTTTTTTCATCTTTCGCTTGTTTGGGACACCGGATGCATCATCCAGACCGTTTGTGCATCAGGACCCAGCCCCCGGGTGGGGGGTGGCGGATGGGGGCGGTGTGACGGGACCTAGGCAACGCGGTCCCAGGCATTGAGGCCGCGCACAGCGACGATCGCGCCCTTGGCGTCGCGCACGGCGCTGCCTGGGTTGCTATCGGGCGTGAACACCCAGTGCCGGTCGGGCACGTTGTCGCGGATGTACTGCGCGACGATCATGCTCACGATGATCGGAGTGTCCTCGGGCGGCAGGTTGCGGTTCAGGCCGACGTACACGGGCGCCGGTCGGATCGCCACCGCGCCGCCGGCGATGTACGTGCTCTCTGCGTCGTGGACAAACTCGACGAGACGCAGGCCGTAATCGGGCCGGGCCTGAAACACCACCGTGCTGCCGTCCGAGTGCACGACGGCGACGTCGTGCGGCGTGGTGTTGATCCACTCCGCAAAGGGCGGCAGACCGGCAAAGAGCTGTGCAAATGTCTTGGACTCGCGGAGGCGCTTGGCGGCGCCCTCGTGCGCGATGCGCTCCCCGCTGGCGGGCTCT
>DAIDIF010000018.1 GCA_027451805.1 Acidobacteriota bacterium
CCTGGGAGTGCGGCCCCGCCATCACCACGCGCCATGGCCTGCTCTGGGCCGGGCACCAGGACAACGTCGACGGCGGCGCGCGCGCCGATCAGTTCGCACGCGTGTATCTGTATCACTGGCCAGCCCCGGCTGGGTGAATGAGCTGCCGCAGCGTCTCCGCCCCGTAAAACACCCCCGCCGCGCTCGCCCCGATCACCACCGCCCGCTCTGGCGTCACCACCAGCGCGTAGCCTTCCGTCTGCGCCGCCGCCGGCAGCGTCAGCCCCGCCCGCCGCAGCCACTTCCGCCCCGCCCTCGAATCCGCCCGCGCCAGCACCAGCGCCCCGCCGTCTCCGCGCCCGACCTTCGGCTCCAGCCGGTCGATGTGCACCAGCTCGCGCGACAGCAGGCTGGCCGCGAACCGGTCCGCCTTGCTCCCGCCGTCCACCGTGATCTTCACCGGCCCCCGCAGCCGCAGCTCCCCCGCCTGCCGCGCCACCTGCCGCGGATACGGCAGCAGCTTCAGCGCCTGGCCGCACGCCAGCGCCGTCAGCGCCGGCAGCAGCAGCGCCAGCGCCCTAGCCTTCACTGAACTGCCCGCCGCCCAGCCGCAGAAACGCCGGAATATCCAGCTCGTCCTCCGGTTCACGCGGCGCCCCCGCCGGCGCCGCGCTCGGCCCGCCGGCCTCCGTTCCCGCTGCCGTCGCCGCCGCCGCCGCCGCTCGCGCCGCCGCATCCATCCGCCGCGCCCCCTCCTCGCTCCCCGCCGCCCGCTGCTGGATGTACTCCGCCCGGAAGCCGGTGGCGATCACCGTGATCTTGATCTGATCCTCCATGCTGTCGTTGAGCGAGGCGCCGAAGATGATGTTCGCGTCCTCGTGCGCCGCCGCCTGGATCACGCTGCTCGCCTCGTTCACCTCCGACAGCATCAGGTTGCTCGACCCGCTGATGTTGATCAGAATCCCGCGCGCCCCCTCGATCGAGGTGTTCTCCAGCAGCGGGCTCGAGATCGCCGCCCGCGCCGCCTCCACCGCCCGGTGCGGCCCGCTCGCCACCGCCGTCCCCATGATGGCGTACCCCATCCCCTGCATGATCGTCCGGATGTCGGCGAAGTCGCGGTTGATGATCCCCGGAATGGTGATGATGTCGCTGATCCCCTGCACCGCCTGCCGCAAAATGTCGTCGGCGATGCGGAACGACTCCATGAACGGCGCGTTCTGCGCCACCAGCAGCAGCCGGTCGTTGGGGATGGTGATCACCGTGTCCACCGCTTCCGCCAGGTGCCGCAGCCCCTGCTCCGCCTGCGCCAGCCGCCGCTTGCCCTCGAAGCTGAACGGCTTGGTCACCACCGCCACCGTCAGCGCCCCCATCTCCGTCGCCAGCGAGGCGATCACCGGCGCCGCCCCGGTGCCCGTTCCCCCCCCCAGCCCCGCGGTCACGAACACCATGTCGGCGCCTTCCAGCGCCTCCAGAATCTTCTCCGTGTCCTCCAGCGCCGCCCGCTGCCCCACTTCCGGGTTGCTGCCCGCCCCGCGCCCGCCCGTCAGCTTGCCGCCCAGTTGGATCTTCAGCGGCGCGCGCGACAGCTTCAGCGCCTGGCTGTCGGTGTTGGCGGCGATGAAGTCCACCCCGTCCAGGTGCGCGTCGATCATGCGGTTCACGGCGTTGCCGCCGCCTCCGCCCACGCCGATCACCTTGATCTTCGCCGCGGTAATGTCGTCGTCTTCCAGGGAAAGCCGGATGGGAGTATCGGGGGCCATTGCCAACCAGAATAGAGCCAAATCGCCCCCCGCGATACCCCGTTTCCCGCCTTATACTGCCCTCATGGGCACGGCTCTCATCCTCACCGAGGCCGAATACGACGCGCTCCCGAAAAGGCCCGGCTACCGCGTCGAGCTGGATCGCGGAGTTCTCGTCATGACCGCTTCCGCCCGAATGTTCCACAACCAGGTTCGCGACAACCTTGGTGCCAGCCTCAAAACCTTCGCCCGCGAGCACAACCTCGGCGACGTCTTTTGGGAAACCGACTTCCGCCTCGACTCCAGCACCATCCGCATCCCCGACCTCGCCTTCCTTACTGCCGCCCGCCTGGCCGGCCTCGATCTCCATCAACGCCCTTCCGGCGCCCCTGACCTCGCCGTCGAAGTCGTCTCGCCAAGTAACGACGCCGACGACCTCGCCCGCAAGGTCCAGCAGTATTTGCAAGCCGATGCGCAAATCGTCTGGGTCGTCTACCCCGAGTCCCAACTCGTCTACGTCCACCGCCCGAATGAGCGCGTCGAAGTCCTTGAGCGCACCCAGTCCCTCACTGCCCCCAATCTCATCCCCGCCTGGTCGCTCCCCCTCGCCCAGCTCTTTCGCTAGCGTTACTTGATCGTCACCTGCCGGTTGACCTCCGTCACCGCCCCGTTCCCCTCGTCCAGCACCACCACCCGCAGCCGGTACGACCCCGGCTGCGTCTGCAGCGTGAAGCTCGGCGCCAGCCCGGTCGTGCTGAGGCGCTGGAAGGTCGCGCGCTTCAGCGCCAGGTCCACTTCGCTGCGCCGGCCCATCACGAAGTTGCCCTTCGCGTCGAACAGCCCTGCGACCATCGCAAGCTTCTGCTTGGGCTCCGTGACCCCGAGCTGCACCTGCACCTCGAGCTCGCCCGCTTTTTCCTCCACCGCCACCGACGCCGGCAAGGCGTTGGCTGTCGCCGTGCCCGCCATCGCCCGGTACAACTCCTGCTCCACTTCCTGCCCGCTCAGCCCCGGCGCCGGCGCGTAGTAGCCCCGCCGCGCCTCGAGGATCGCCCCCTGGATCGGCGGGTCGAGCGAGACCTTGAGCGTGTGCAGCTTCCCATCCCGCACCAGCGGCGTGGGCGTGAACGCCAGTTCATAGCTCAGCGACGGCGCCAGTCCCACCCGCTCGAACCCCAGCGTCAGATCGTTGTTGTTCTGGAAGAACAGCCCGCCCGTCGCCGCCGCGAAGCTCGCCATCGCGTCCACCTGCGCCTCGCGCATCGGAAAGTTCTCGGCTTGCACGAACACCAGCGTCGGCAGCGGCAAGGGAACAATCTCTTCCTGCGCCACCGGGTCCGCCACTTCCGTGTACAGCCCTTTCGCGTCCAGCGCGTTGATCACCACGCCGGCGCGCAGCGCATCGCCGACGATCTGCTCCTTCTTGTCCCCCAGCGTCTCGCTGAAGAACCCCGACGACGCCAGCACCACGATCCGCTGTCCCGGCTGCTTTCCGGTGAGGTCCACCACGTTGCGCACCACCTGCAGCGTTTCCTGCGACGCGTCCCGCGTCATGTCCCAAACCGCGTCCGCCATCGCCTCGATCGGCATCCCGTTCGAATTGCCGCCCAGCGCCGGCGGCATGCCGAACGTGCAATTCAGCCCGCACGTGCTCAGCGCCCCGCCGGGCGCGTCCTCGACCGCGGCCCGATTGTTCCCCGCGCACGCATCTTGCTCCGAAGCCATCGCCGACTCGGTCCCTGAATCGTGCAGTTCGGCGATCAGGTAGGCGTCGTAGGGCGTCATCCTCGGGCATTCGTTCGACCCCATGCCGCTTGCCCGCGGATGCGGCGCGATCTCCGCGATCGTTTTCGCCAGCGCCGCCCGGTCCCGCGTGAATCCCAGGCTCTGCATGCCCGAGGTCGTGAACACCGCCATCCGGTCGCCCGGCCCGGCTTCCTCGTGCATAAACCGCACCGCCGCGATCCGCGCCTCCATCAGGTCGCTCAGGCTGCTGTTCACGTCATCGAACAGCAGCGCCACATACCGCGGCTTGCCCGCCGCCGCCACTGCCTTCGCTCCGGCCTTCGCCGTTGCCGCCGCCGGCGCCGCCGCCGGCGTTGCTGTTGCCGCCGCCGGCGCCGCTCCTGGCGCTGCCTCCGTCTGAAACGCCGTCAGCGTCTGCGGCCGCCCATCGTCCAGCAGCCGGAACTGGCTCTCCTGCAGCCCGCGAATCACCTTCCCCATCTGGTTCCGCACCACCACCGTCAGCGGTACCGTCGTGGTCTGCGCCACGATCACCGGCGCGAACAGATAGGGCGCGCTCGTCGCCCGAATCTCCCCCGGCGTCTGCCCCCGCGCCGCCGCTGCCAGCAGCATGGCCAGCCCCGCCACCCAAGTGGCATTGGCGCCGCAAGACCGCATACGCGCGCCTCCTTTGCGCACAGTATGAGGTTCTACAACCGAGAAAGCAACCGCGGCGCGGGCTTACCGGGCTGTATACCCGCCGTCAATCACCAACTCCGAACCGGTTATGAACTTAGCTTCATCCGACGCCAGATACACCACCCCCCAAGCCACGTCGTCCGCCTCGCCCATTCGCCCCAGCGGATGCAGCTTCGCAATCGCCTGTTTCGCCCCTTCCGGGTCTGGCTTGGTCCTGACAAACCCCTCCACCATCGGCGTCCAGATAAACCCCGGATGCACCGAATTCACCCGGATACCCTCGCTCGCATAGAGGATCGCGTCGTTCTTCGCCATCAGCCGCACCGCCCCCTTCGAGGCGTGATACGGCGGCGCGTCCCCCGCGCCCACCAGCCCGTAAATGGACGAAAGGTTGATGATGCTCCCGGCGCGCTGCTGCCTCATGTACGGAATCGCGTGCTTCGTGCACAGAAAGACGCCCTTCACGTTCACCGCCTGCACCGCGTCCCACTCCGCCTCCGTCAGCTCGTGCGTCGGCTTGTCCGGCCCCGCGATCCCGGCATTATTGACCAGCGCATGGATCGCGCCGAACTCGCGCGCCACCTTGCCAAAGATCCGCTTCACCTCCGCCTCGCGCGTCACGTCCATGCGCCAGTACTTCACCCGCAGCCCGCGCTTCCCCAGCTCTTTCGCCAGCGCCTTGCCGTCCTTGTCGCGCACGTCCACGCACGCCACCGCCGCGCCCTCTTCCGCCATCCGCGCCACGCACGCCCGCCCGATCCCCAGCGCTCCGCCGGTCACGATCGCAACCTTGCCTTGGAGCCGGTTCATGCCGATACCTCCCTTCCAGGATACAAATCGCGCGCGTTCCGCCCCGTGATGCGGGTCACGACGCGTTCCTAGCGCTGGCGGTAGTTGCTGACGACGTACTGCTCGAGGATTTCGATGAACTCCTGCGCCAGCCCCTCGCCGTGCAGCGTCGTATACAGCCGCCCGTCGACGTACACCGGCGCCTTCGGCGCCTCGAACGTCCCCGGCAGCGAGATCCCCAAATTCGCCTGCCGGCTCTCCCCCGGCCCGTTCACCACGCACCCCCTCACCGCCACCGTCATCGTTTCCACCCCCGGGCGCGCCTCCTTCCACTCCGGCATCCGCGCCCGGATGTGCCCCTCGATCTGCTCCGCCATCGCCTGGAAAAACGTGCTCGTCGTCCGCCCGCAGCCCGGGCACGCCGTCACCTGCGGCGTGAACGCCCGCAGCTCCAGCGACTGCAGGATCTGCTGCGCCACCCGCACCTCGTCGCACCGGTCGCCGTTCGGCGCCGGCGTCAGCGACACCCGGATCGTATCCCCGATCCCCTCCTGCAGCAGCACCGCCATCGCCGCCGTCGACGCCACCACGCCCTTCGTCCCCATCCCCGCTTCCGTCAGCCCCAGGTGCAGCGGATACGCGCACCGCGCCGCCAGCCGCCGGTACACTTCGATCAAATCCTGCACCCCCGACAGCTTGGCGCTCAGGATGATCCGCTCTTGCCCCAGCCCGATCGTCTCCGCCGCCGCCGCCGACTCCAGCGCCGAGGCCACGATTGCCTCCAGCATCACCTCTTTCGCCGGCTTCGGCTCCGCCGCCTTGGCGTTGGCGTCCATCATCCGCGTCAGCAGCGCCTGGTCGAGCGAGCCCCAGTTCACCCCGATCCGCACCGGCTTGCCGTGCTCCAGCGCCAGCTCGATCAGCGTGCGGAAGTTGGCGTAGTCCTTGCGCCCGATGTCGGCGTTGCCGGGGTTGATCCGGTACTTCGCCAGTGCCGCCGCGCACGCCGGATGCTGCGCCAGCAGCAGATGCCCGTTGTAGTGAAAGTCGCCGATCAGCGGCGCCGCGCAACCGGCGTCCCGCATCCGCGCCGCGGTCTCCGGCACCGCCCGCGCCGCGGCTTCGGTGTTCACCGTCACCCGCACCAGCTCGCTGCCCGCCCGCGCCAGTGCCGCCGCCTGCGCCGCCGTCGCCGCCGCGTCCGCGGTGTCGGTGTTGGTCATCGCCTGCACCACGACGGGCGCGCTCCCACCCACCCGCACGCCGCCGACGTTGACCTCGATCGAGCGCCGCCTCACGCTTCGCCCCTAATTCTTGATCACCACCGCGCGCACGATGTCGTTGTACACCACCACCGTCATCAGGATCAGCAGGAACGCGAACCCCACCTGGTACACCCGCTCCTTGAACCGCAGGCTGATCTCGTGCCGCAGGATGCTCTCAATGAACAGGAACAGGATCATCCCCCCGTCCAGCACCGGAATCGGCAGCAGGTTCAAAATCCCCAGGTTCAGGCTGATCAGCGACGTCACCGAAAATAGCGGCAGCAGCGTGGGCGCCCGCACCGCCTCGCCCGTCACCGAAGCGATGCCCACCGGCCCCTGCAGATTCTGAATCGAGGCATGATGGCTCACCAGCTTGCCCACCAGATCCAGAATCACCATGCTGTAGCGCTTGTTGTCCTGCAGCGAATGCCGCAGCGCCGCGCTGAACGGCAGCCGCACATAGGTGGTGTCGCTCACGAACGACGCCCCGATCATCCACTGCCGCGCCCCGCCCGGCATCCCCGGCACCGTGGGGTTGATCTGCAGCCGCGGCCGCACCGTCACCGTCTTGGTCGCCCCGCCCTGCTGCACCAGAAACTCCAGCGGTTGGCCCACCGTCCCCAGTGCCGTCGTCGCCCGCGGCGGCTCCCCCTCCTGGATGCGCGCGATCAGGTTCCCCGGGTCGAGCACCGGCTTGCCGTTCACCGCCAGCACCCGGTCGCCCGGCTTCACCCCCGCCCGCTCCGCCGGCGAGTTGGGGCTGATCTTGCCGAAGCGCGCCGGCTCTTCCGGCGCCAGCCCCACCAGCGGCGGATTGTCCGGCCCGTCGCTGCGCGGCGTCAATTGCGTCTGGATCCGCTTCCCGTTCCGCTCGATCGTCACCCCCAGCGGATGGTCCACCGACACCGCCGTCTTCAAAAACACCGTCTCCCAGGTCGGGTTCTGCGCCCCGTCGATGGCGACGATCTTGTCGCGCGGCGCCAGCCCCGCCGCCGCCGCCGGCGAGCCCGGCTCCACCTCCGCCACCACCGCCGCCTGGTCCAGCACCGGGTTGCGCGGATACTGCCGCATGTACACCGGGATCAGCAGCCCCACCGCCAGCACCGCGTTCATGAACGGCCCCGCGATCGCGATGATGAACCGCTGCCAGCGCGGCTTGGACAAAAACTCGTCCGGCTTCCCGCTGGGCTGGTCCATCGGGTTCTCGCCCGCCATCTTCACGTACCCGCCCACCGGCAGCAGGCTGATGCGGTAGTCGGTGCCGCCGTGCGTGATCCCCAGCAGCCGCTTGCCGAACCCCAGCGAGAACGTCTCCACCCGCACCCCGAACAGCTTCGCCGCCAGGAAGTGGCCGAGCTCGTGCACGAACACGATCACGCCCAGCACCAGCGCCACCGCCAGCGTGTTGATCAGCAGGTGATTGAAACTTGGCATCGCCTCGCTTACCGTTCTTCCCGCCTCGTCCTCAACTCTCCCCCAGCAATTCCCGGGCCGTCGCCCGCGCCCGCGCATCCACCTCCAGCACGGCCGCCAGGCTCTCCACCCGCGGCGCCCCGATCCGCTCCAACGTCTTGCCGATCACCGCCGGGATCGCCAGGAACCCGATCGCGCCGGCGGCAACCGCCGCCACCGCCACCTCATCCGCCGCGTTCAGCGCCGCCGGCGCGCCTCCGCCCGCCCGCCAGGCTTGGCGCGCCAACTCCAGGCAGGGAAAACAATTTCCGTCCGGCAGCTCGAACTCTAGCTTTCCGGCCTCTACCAAGTTTAGCCGTTTTCCGTCCCGCCCGAGGCGCTCCGGGTAGGTGAGGGCATATTGGATCGGCATCTGCATGTCCGGCGGGCTCATCTGCGCCAGCACCGACCCGTCCACGAACTCCACCATCGAGTGCACGATGGATTGCGGGTGCACCAACACCTCCACCTCGCTCTCCTCCACCCCGAACAGCCAGCACGCCTCGATCACCTCAAAGCCTTTGTTCATCAGCGTGGCCGAATCCAGGCTGATGCGCTCGCCCATCCGCCAGGTCGGGTGCTGCAGCGCCGCCTCCCGGTCCACGCCCGCCAGCGCCGCCCGCGTCCAGCCGCGAAACGGCCCGCCCGAGGCGGTCAGCACCAGCCGCCGCACCGCGCTCGCCGGCCCCGCCGCCAGGCACTGATGGATGGCGCTATGCTCGCTGTCCACCGGCAGAATCGCCGTTCCGCCCGCGTGCGCCGCCTGCAGCAGCAGCCCGCCCGCCGCCACCAGCGCTTCCTTGTTCGCCAGCGCCAGCCGGCAGCCCGCCTCCGCCGCCGCAAACACCGCCTCCAGCGCCGCCACCCCCACCGTCGCCGCCACCACC
>DAIDIF010000019.1 GCA_027451805.1 Acidobacteriota bacterium
GGGCGTGGGTGATGGGCTTCATGCGAAGTGGCGATTCCCTTCGTTCAACTGGCGCGGGCCCGCGCGTGGGCGGCGCGGCCGAGGCAAGAAATGTCTCAGCGAAATGTATACAGTATCCCTGAGCTGGGCGCAAGCCTGAAGGCGTCATGCCGGGCGGAGGCGGGGCGAAAGTGCGTGCCGCTGGGGTTAGAAACCGCCGCCGTTGGGGCGGGCGCCGACGACATCGGACGGGAGGTTGAGATGGAGGGCCTGACGGAGGGCTTGGATCTGCTGGGCGGAGAAGCGGCGCTGGAAGCCGGGCTGGTTCATGCGCAGGGCGCGCTGGGCGGGGGGGAGTTGGCGGAGGTTGTTATAGGCCATGCGGAAGGCGCGGCGCTGGGCGGGGGGCATGGCCTGGAACTGGCGGAAGACGCGCATCAGGCCGGCGCGCTGGGGCGGAGTGCGGCGGCCGAGGTCCTGCATGCGGCGGATGACGCGCCGCTGCTGGGCGGGCGGCATGGCGTTGAGGCGGCGGAGGCCGTTGAGGAGCTGGCGCTGGCGGGCGGGAGGGAGGCGCTGAAAGGCGGGATCGCCGCGCAGGGCTGATTCCCGCTGTCCCGGCGGCAGCTGGAAGAGGCGCTGGAGGCCGGCGCCGAGGGGCGGGCGGGCGGCGCGGGGCGGGCGGAAGCGTCCGAACCCGCGGTCCTGGTGCGGCATGGCGCGCTGGGCGGCGCGGCCGAAGCGCATGCCGCCGCCGCGGCGCTGGGCCACCAGGCGCGCGGGGAGGGCGACCGCCACGCACGCGGTGAGCGCGAGAACCAGAATGCGGGCTCGGAACGGGGACAACACGCGGCGGGGGTTCCTTAGTCGCGCTCCTGCGGCGCCGGCGCGGCCTGGGGCGCGGGGGTGCTGAGGAAATCGAGGTGATTGAGCAGATCCTGATCGCGGCTCAGGGTCTGGAGGTCGCGCGTCAAGGCATCGCCGGGCAGAACCGGGAGATCGTTCCGCGCCATTTGCGGCGCTGGGATGGCGACCGGGACCGGCGGGACGGCCGTGCGATTGGCGCGGGCGAAGAACAGGCCGGCGCCGACGAGCAGGACCAGCGTCGCCAGGGCGCCGGCCCAGCGAAACCGGGGAAAAGCCCACCCGCGGGCAGGCGGCGGTTCCTCCGCTGCGAGGCGGCGGCGGAGGCTGGCCGCGAAGCCGGCGGAGAGCTCGGGCGCGGGCTGCCAGGCATCGAGCAGGCGCGACAAGGCGTCGGGGTCGGGCTCGGGACTGGGGTGGCGATCGAGATCGGGATGGGGGGTCATAGCAAATCCTTCAATTCCCGCCGCAGGGTTTCATAGGCGCGAAACAGCAGCGATTTGGTGGCACTCTCCGACAGGCCCAGGGCGGCGCCGATCGAGGCGTAGCTCTGGCCCTGATATTTGTGCAGGATCACCGCGGCGCGCTGGCGTTCCGGCAGCGCGGTGACGGCGTCGCGCACGCGGGCGGCGCGCAGCGCCAGGGCGCTGGCCGCCACCAGCACCTGTTCGGCGGTGGGGCGGTGGTCGGCGACCTGGAGCGGGAGGGCGTCGTCGTCCGCGCGGTCATCGAGCGAGTCGCTGAGACGGTCGCGACGATGATCGCGGAGGTAGTTTAGCGCCAAACGGCCGGCGATCTGATACATCCAGGTGCTGAAGCGGGCCTGGGGGCGGTAGCGGAGGCGGTGCTGGTAGACCCGCAGAAAGGCCTCCTGCAGCAGTTCCTCGCTGGCGGCCTGGTTGCGCACCATGCGATAGACGAAACCGAGCAGGGGGCGCTGAAAACGGGCGACGAGCTGGTCGAAACAGGCGTCTTCACCGGCTTGAAAACGCAGCATGAGCTCGGTGTCGGCGTCGCCTACCGCATTCGGCACCGTCACCGGGGAAGCGTCGAGCACTACGGTTAACTCCGCACCCACAAAGACCCCCGGGCAGATGAAACCCGCGCGCACGGAGGGAGTTGCGGTGGCTAGAACTTGACGGTCGGCGGCGCCGCGCGATTGGCCGGGTTGGTACGGAAGTAGGCGTTGTTGTAGGGCATGGCGGCGAAGTGGGCGACGATGTTGTTGGGGAAGGTCTGAATGGCGGCGTCGTAGGCCTGGATGGACAAGTTGTACTGGCGGCGGGAGATGGCGATGCGGTTCTCGGTGCCAGTGAGCTCATCCTGGAGGGCGAGGAAGTTGCGGTTGCTCTTCAGGTCGGGGTAGTTCTCCACGATCATCAGCAGGTGGCTGAGGGCGCCATCGAGCTGGTTATTGGCGGCCATGGTGTCCTGCGGGGAGCGGGCGCCGCCGAGGGCGGCGCGGGCGGCGGTAACCTCGCCGATGACGGTGCGCTCCTGCTTGGCGAAGCCCTTGACGGTGGCGACGAGGTTGGGAATCAGGTCGGCGCGGCGCTGAATGTTGACGTCCACCTCGGACCAGTTCGACTTAACGGCTTCGCGCAGTTGGACCAGGTTGTTGTAGCGGCTGGTGAAGCTGCTGCCCAGGGCGAGGGCGACGACGGCGACGACCACGATGGCGATCAACCAGGGCTTGGCGGCGCCTTCGACGGAACGCGGGGCCAGCCGGGGCTTGGCCACGGCACCCGCAGTTGCCGCGTTTTGGGATTCTTGGCTTTCCATGGAAGACCTCCTACAGCAGGCGGGTCACTAACTATTTTGCTCCAAAGCGCGCTCGACGGCGGTAATGGCGGCGAGGTATTCGGCGAACAGGGCGCGGAGGGCGTCGAGCTTGCCACCGGCAAGTTTGGCGCTGTCGCGGCGGGCGGCGAGGATGGCCTCGAAGGGCGCGGGGGAGAAGCGGAAGCGCACGGCGGCGGCGGCGAGGACGCGCTCCTTATCCACCACCAGGGGCTCGCCGAAGGCGGCCAGGGCGTGGCGAAAGAGGGTGAGGAAGGTGCTGACGGAATCGAGCAGCAGCGCCTGCAAGCGCTTGGCATCGGCGGAGTGGGACATGTAGGCGCCACGGAGGCGGAGGAGCTGGGAGCGGAGGTCGTGCTCGACGTGGATGCGATGCAGCTCGGGAAAGCGGGGGACCTGGGCGAAGAGGTCGGTGCCGGCGAGGACGCGGTGATGGGCCTGGATGTCGAGGTATTCGATGGGGAAGATGTCGGCGGAGTCGTTCTGCTCGTCGCGCGACAGCATGACCGGGGCGGGGTGGCCCTGTTTGCGCCACCAGGCGATGGCGGGCGCGCCCAGATCGAGGGTGGCGGCGTCGAGGGTATCGAGCACGGCGAGCAGGTTGAGGTCGCTGTGCGGGCCGTGGGTGTGGTTGCCGCCGGCGGCGGAGCCGTAGACCACGAGCGATTGCAGGCGCGGGCCGTAGAGCTGCACCAACCAGGCGGTGATCTTTTCGAGCGCGGCGGCGTGGGTCATGTTCTTGGCGCGGGCCCCCGCGCGCCTGCGCAGTTACCAGCATAGCCGAGAGCGCGGGGCGCGGCGCGCGGCCCGCCGCGCTGGCGCCGGGTTGGGGCCGGGTTCACCAACTGCCGCCGGCGCCGCCGCCGCCAAACCCGCCGCCGCCGAAGCCGCCAAACCCGCCGCCGCCGAAACCGCCGCCGCCCCAGCCGCTGCCGCCGCCGCCAAACCCGCCGCCGAAGCCGCCCAAGTTCATGAAGATGAGCGGCCACAGGCAGCCGCCCATGGAGCCGCGGCCGCGGGAGGCGAGCGCGCCGACGATCCAGACGATGAAGAGAAGGACGAAGAAGCCGATGGGGAGGCCGGGGCTGCCCTGGCCGGAGCCGCCCCCGTAGCCGGCCGGCGGCGGCGGCAGGGTGGAGAGGCGCTGGGCGGCGCCGGGCATGCGGGCGGCGAGGGTGCGCTCGATCTGGTCGAGCATGGCGTTGAAGACGGCGCCGTAGTGGGCGGAGCGCAGGTTGGGGAGCTCGGCGCGCATCCAGGAGCCGACGTCGGCGTCGGTGATGTAGGGTTCGAGGCCGTAGCCCACCTGGGTGAAGTAGGTATGGTCCTTGACGGCGAGGAAGATGAGCAGGCCGGTGTCTTTGTCCTGCTTGTTGGCGGCGACCTTGGCGCCGACGCCCCATTGCGAGGCGAGCGCATACGAGTAGTTGAAGGCGCCGCGGCCGCCGGTGGAATCCACGGTGACCATGGCGACCTGGACTTTGAGCTGCTGATTGAGCTGCTCGGCGCGCTGCTCCAGGCTGGCGGCGGCGGCGGGCGAGAGCACGTGGGCGAAGTCGTTGACGAAGCCGGTGGGCTTGAGGCTGGAAGGCGCGGGCGCCGACTGGGCGAGCAGCGGCGCAGCCAATATCGCCAGGAACCCAAGTACCCAGAGCCGCCGCATCCCCATCAAGCGTAGCAGAGTGGGCAACGCTCGCCGCCAAATCGGCTTCGAACCAAACGCTGCCGATTTGGGAAGCCGATATGAACCGCACTACCGAAACGTTGCTGACGTGGGCGCCGCTGGGCGCTGGATTGGCTTTGATTCTGAGCGATCACAAGCGGCTGGGGCTACTGACGGCGCTGGCGTCGCCGGCGACGGTGTGGTGGCAGCATCCGCGGGCGACGCGGCGGGCGCTGCGGGCGGTGCCGCGGGCGCTGCGGCGGGCGGGTGCCTCCACCGGACGGGCGATGGGGGAAGTGGGCAAGGGCGTGGGGCGCTCGGCGCGGGAGACGGGGCGCGGGCTGCGCTGGATGGTGAGCTAGCGCGGGGTGGGGCTGCCCAGCAACCGCGTAGATTTCATTGCGCTGCTCAGAAGCCGGAGAAGCGCGGCCACTCGGCGGTGACCTCGAGCGAGCCGTCCACGGCGTAGTACCGGTCGAATTGGGCGGCGGTGGCGCAGGCGTGGTTGGGGAGGATGCGGACGCGGGCGCCGACCTCGAGCTGGGGCGCGGGGGCGGTGCTGCCTTTGCGGAGGCGGAGGACGCCGTGTTCCTGGCTCATTTCCGTGACCAGGAGGTCGGGGATGGGCTGGAGGGCGAGGTCGCAGACCTGGCCGTAGGCGTAGGCGCCGTCGCCGGGGTCGCGGGACAAGGCCATCCAGCCGGCGTCGGTGAGGGTCCAGCCTTTCGCAGGTTGGTGGCCGATGACGGTGGCGAGGACGCTGATGGCGATGTCGTCGAGGGAACAGACGCCGAGGTTGGCCATCATTAAATCGAAGAAGACGTAGACGCCGGCGCGGACTTCGGTGACGCCGTCGAGCGCGCGGGCGAAGTGGGCGGTGGGCGTGGAGCCGACGCTGACGACGGGGCAGGGGTGGCCGGCGGCGCGCACGGCTTGGGCGGCCTGGACGGCGGCGGCGCGCTCCTGCTCGGCGTAGCGTTCGAGCTCGGCGGAGGTGCGGGCGCCGTAGGAGGCGCCGGCGTGGGTGAGGACGCCGCGCAGGTTGTGGGCGGCAGCGAGCGAGCGGGCGAGGGCGAGGAGGAGTTCGCGGTTCGCCGGGGCGACGCCGGCGCGGTGGCCGTCGCTGTCGATTTCGATGAGGGCGGGCAAGGGTGCGCCGAGCGCGCGGGAGCGGGCGGCGAGGGCTTCGGCCTGCTCGGGACTGTCGAGGATGACGGCGAGATCGGCGCCCTGGGCGCGCAGGGCGGCGACGCGGTCGAGCTTCTGCGGGGCGATGCCGACGGCGTAGATCAGGTCGCGAACGCCGTGGGCGGCGAAGACTTCAGCTTCCTTGAGCGTGGAGACGGTGGCCGGGCCGGCGGGCGTTGGGAGCATGAGCTGGGCGACGTCCCAGCTTTTGCAGGTCTTGAGGTGGGGGCGGAGGGTGACGCCGAGCGCCTGCATGCGGTCGCGCAGGCGGGCGAGGTTGCGCCGCATGGGGCCGCGCTCCAGCAGGAGGCAGGGGGTGGCGAGCGACAGCAAACTGTCATTGCTTGGCTGGTCCGGCACCCGTATCATCCCCGATATGCGACGCGCGTTCCTCTTCCCTGCCCTGCTGGCGCTGGCGGCGCTGGCGGCGGCGCAACAGCGAGGCCAACTCCTGCCCACGGGACAGCGTATCACTCCGCTGGCGGCGCCGGGCACGCGCTTCGTCCACCTCAACCCGCACCTGGCGGACAACCCGAAGTTCGACGCCGGGCGGGCGGTGACGACGGTGCTGAGCCCGGACGGGCGGACGCTGCTGATCCTGACCAGCGGCTACAACCTGCTGGATTACACCTCCGGGCCAAAGGCGGGCCAGCGCGAGCCGGCGGACTCGAACGAGTACGTGTTCGTGTTCGACGTGGGCGACGGGGGGGCGCCGCGGCAGACGCAGGCGCTCCAGGTCAAGGACACCTATAGCGGCATTGCGTTCAGCCCGTCGGGGCGGCACTTTTACGTCTCGGGCGGGGATGACGACAACGTACACGTCTTCGGGCGGGACAATGGGCGCTGGGCGGAGATGCAAACGCCGGTGGCGCTGGGGCACAAGCGCGGGTTGGGCGACTACGTGCGGCCCGAGGCGGCGGGCCTGGGGGTAAGCGCGGACGGCCGCACGATTGTGGTCGCGGACTATGAGAATGACGCGATCTCGGTGCTGCGGCGACGGGCCGGGCTGTGGGCGAAGGCGGCGGAGCTGGACCTGCGGCCGGGAAAGGAGAATCCGGCGCAGCGCGGGGTGGCGGGCGGGGAGTATCCGTACTGGGTGGTGATGCGCGGGAATCGGACGGCGTACGTGTCGAGCCTCCGCGACCGGCAGATCGTGGTGGTGCGGCTGGGCGGGGCGGCGCCGCGGGTCGAGGCGCGGATCGCGGTGCCGGGGCAGCCCAACCGGATGATCCTCAACCGGGCGGGGACGCGGCTGTACGTGGCGCAGGACAACGCCGACACGGTGGCGGTGATCGACACCGCGACCGACCGGGTGGTGAACGAGATCGGGGTGACGGCGCCGAAGGCGCTGTTCGCGGACGCGCACGGCTACTACGGCGCCAACCCGAACGCGCTGGCGCTGGCGGGGGACGAGCGGACGCTGTATGTGAGCGAGGGCGGGGCGAACGCGGTGGGGGTGGTGCGGCTGGCGGCGGACGGAACGGCGGGCGCGATCGCCGGGCTGCTGCCGACGGGGTGGTATCCGAACTCGGTGACGGTGAGCGCAGGCGGGAAACGGCTGTTCATCGTGAACGGGAAGAACGATTTCGGGCCGAACCCGCTGAACTTCCGCGGGCTGACGCCGGCGATGCGGACGCTGAAGAACGCCGCCAACGAGTATGTGCTGCAGATGCAGAAGGCGGGCTTCCAGACAGTGCCGGCGCCGGCGGCGGCGGAGCTGCACCGGCTGACGGAACAGGTGCTGCGCAATGACGGCTACCTGGCGCGGCTGAGCCCGGCGACGGTCGAGCTGTTCGCGGCGCTGCACCGGCGCATTCACCACGTGATCTACATCATCAAGGAGAACCGGACCTACGACCAGGTGCTGGGCGATCTGCCGGTGGGCAACGGCGACCCGTCGCTGACCGAGTTTCCCGAGGCGAACACGCCGAACTTCCACCGCCTGGCGCTGGATTTCGTCACACTGGACAACTTCGAGTGCAGCGGCGGAGTGAGCGATTCGGGCTGGCCCTGGTCCACCTCGGCGCGGACGACGGACGTGGACGAGAAGGAAGTGCCGGTGAATTACGCCGACCGCGGGCTGAGCTACGACGGCGAGGGGCAGAACCGCAATGTGGATTTGGCGGCGACGCCGGCGGAGCGGCACGCGATCGCCCCGGGCGTGAGCCCGGACCCAGACCTGCTGCCGGGAAGCGCGGCGGTGGCGGATGCGGACGGGCCGGGCGGGAACGAAGCCGGGCAGGGCTATCTCTGGAACGCGGCGCTGCGGGCGGGGCTGACGGTGCGCAACTACGGCTTCTGGGTGGCGGGCGTGTACAACCAGCGTTCGCCGGGGGCGATTCCGGAGCTGCGCTTCCCCTACCGGACGCACACCACGGTGGCGTACCCGGTGACGCCGGCGCTGGTGGGGCGGACGGACCCGTATTTCCGCGGCTTCGACCAGTCGTATCCGGATTATTACCGCTACCTGGAATGGAAGCGGGAGTTCGACGGCTACGTGGCGCATCACGACCTGCCCAACCTGGAACTGATCCGGCTGGAGCACGATCACTTCGGCAACTTCGGCAACGCGCTGGATGAGCTGAACACGCCGGAGCGGCAGATCGCCGACGACGACTACGCGGTGGGGCGGCTGGTGCAGACGGTGGCGCACAGCGCCTACGCGGACGACACGCTGATCTGCATCGTCGAGGACGATGCGCAGGACGGGGCCGATCACGTAAACGCGCACCGCAGCCCGGCGTTCATCCTGGGGCCGTACGTGAAGCATCACGCCGTGGTCTCGGAGGCCTACAACACGGTGAACATGCTGAAGACGATGGAGGAGGTGCTGGACATCGGGCCGCTGAACCTGCACGACGCGGCGGCGCAGCCGATGAGCGCGGTATTCGACCTGCAGCAGAAGGACTGGACCTACACCGCGCGGCCGTCGCGGTATCTGTACGCCACCACGCTGCCGATTCCGCATGGCGCGGGGACGGCGCTGGAGCCGACGCACGGCGGGGCGTACTGGGCGCGCAAGACCCGGGGCATGGACTTCGCGCATGCCGATCGCCTGCCGGTGCAGAAGTTCAACGCCATTCTGTGGAAGGGGTTGGACATGAAGGGCAAGCCGTGAGGCGCGGGCTGGCGGCGGCGGCGCTGGCGGCGGCGCTGGCGGCGCGCGCCTGGGCGTGGGGGTGCGCGGGGCACCAGACGATCGCCTACCTGGCCTGGGCGCAGATGACGCCGCGGGCGCGGGCGGCGGTGAACCGGATTCTGGCGGGCGATCCGATCACGCGCTTCGGCTGCCGCGAGCGGGCGGGCGCGCCGCTGATCGTGCAGGACGCGGACTGGGCGGATGCGGTGCGGACGCGAGCGACGGAGCCCTGGCACTTTCTGAACCTGCCGCTCAACGCGCGCCGCGGCCAGGGCGCGATGACGCGGGCCTGCGGCGGCGACTGCATCGCGACCGCGCTGGAGAAGTTTGAGCGCGAGCCGCGGAACGCGGCGGCGCTGCGCTACCTGATTCACCTGGTGGGGGACGCGCACCAGCCGCTGCACGCGGCCGACGACGGCGACTACGGCGGCAACTGCGTGGCGACGCGGCTGCCGGACGGACGGCGGGGCAACTTGCACGCCGACTGGGATACGGGGATGCTGGCGCCGCTGGCGCGGCGGGGCGGGCCGGCGGGGCTGGCGCGGCGGCTGCAGGCGCGCTTCGGCCGGCGCTATGCCGGCGGCAGCATGAAGCTTGCGGATTGGCTCTGGCAAAGCCATGCCCTGGCGGTGCAAGATGCGTATGGGCCGCTGCATCTGGCCTACGGCTGCCAGCGGCGGCCGGTGCGCCTGAGCCGGGCGTACGTGCGGCAGGCGCAAACGGTGATCGAGCGGCAGTTGGACCGCGCGGGTTGGCGGCTGGCGGAGTTGCTCAATCGCCTGTATGCTTCTCCCGGTTGAGAGTCCTTTTATGCCACGACACCATCTGGTTTTGATTCTCGCCGCGACGCTGGGCGCAGCGGCGGCGCAGCAGGTTCCTTCCGCGGCGGTGCGCGGGCTGCATTGGCGCTCGATCGGGCCGGCGGCGACGGGCGGGCGGATCGCGGACGTGACCGGGGTGGTGACGCCGGGCGAGCCGGAGACGATGTACGTGGCGACGGCGACGGGCGGGGCGTTCCGCAGCGACAACGCGGGGGTGTCGTGGACGCCGATCTTCGATCACGCCGGCGGGATGACGTCGATCGGGGCGATCGCGGTGGCGCCGTCGAACCCGTCGGTGGTGTGGATCGGGACGGGGGAAGTGGACAACCGGCAGAGCTCGTCCTGGGGCGACGGGATCTACAAGTCGGAAGACGCGGGGCGGACGTGGAAGAAGATGGGCCTCGCGGACACGCGCCACATCGGCAAGATCGTGATTGATCCGCACAACCCGAACGTCGTCTACGTGGCGGCGCTGGGGCACCTGTGGGGGCCGAACACCGAACGCGGGGTGTATAAGACGACCGACGGCGGGGCGACCTGGACCAAGGTGCTGTACGTCAACCAGTACACCGGCGCGACCGATCTGGCGATGAGCCCGAACGATCCGAACCTGGTGTTCGCGGCGATGTACCAGCGCGAGCGCAAGGGCTGGGGCTACAACGGCGGCGGGCCGGGGAGCGGCATCTACCGCTCGAGCGACGGCGGGGCGCACTGGACGGAGCTGACGAACGGGCTGCCGGCGGGAGTGAAGGGGCGGATCGGGCTGGCGATTTATCCGCGCGACCCGCGCATCGTGTACGCGATCGTGGAGGCGGACCCGCAGGCCGGGTTCGGCGGGCGCGGGCGGGGCGCGGCCGCGCCGCCGAAGCAGGGCGGGGTGTTCCGCAGCCGGGACGGGGGGCAGCACTGGCAGCACATGTCGGGGCTGGACCCGCGGCCGAGCTACTACAGCCGGATCTACGTGGACCCGCGCAATCCGCGGCGGGTGTACATCATGGGGTCGGAGCGCGGGTTTTACATTTCGAACGACGCCGGGCGGACGTTCCGCGACGTGTTCAGCCGGGTGCACGGGGAAGACCACGCGATGTGGATCAACCCGCGCGATCCGGAACAGTTGCTGATCGGCGGTGACGGGGGCGTTTCGATCTCCTACGACCAGGGCAAAACCTGGCTGTTCCGCGACAACCTGCCGATCGGGCAGTTCTACAACGTCTCGGTCAGTACCGGCTCGCCCTACCTGATCTGCGGCGGGCTGCAGGACAACGGCAACTGGTGCACGCCGTCGGCGACCAACCTGAGCTACGGGATCAGCAACCACGACGCCTTCAACGTGGGCGGCGGCGACGGCATGCAGGCGGTGTTCGACGGCAACCGCCATACGCTGCTGGTGAGCCTGCAGAACGGGAACACGGCGCGGGTGAAGATCCCCGACCTGCAGCGGCAGTCCATCGGGCCGGTGCTGCCGGAACAACAGCCGGCGCGGATCGGATTTGGAGCGCGGGGCCCCTACCGCTGGTACTGGACGGCGCCGCTGATCGTGTCGCACTTCAACC
This sequence comes from Acidobacteriota bacterium, assembly GCA_027451805.1. GTDB lineage: Bacteria > Acidobacteriota > Terriglobia > Terriglobales > SCQP01 > SCQP01. Next base: position 11,008 of record DAIDIF010000019.1, read on the forward strand.
CGCAGGTGGTCTATACCGGCGCGAACGTGCTGTTCCGCTCGACCGACGAGGGGCGGAGCTGGAAGGCGATCAGCCCGGATCTGACGGCACACATCGACCGCTCCAAGCTGACGATGATGGGGGCGACGATCCCGAAGAACGCGCTGTCGAAGAACGACGGGCAGGACAACTTCAGCGCGCTGACGGTGATCGCGGAGTCGCCGCTGGACGCCAAGGTGCTCTACACCGGCGCCGACGACGGCACGCTGGAGGGGACGCGCGACGGCGGGGCGCACTGGACCAAGCTGAACCAGAACGTGCCCGGGCTGCCGGCGATGGCGAACGTGAGCGGGATCGAGGCGTCGCGCTTCGCCCCGGGGCGGGTGTACGCGACGTTTGACAACCACTTCAACGACGACTACCACCCCTACGTCTACGTCAGCCAGGATTACGGGCAGACGTGGCAAAAGATCACCGACGGGCTTCCGGAGACGGCGGTGCACCGCATCCGCGAGAACCCGAAGGACGCGAACTTCCTGGTGGCGGCGCTGGAGGAGGGGGTGTACGCGAGCTGGGACCGGGGCGCGCACTGGACCTCGCTGAACACCAACCTGCCGCCAGTGCCGGTGTACGACCTGGTGTGGGCGCGGGGCGGGCGCAGCCTGGTGCTGGGCACGCACGGGCGCGGGATTTGGATTCTGGACCACACCGCGCCGCTGCTGGGGCTGGGAGCGGCGGCGGGGACGGACGCGGCGCATCTGTTTGCGATGGCGGCGACGCATCGCACCACGATCTACCGGCCGCAGGCGTGGTTCGGGTGGGGTGAGTTTTTCGCGCCCAATCCGCCGCAGGGCGCGGTGATCTCCTACTATCTGCCGGCAGCGGCGAAGGGCGGGGCGGCGATCGCGGTGAAGGATGCGGCGGGCGCGACGATCCGCACGCTCGACGGTCCGGCGCGGGCGGGGATGAACACGGCGGTGTGGGACCTGCACTATCGCGCGGCGGCGGCGGCGCGGCCCGGCTTCGGCGGGCGCGGCGGCGGCGCGGGGCCGTGGGTGGAACCGGGAAGGTATACGGTGACGGTGAGCGTGGCCGGCGATGCGGCGCTGACGGGGACGGTCGAGGTGGGAGCCGATCCGGAATCGCCCTTGGACGCGCAGCAGGAGAAGGCGCGGGCAGCGGAGGTGATGGCCGCCTACCGGCTGCAGTTGGCGCTGGCGCCGGCGCAGAAGGCGGCGCAGGCGGCGGCCAAGCAGTTGGCGGCGATGCGGACCTACGCGCAAGCGTTGGGCAGCGATGGCGCCGCTGGCGCCGCGGCGAGCGCGGTGGCGGCAGCCGACAAGGCGCTGGAGAAACCGGCGGCGGCGGTGCAGCGAGCGCTGCTGATGGCGGGGGCGGCGGAGAGCGGCATGGACGGGTACGAAGGCATGCCCACGGCGGACCAGGTGCGCGAGCTGGGGTGGGCGAAAACGGACGCGGCGGCGGCGGTCACGCAGCTGAACGCCTTCCTGAAGCAGGCGATGCCGCAGGCGTACGCGGCGATGGGCAGGAAGTTGGCGTGGCCGGCGATTGCGCCGGTAGGGTTGGGGAATATCACACAGCCGTAAGCAAATCTTGACGGCGGGGCGCGGGTTGCGGACAATGGCGGCAGTTGTCTGCCACTACGTCCATGGAAACCGTATTGCTCGCCGAGGATGAGGAAGTCGTCCGCAAGCTGATGATGGAACTGCTACGCCGCGCAGGCTACGAGGTGCTGGCGGCGGCGAACGGGGCGTTGGCGCTGGAGGTGGCGAAGGCGCACCGCGGGCAGATTCATCTGCTGATCAGCGACGTGGCGATGCCGACGATGACCGGGGTGGATCTGGCGCGGGCGATCGGCGATCTGCACCCGGGGATCCGGATTCTGCTGGTATCGGGCTATAGCGACCCGGCGGCAGTGGAGACGATGCGCGGACAGCCGGGGTTCGCCTACATGCGCAAGCCGTTCGCGCCGCAGACGCTGATGAAAGAAGTGCGGACGCTGCTGGATGCGCCCGCGGACGCGGGCGCGCAGGCTTAGCCGCGCACGCGGGGCGGCGGCGGCACGCCCGGCGAGAGGCGGGGGTCGGGCTGGGGGTCGCCGAAGGCCAGACGCACGGGGAGGACGCCGGCCCAGACCGGGAGCGCGTAGTCCTCCTCTTCGTCCTTGGGCGGGCCGGTGCGGATTTTGGCGCTGGCTTCCCCGAGCGGCAGCTTGAGCACCAGCGTGGCCTTGAGCTCGTGCGGGTTGGGGCGGCGGGCGGCGTCCCAGCGGCCGGGGGCGATGTGGTTGGCGATGACCGCGAGCGCGGCGAGCTTTTCGACGGAGTCTTCGACCGTCGTGGCGCGGCCAAAAACCACCACGGAGCGATAGTTCATGGAGTGATGGAAGACGGAGCGGGCGAGGACGAGACCGTCGAGAATCGTCACGGTGCAGCACAGGTCGACGCCGGCGCGGAGGGTGCGGAGCATGCGGCTGGCGGAGGACCCGTGGAGGTAGAGGTCGTCGCCGCGGCGGCCGTAACCGGTGGGGAGGACGACGGGCGCGCCGTCATGGACGAAGCCGATGTGGCAGAGGAAGGCGGCGTCGAGGATGGCATGCACCACGGCGGGCTCGTAGGCGCCGCGCTCGGGCAGGCGGCGGACCTGGGTGCGGGCGCTGGGCGCGGTGGGGACGGCCATGGGAATACGGTACCATCGGAGCAGCATGGCGATGGATTCCGAGCCCGGGCCGGCACGCGATGTGGAGGCACTGGCGCGGCGATTTGAAGCGGCGGAGGGCGGGATGACGGGCCGGCCGCTGGCGGGGCCGGAACTGGCGGCGCATGAACGGCGCCGGGCGGCGGCGGCGCCGCCGCGCGACCTGTGGCTGCGGCTGACGCTGTTTGCGGCGTTGCTGGGCGCGGTGCTGACGGTGTTGTACGCCTGGATGCTGGCGCGGCAGGACGCGCTGGCGCCGGTGGACGCGGCCGGACTGGCGAGTTATCACAAAGTCCTGGTGCCACTGCTGGCGCTGACCGCGGTCCTGGGGGCGCTGGCGCTGGAGCGGGCGACGGTGCTGGGGATGGTGATGTTGCTGGCGGGCTGCGGGCTGGCGCTGGCGGGCGGCGGCATCTGGCTGGCGCCGGCGATGCTGCTGGGCTGCACCTGGGCGGCGCGCAAGAACCCGGCGGCGCGGCTGCTGCTGGGGTTGCTGCTGCTGGCGCCAAGCGCGGCGGCGATCTATTACGGGCTGATCGGGGGCTTGAGCTTTGTGACCGGACTGCCGGCGCCGGGGCTGCCGCCGCAACTGGCGGATCCGATCACGCTGGCGCAGGCCCTGGCGCCGCTGCAGCTGCTGCCGGTGGCGTGGCTGGGCGGGTGGCTGATCGTTTCCCGGCGGTAGAATGGGGGCATGAGCCCGGAACCGGAGCAGGATGCGCCTGCGCGGCCAGTGGGACACGAGCAGTTGGCGGGAAAGCTGGACGCGCCGCTGCTGGAGTTCGACCTGACGAAGGAGATCGCGCACCTGCACGAGCAGGCGGCGTGGCGCGAGGGACGCGGGCCGAGCTCGACCACGCTGGTGAAGCACGCGGATTTGCGCATCGTGCTAGTGGCGCTACGCGCCGGGGAACGGATGGCGCGGCACCGGACCGAGGCCCGGATCAGCGTGCACGCGCTCGAAGGGCGGATCCGGCTGAGTCTGGAGGGGGCGGCAGCGGAACTGGGGCCGGGGCAGGTGCTGGTGCTGGAGCGGGAGCTGGTGCACGACGTGGAGGCGCTGGAGGACAGCGCCTTTCTGCTGACGCTGGCCTGGCCCGGCGGGAGCGGTCCATGATTGCGATCAAGCGGGCGTACGAGCCGGCAGCACGGACGGATGGGACGCGGATTCTGGTGGAGCGGCTGTGGCCGCGGGGCATGACCAAAGACGAGCTGCGGCTGGACGAATGGGCGAAGGCGGTCGCGCCGAGCGCGGCGCTGCGCACCTGGTACGGGCACGATGTCGCCAAGTGGGCGGAGTTCCAGAAGCGCTACCGGGCGGAGCTGAAGGCGAACGCGGCGGCGCTCGCGCCGCTGCTGGCGGCGGCGCGGAAGGGGCCGCTGACGCTGGTGTATGCGGCGCGGGACGAGGAGCACAACAGCGCGCTGGTGTTGCGGCAGTACCTGGAGACCAAAGGCTAGATGCTCAAAATGTACACCACCACCTGGTGCCCGGACTGCCGGCGCGCCAAGCGATTTTTGTCGGAACGCGGCGTCACGGTCGAGGAGATCAACATTGAGACCACGCCGGGCGCGGCGGAGATCGTGGCCGGGGCCAATGCGGGCAAGTACAAAGTGCCGACGTTCGACGACGGTGGGCGCTTCTTCGCCTGCAGCCCCTTCGACCCGGGGATCCTGCGGCGCGAATTGAAGCTGGAAGGCTGAGGCGGTGTCCGCCGCCGCCTCAGGCGCTCTTGATCCAGTGCTTGGCCGGCTCAGCCGCCGGTGGTGAAGGGGGCTTTGGCGCCGCTGACGACCTTGAAGGTGAGCTCCTTTTCGCAGGCGTCGCACTCCATCTCGTACTGGCGGGTGATGAGACAGCGCATGTAGTCGTCGGGGCCGGGGTAGATGTTGTAGACGCGCTTGCACTCCGGGCACTCGACCGCGAGGATGGTTCCGCTCATGCAGACATTTTAGCGGGTGCCGGATCGGGGTGCACGCGTGACCGCGGGCACTCGATCCGACGCCGCGCCCGATCCCGGGCGGGGGCCGGCGCGCATCCGATCTGCTAGAGGGCGTCGAGGCGCAGGCGCGGCCCGGCGGGCAGTTGTGGTGAGTTTTGCATTGGCGATGGCTCTGCTCCTGCAGGCGACGGCCGGCCGGGGAGCGCCCCGCCTTGTATGGCCGATGCCCAACGAGATCGCGATCTATCACGCCGCTCAGGTCTTCGACCTCGCCGCCACGTCGTTCGATGTGGCGCAGACGCGGCGCGGGCTGGGATGGGGCAATCCGCTGGAGCGTGAGGCCGGGGACGCGCGCTGGTTCGTCAATCCGCGCTCGGCGGGGCAGGTCCACCCCCGCCGCCGCTGCAGCCGCTTCGCGAGATAGACCACCATCGTCTCCTGCGCCGTCAGGAACGCGCTCAAAGTCAGGCAAGTGGCTCGGCCATCTCTCTTCAGCCCGGGCCGGGGTCTTTTTCGAACGGGTGGGCGCGGTCGTAGACCTCGGTGAGCTGGCGGATGCTGGTGTGGGTGTAGCGCTGGGTGGTGGCGAGGGAGGCGTGGCCGAGCATTT
>DAIDIF010000020.1 GCA_027451805.1 Acidobacteriota bacterium
CAGCAGCACCAGGATCCCCACCAGCAGCTGCGCCGCGAACGCGCAGGCAAAGACCACCACCGCCGTGACCGCATGATGGGGCCGCCGCAAAGCGGCATAATCCGCCGCCGCAAAGAACGCCAGCAGGAATCCGCCCCAGCCGAGCACGCTCGCCGCCGGCACCGCGAACTCCGCGATGCCTTGCGTCATCAGCACCGCGCCCAGCAACACCAGAAAGCGCCCCAGCAGCACCCCCCACACCTCGCCCGGCGCCGCCTGCCAGATCACCAGAATCAGGCCCGCAGTGGCGCAGCCGTAGGCCCACCCGAACCACCGCAGTCCCCGGAGCCCGGGCACCGTGCGGCTCATCAGCAGCAGGCCGGCGGCGCAGCAAACCTGCAGCACCATGTCGGCAAACAGCAGCGTGCGGAGATCCATCGCTAAGGCCGGGGGACGACTCGCAGTATCTCACAGAATACAAACGGCGGGACCGGCTTTCACCCGTCCCGCCGCTCACAACGCGATCCGCCTGGCGTCAGAAATCGATCTTCGCCTGGAACGCCAGCATGCGCGGACCCGCGTCGCCGCCGTTCTGGCCCAACAGGCTGTTGTTCGGTGCCGCCAGCGGCCCGCTGATGGCGTCCGACCCCGACATGTCCGCCGTAATTCCGCCGGCGGCGGTGGTATCGGGATTGGAAAAGTTCGGATGATTGAATAGGTTGTAGGCCTGGAAGTCGAGCCGCAACCCGACCCTCTCGGTCAACTGCACCGTTTTGGCCACATCGAAGTTCGTCCAGTTGAACGCCGGTCCGCGCGCGATCCCCCCGTTATTGCCGGTGAACTGGCAATTGGTGGCGTTCACCGCCTCGCCGGCCACACTGCTGCTCCCCGGAGCAAAGCACTGTTTGGTCGTCGGGTCATACGCAGTAAAAAGCGCCGCTGGGTTCAGCCATTGCACCGTCCCGTTCTGCGTGATTCCAGGAATGGTTACATCCTTGGAATACACGGTCGCGTTGCCCAGATAGCCCGTCTTCGGCCCGGTCGTATTCACCAGGATGCCGCCCAGGCTGCTGCCGCCGTCCATCAAGGTAACCAGCGGCGTACCGCCCTCCGCAAACGTGGCGCCGGATACCTGCCAATGGTTGACGAGGTCGCCCAGCCATCCGCGACCGGCGTGGATCGGAAGTTGGTACGTGTATGCCGCATTCGCGACATTGGTGATGTCGTCCGTGCAGTCCACGTATGTGTTCGCCAGCGAGGATCCATCGAGGTACGGCGTCCCGGTCGCGAGGCAGTGACTCCAGGTATAGTTGAAGTTCAGTGTGAGACCCCGCGACATCCGGTCAATGAAGTTGGCCTGCAGCGAATCGTACCGGCTGTAGCCGTCGTACCGGGTCTGGCTGTAGGTCGTGAACCGCGGGTCGGGAGCGCCCGCGCCCCCGCTCGCGCTGTAAAGAAAAGGCGCGAAGCAGCCCGCACACAACCGTTGGTAGCCGTTGTCATCCACGACGTAGGGCAGATGTTGCGAACGGCTGCCGACATAGCCGGCCGAAAACGACATGTTCCGCCCGATCTGTTGCTGCACCGTGAAATTGTACTGATAGGTGACCTGCGGGGTCAGCCCGCCCGCCGGTAAGGCGGCGATCGCCGCTTGCGGCACGCAGGTCAGCGACGGTCCCGTGTAGGCGCAGGATGGCTGCCCGCCGGCGAAGTTCTTCTGAAAGGCCGTATTGGCGGCGATCGTCGCCCCCACCGCGCTGCCCGCTTGCGAGGGGTCCCACAGCGTGCCGCACTGCGGGTCACTGCCGCCGGTCTGCGTGCAGCCCGCCGGCGAGCCGGCGGCGCCCAGGTTGCCGTTGCCGAATCCGCCCGTGAACAGCGGATCGAAAGGAGGGTTCCGGGCCAGCGTTTCGGCCGCGCTCGCCGCCGCCACCTGCGAGAACATGCCCCAGCCCACCTTCACCAGCGTTGAGCTGCGCGGTTGCCAGGCCAGCGCCGCCCGCGGCTGCCACACCGCGAACGGCACCGAATTCCAGAGCTGCGAGGCTGGGGAGAACACCGCACTTGGCGGCGTGGCCAGGTTGCCGCTGTTGACATTCGCGTGAGTAAAGGTCGAAAAATCCGCGAAATTGCTCAGATACGGCTGCTTGTCCACCGCGTTGGAGTTGTGGGTCGCGCGAATGCCGTAGGTCAGCGTCAGCGCCGGCGCAATCTGCCAGGTGTCGCCCGCATACACGTCCAGCGAAAAGTCCCGGAACTGCTCCTCCGTGGCCACCGGAAAGGCCAGTTGGGCGCTGCTCGCGGCGCCGAACATCACCTCCGAAAAGTTCGCCGCGTCGCTGCTGGCGTAGGAATTCCGCCCCAAGAAATGATCGTTGACGATCTCGCGGCGGAAGTTCTCGCCAAACTCCAGGGAGTGCGTCCCGTGGATCCAGGTCATGTTGTCGATGAACTGGTACTGGGTGACGTTGCGCCCCAGCGGAAATATCGTGGAGCCGAGCGCCTGGAACGGACTGAGAAGCGCGCCGAGACCGCCGATGGCCGCATGCTCTGCCGCGGGCGTCGCGAAGTCGAAAATCGCGCTATACCAGAGAAAGCCGGTCGAGGCGTCGTTGGTCAGCGTGGGCGTGAAGACATGCGTCCAGTCCAGCACGCCTTGGTGATCCGGCTGGAACGAGTTCTCGTTGAACAGCGGATTCACCGGGTTGATCCCGGTGGTCTGCAGCCCTTGGTCGTCCAGATACTTACCCCAGATCGTATCGTTCGCCGTCATGTCGTAGTCGATGCGGAAGTCGGTCAGCGTTTCCGGGGTGTGCGCCGTGCCCTCGAAAATTCCCTGGTTGACGCAGCCCGTGTCGGAGGGAATCGGGTTGGCACCGGCCGCCGCAGTGGGGTTGTTCTGCGGTATGTAGTTCGGATCCACCGTCCCGTTCGCCAAAACATTGCAGCCGAAGAACCTCTTCGTGTCCGGGCTGATCGCCGCTTGGTTGCGGGTGCCCACGGCGGTGTTCCCGTAGAGCTTGAAGAAGTTCTGCAGCCACGCCGTCTCCCCCGGCTGCGCCGGCAGATAACGATACTGGCCTTTGCTCGCCAGGGAGGCATTGGTGTCGTACCCGCCCAACAGCAACTGTTGTTGTGCGTATGCCTCAAACGCCGGGGTCGGTACTAGAAACGTCCTGGAAATCGGCAAATCAATGCGCGTGCCTTCGTTGTCGAAGAAGAAGAACAACTTGTGCTTCACAATCGGTCCGCCGATACTCGCCGCCCAGTTGTTGACGTTGTCGAACGGCTTGTTGACCACCGACTGGCCCGGCGCGAGCGGCGTGGATTTGTCGAAGAAGTCATGCGCGTTGAGCGCTCGTCCATTCCATTGCCACTGCAGATCGCCGTGGAAATCGTTGGTGCCCGACTTGGTGGTGTAGTTCACCTGCCCGCCCGCCATGCGCCCCTGGTTGACATCGTAGGCGTTGGTGTTCACCGTCACCTCTTCCACCGAGTTCTGCCCCAGCAGCATGTTGCTCGGACCGCTGTTATTGTCGTTGTTGAAGGGATCGTTGTCGTCCATGCCGTCGTAGGTGTATTCCACGGCGTTGCCCTGCACCCCGTTGAACGACAAGCCTGCCGTCCCGCCCCCGCCCTGGACGTGCATCACCGCGCCCGGCGAGATCTGCGCCAGCATCGTAATGTCGTTGCCCGGGTTCGGCAGGTTCGCGATCGCCTGCGCCGTCAGCGTGGTGGTGGTGTTCGCGTTTTGCGGCTGAATCAGCGGCGGCTGCCCGGTTACTTCCACCGTTTGCGTCGCCGCGCCCAGGGTGAGCTGGAAGTTCAGCGTGCTGTTGGTGCTGACCGCGATCGCAATGCCGGTCTGCTTGGCCATCTTGAACCCGGCCTTGGAGATTGTGACGACGTAAGTCCCCGGCTGCAATAACGGCACCGTATAGCTGCCGTTGCTTTGCGTCTGGGTGGTATGCGCCGCGCCCGTGGCCGCGTTCGTCAGCGTCACCACCGCTCCCGGAATCGCCTCCCCCGACGGGTCCTTGACCACGCCCGACAATGCGCCCGTGGTCAGGCTTTGCCCCCACCCGGCGGCGCAAAGCAGCGCTGCCAGACCCAGGACGGCCGCCAGCGCGCTCCCGCGAGGGCAGGCGCCTGCGCCCATGCGCTTCCACGTCTTCTTCATCTGCTCCCCCATGTCCGCACCTCCATCGCCGTCATGCCGCGTACTGGGCGTGGAGTATACACCCGGCGTGACGCACCGCGCGAATTATTTGTTTCTGTTGTGCGCGTAGGCCGCCATGGCCGCCGCCATGACGGATCGCAACGTCACGTTATGACGTTTCGCCGCGGCTCGGCAGTCCTCGAACTCCGGCGCCGCCTTGTCGCCGGCGACCTTCATGGCGATCGTTCCAAACTCGGTCAGCACCGTTATGATTTGCCGTTCCAGCACTTCCCGCTCGCACGGCAAGACTCTCACGCCGAGAGTGGAGGTCTCGCGCAGCAAGAGGCTGACCATCACGTCCCGCTGCGCCGGCCATGCCACAATGGTCATGACGATGCCGGGGCGGTTCTTCTTCATCTGGACTGGCGTGATGTAGGCGTCGAGCGCGCCCAGCTCCAGCGCCCGCTCCAGCACATATCCCGCCACCTGGGGATGACAGTCATCCAGGCTGGTTTCGATCAGCAGGATGGTTTCGGTGGCCACAGGGCGGCTAGGCCAGCCGTTCCGCCGGCCGCTTGCTCAGGATCGAAGCCACAATCACCTGCCCATGAAAGCGGCCATTTTCGATGAAGATCTCCGACGTGTTGCGCCCGGCCACCACCACCCCCCCCAGGTACAGATCGGGAACGTTGGTTTCATAGGTCGCCGGGTCGCATTTCGGCCGCAACCCTTCGTCCAGTTCCACCCCCGCCGCCCGCAGGAAGTCGAAGTCGGGATGGTAGCCCGTCAGCGCAAATACAAAGTCGGCGGCTAGCTCGCCGTCGCCTTCGGGCGACGCGATCCGCAGTCTTCCCGGCAGGATCTCGCGCACCTGCGTCTGAAACCGGGCCGCAATCTCGCCCGCCTTGATACGGTTCTCGATATCCGGCCGCACCCAGTATTTGATGCTCGCCCCCAGCCCCGCCCCGCGGTGAATGATGGTCACTTGCGCGCCATGGCGATACAGATCGAGCGCCGTCTCCGCGGCAAAGTTCTTCCCCCCAATCACCGCTACCCGCTGCCCCGCAAACGGATGCGCCTCCTGGAAATAATGAAAGACGTGCGGCTGGTCTTCGCCGGGCACGCCCATCAGGTTGGGCAGGTCGTAGTAGCCGCTTGCGATCACCACTGCGCCCGCCCGATACCGCCGGCGGCTGCTGCGCACGGCAAACCCGGGCTGCAGCGCGGTAATCGCATCCACCCGTTCGTATTGCCGCACGTCCAGCGCAAAATGCGCCGCCACCCGGCGGTAATATTCCAGCGCCTCCAGCCGAGTCGGCTTCGCCTGCGGGCTGGGAAACGGCACGCCGCCGATCTCCAGCAGTTCCGAGGTGGTGAAGAACACCATATTCGCGGGATAGTGGTAGATCGAGTTGACTAGGCACCCCTTCTCCACCACAATCGCCCGCAGTCCGGCCTTGCCCGCCTCAATCGCACACGCCAAACCGGTTGGACCTGCGCCGACAATCAACAAGTCGCAGGATTGCTCGCCATCCATGGAGCCTATTGTAGTATCGTTGCCGGGGTTGCCAGGCTCCTTCCTGGGGCAGGATCGGGATGCCGCGCCCCGCGCGCGCGGCGGTCCGTTGGCCCAATGGTCAGCACGTAGCCAGGGTCTTGCGGGAGGGCCAAGCCCACCCTGCTCCGGCCCGCGGGCGTATACTACAGCCATTGTGTGGGCCTCGAGCGCCAAGCGCCGGAGTTGGGGCGCTGCAGTTGCAGTGCTGGCAGCCTTGCCGCTCGCGCAGGCGGCGCGATCCTCGGCTCCCAAGCTCACCGAAGCGCAGCGGATCGCCATCATTCGCCTTCTGGTGGCTAAGGTCGGCATAGCCCGCGCCCCCTTGCCACCGGATAAACACGGCATTGAGATCTCGCCCCAAGGCAAGATTCTCAACCTGGGCTCGGTCCAGAGCGCGCTGCAGGATACCGGCGATTCCGCCAAGATCGGCGACCGCGTGGCCATCACTGCGATCACTTTCAAGAGCGATCGCATTATCTTCGCCATCAACGGCGGCCCGCACAAAACCCATTGGTATGACCATCTTTCGCTGGGCATGGGGTCGAACGTTCAGCCGGTGGTGCGCTCCGCTCCTTCGGGTCCGCATGGGGCGCTCATCACCCTCAAATTTCCGCACGCCATTCCCCCGGTCACGCCCCAGCAGGTCCAGGCCGAGCTGGCTCCGCTGATCGACTGGAGCCGGCCCGCCTTGGCGGAAGAGATGGTGCAACCGCTGCCGCCTTCGGTTAAATTGGCCATCAAAGCCCATCACCCTCTGGTGGGCATGACCCCCGGAATGGTGGTTGCCGCGCTGGGCCGAACCGGCAATAAGGTGCGCGAAACCAACGCCCGCGGGCAACGGTACGAGGACTGGATCTACGGCAAGCCCCCGGCCCGAACCACGTTTGTCCGCTTCATCGGCAATCGCGTCAGCCGCGTCACCATTTATCTTCCTCATGGCGGCCAGATCGTGGACAACACTCCCGACCCCGCCCTCGCGGCCGGCATGAAGCAGCAACAGCGGGCCGAGGCGGAACGCGCTGCCGAAGCTGCGGCGCCACGCCCCACGTTGCGACGCCCCGGCGATGCGCCGCCCCCCGCCGGTCAACCTGGGCAGCCCGGCTCCCTGCCATCCTCGGTGGTCGTGCCTTCCTTCCCCAGCGATGGCATGCCGGGCGGAGCGCCGGGGCAAACCACCCTGCCCGGAATGCCGCCCACCCAAGCGCCGCCCGGACAGGGCCCGCCGCCCACGTGCTGCTCTCCTCACCTCTAGTCGAAGGGGATGGGCCAGCTAGCGTCCGCGCAGCATGCTGCGCAGCTCGATGTCGGCTTGGCGCGCCGCTTCCGTTCCCGGGTAGTTCTTGGTCAGCGCCCGCAATTCGCTGATCGCCGCCGTCCGCTCGCCCTGCTTCGCCAGGCAGATGCCCTTATTCAGTTCCGCCAGCGGCGCTTTGGAGTTGTCCGGATACTGTTCAATGACCTGGCTGAAACGGTCCACGGCTTCGCTGTACTGCTGCCGCTGCATGAACATCGTTCCCAGGTAGTACATCGCATCGGGGATTTGCGGGTCGTTCGGATACTGCCGTATGAATCCCGCCAGTTCGCCCAACGCCGCCCGTTTGTTGTTCTGAAAATCGCTCAGCGCGCCCTGATACGCCTGCAGGGCCGTCGGAGCCGCTGCATTGGCGCCGCCACCCGCCATGGCTGCCGGGCTGTCCGTATTGCCGCTGCCGGGCGTCGCTTCGCTGCCCGAGCCGAACCCTGCGGGCGCCATGCTCGGCGCCGGGATGGTTTGCTGCATCTGATGGACCTGCTGCAGGGTTGCATCCATCTTCTGCAAATGCGCCTGCAGCGCGGCCAGCGTATCCGACAACGCCTGGAATTGTTTGCTAAAGTCGCTCTGCCGCTGCGCGGCGATCACCTGGGCTCCGTTAAGTGCGTTCTGAATCGCCCCCAACTGGCTCGACAGCTTGTTCACCGTGTCGGTATTCTCCGTCACCAGACCCTGCATCATGCCGATCTGCGTGTTGAAGCTCTTCTGCAGATCGGCGATCTGGTTGAGCAGCAAGCTCACCGTTTGCTGCAGTTGGATGATGCCTTTGTCTTCCGCCGCGGCCGGGCGAGCCGCCACGCCCAGGACCGCCAATCCGGCCAGCAAGACCGCCGCAATACAACGCTTACGCATAAAAATCCTCCTCCGGCCGGGGGCCCTTGGCCGCAGCCGGGATTGGGTCCATTGTACGCCCGCCTTCGGTCAGAAAAAATGCCGGGGCGCCATTCCGGCGCCCCGGCAAAACAACCCCCGCGCTCCCGGCGATGCTGCTGCCGGTCAACGCCGGGCTTTGGCGACTACTGGCCGCGAACAAAATGCCCGCGCCGGTTTTGCTGGTAGCACTCCGACGTGGTCTCCGTGCAGAACGGATCCTCCTTACCCACGCTCTCCGTCGTGATGCGGCTCGCGTCCACACCCTGTGACACCAGGTAGTTCTTGACCGCATCGGCGCGGCGATGGCCCAAGGCCAGGTTGTACTCCGCGCTGCCGCGGGCATCGCAGTGCCCGACCACTTCCACGTCCACGTTCGGGTTCGACTTCAGGTAGGCCGCATCCGTGTCCAGCGCCTGCTGCGCATCCGGGCGGATATCGCTCTTATCGAAATCAAAGAACGCGTCCCGAACGCTTTCGGCAAAGCTCGGCGCCGGCTGGACGGCGGGCGGCGGGGGGGGCGGCGGGGGCGGCTGCGTCACCGAAATCCGCACCGAGTCGTTGGCCGTCTGCCCGTCGGCGCCGGTCGCCACTACTTGATAATCCGTGGATTGCGTCGGCGACACGCTCTGGTTGCCATTGAGATCCACTGCGGCGCCGTTCAGCTCCACTTTGACCGCATTGGACGAGGTCCAGGTGAGCGTCGAGGACGAGCCGCTCTCAATCGACGTCGGATCGGCGCTCAGCGTCACGGTCGGCGCCGGCGTCGGCTTGGCCGCAGGCGCGGGCACCGGCGGCGGCGGCACCGCCTTGTGGCCGCAGCCCGCCAAGCCCAAGCTGAACAACAACGCTGACCCGGCGGTTACTGCAGTCAGGAAATAGCGTGAAGTTGACTGCTTCATATTTTTCCGTTCTCCCCTCCTGAAAGGTGTTGCTGCCCATTCTGCTATTAGTGCCACGACCAGTTGGGCATCTCATTGCTCCCCTGGCTGGTCAACTGTTCCGGTACTGACCCGTCTGCCGCCACTGTGAAGAGTTGCGTTCGATACGGCGCCCCCGATTCGAACACGATATGCCGGCCGTCTGGTGCCCAACTGGGAAAATCATTGCGCTCTTCATTATGTGTCAATTGGACATACTTCTGCTGGCCAAAGTACCACAAATAAATATCGGATGCGCCGCTGTCCTCCCCGCCGCCCGTCCGCACCCAGGCAAAAGCCAACGCCAGGCCGTTGGGCGACCAGGACGGGCTGACCGCGTACCCGCCCAGCGGCAGCCGCTGCTGATCGCTGCCGTCGGCGTTCATGATATAAATCTGAGGCAGGCCGATCCGGCTGCTCACAAAGGCGATCTGCCCCGGGCTGCCCGGTGGCGGCTTCGGATTCCAGGCCGGGGCGAAATTGTCGTAGCCGTGCGAGTGCGTCAGCCGCTTCAGATCCGTGCCGTTCACGTTGATCGTGTAGATCTCGATGTTGGGGCCGCCCATGTCGGCCGCGAACGCCAGCTTCTTGCCATCCGGCGACCAAGCCGGCGTTTCCGCCATCCCCTTGTACGTCGGAAACGGCAGCAGGCGGTTGGTGAGCAAGGACAGCAGCTTGATTTGAGGCTCCCCGCTCACCGAGCTCATAAACGCCAGCTTGGTGCCGTCCGGCGAAATCCGGGGGGAATACGCGATCGAGTGCAGATTGGTGCGCTGCCGCTGGTTGTGGCCGTCGTAATCCATCGTCCACACTTCCTGATGGCCGGTGCGGTTGCTGATGAACGCGATTTGGCTGGTGGCGATGCCGGGGCCGAACCCGAGCGCGGCAATGATATCGTCGGCGAATTCGTGCGCGATCGCCCGCGCGCCGGCGGTGGTTGCCGGATCGGCGTACCGTCGCGCCAGCAGCCGCCCACCCCCGGGCGGCTGCGTCACGTCGTAAAGATAGCCGTCCACCACCAGCCCGCCGTTGTTCACCTGCATCGAACCGAAGACCAGCCGCTGCACGTTGAGCGGCGGTTCCGACCAAGCCTGGCGGAAGCCGGCGCTGTCTAAGTCGGCCTCGGACTGCGGCGCAGGAGCGGTATACAGGCTGCGGCCGACCAAGTTCACCACCGCCGACTCGTACAGGTCGTTCCACAGCACCTGATCGAAGGTGGCGCGCACATCGGGCGCCACGCCCGGCAGGGCGTTGAAGTCCGGTACCGCCATCTGGTACTTGCGGCTGCCGGTGATAACGATGTTGGCCTGATCCTGCGCGCCCAGCGCAAGCGCCAAGCCCAGCAAGCACACCCCGATCCGGATGCCTCTCATCCCATGCCCTGAATTGCTGATTATCAGCTTACCTGTTCCCCCCTCTGGCGGCCAAGCAATTTGTCGCCTTTAGAGTCCGGCACATGCGGCGCCGATGCAATGGAAACCGAGGGGGGGCGGGGTTGTTGATATGGATACCCCACTCAAAAACGTCACGGCGTGTCAAATCCCCCAGTCGGGAGGGTCCGGACGACGCCGCGCAGCCGCGAACCATGGCAAACCTCTGCACCACGACGGATGGGGGGCGGCGCAGGTTTCTACCGCGAGTTCGAAACGCTCGCCAAAAGCGGCGTCCCCGGCTCGCCCCAGGGCAGAGGTGCGCGCGCGCACAGCGCCGTGTCCACCGACTGCCAGAACGCCCGAAACGCGTCGTATTGATCCGGTTCAACCACCCGCGCCGCTTGCGTGAGGCGATACCGCACGCGATACCATCCTCGCGTGCAGGCGCTGGTGATCGTCAGACCGCCGAACCGCCCTGCGTGCGCATAGGCCGGCAACGCCGGCCGGCGCGTGCAAAGGCCGGCGTCGCCCAACTGCAGCGACCAATCGCTTTCGACCCGCCAGCGCGTCGGCAGTTCGAGCGCTTGACGGCGCTCGCTCTCCGCGGCCAGCGTGTCGGCAAAACTGCTGCGCACCCAGGCAATCTGCAGCGGCCGTGGCGGAATCCGGGCCGCGAAGCGGATCCGCACCGTGTCCGCGGCGGGATGCACGCCGCTCACTGCCACTGCGTCAACGTGGGCGCCACGGAAATAGCCCTGCAGCCAGTTCGCCAGCACGCGCCGCCGCTGGCGGGGCTGGGCATACCGCTGCCGCATGGCCGGCGCCTGTGCGCCACGCACGGTAATCTCCCCAGTCGCCTGCCACCAGCCGCCGGCGGTGGGCTGGAGTTGGATCCGGCGCACGGTCAAGTTGGCCGAAGCCGGCGCCGTCGGCACATGGACGAGTTGCGTTTGCCCGGCGCGCACGATCAGCGCCAGGCTGTTCTGGTCGCTTGCCGGCAGCTCGGTATCCAGAAAATCCGGCGCCGTGGTGTCAATCCATTGCCGGGTGGCCGGGACGTAGACCAGCGCATGGTCGAAAGCCGCCAACGTTGCCGGCGCCGTGCCCGATGCCGTTACCGGCGCCAAGCGGCCCAAATCCGGTGTCCGCACCAACGCCAGATCGGCCGCCACCCCGGCCGCCCGCAGCCAGGTGGCCAGCAGCAGCGCTCCGTCCTTGCAATCGCCCTGCTCGCGGCGGAACACCTCACCCACGGGCGCGGGCACGTAGGCGTGGATCCCGCTCTCGTTGCCGCGGTACCCCAGATGAGCGCTCAGGTAGCTCCAGACGCGGTTGACGATGGCCTCGGTCTGCTCCGGAGTCGCGCCGGTGCTTGCTCGCCCTGCAATCGCCACCAGCTGCCGCTCCATGGCCGGGCTCAACCGGGCCCGCTGGTCCAGCAGGCGGTTGTACCAAGCCGCCATCGCCGCCCACGAGGAAAACCCCGACACCTGCACAAATGGGGAGCGGTCGGTAATCGAAGGGCCGTCCGGTGAACTAAAAAATGCCGGCAGATCGTGCGCCTCCCAGCTCCCGACCCAGCGCCCGTCCCGGCTCCGGCGCATCTGCGGCGCCCCTACCCCCGCCTGCGCCATCGCCAACCGTTCGCGTGACGCCAGGACGTAGCGGGTGGTGACGGTCGCAAAGCTGTCGCGAAAGGCAAACAGGTTGCCGAGGAACTTCCCGCCCAACAGCCTCCAGTCGTGGCGGTCATCCGGCAGCAGTTCGTAGAGCACGCTGATGCGGTCGCCCGCGTGCAGCCGGGGTAGCGCCACCCGGCGCGGCTGGTTCCCCGTCCCTCCGGGCCGCAGGTCGCCTTGGTCGCGGCCAACGCCCGCCACCCGCCAGCCGCCCGGCGAGCGGCGATCGGGCTGCAGCACCTGCGCGGTGACCAGCCGGAACCGGCTGCGGGCGGTGTCGTACCAGACATCGTCGAGGGCAAACAGGTCCGCCGCCGCGGCGCTGCGGATCTGAAATACGCGCTGTTCCACCATGCCGGACAGTCCGTTCGGCATCACCTGCTCGTAGCGCAGGTGGTAGAGCTCCACCGCGCCCTCGCCCGGAAACGCCGCGCTATGCGCGCGCAAGGCCGCCGCCGAGCGTACGTAGGGTCGCGCCTGGCGCAGCAGTTCCGCCGCCACCGCGGCCTGGCGGCGGGGCGCGGCGCGCGCAGCGGGCGGCGGGCGCAGCAGGGCCTGGGATCGGCCGGCGCCGGGATGAACGGCGAGCAGGCAGACGGCGGCAGCAGCGATGGTCAGCGGGCGGCGAAGTGGCAACTCGCGCAAGCTCCTCGATCCGCCTCAGTGTGCCGCCGTCACCTGTGCTTGCCCATCCGCTGTACCCCTTAGCGCGCCGCCGTGGCGGCGCCAAGCGGCCCAGCCGGTCACGGCGGCGAGCGGCAGCACCACCAGCCAGAAGTCG
Source organism: Acidobacteriota bacterium (assembly GCA_027451805.1). GTDB lineage: Bacteria > Acidobacteriota > Terriglobia > Terriglobales > SCQP01 > SCQP01. The sequence continues at coordinate 12,632 of DAIDIF010000020.1, forward strand.
GTCCCGTAGGCCTGCAATATGCGCTGCCGCGCACTGCCCGGCGCCAACGGCTCCAGCACCGCCGCTCCCACCGCCAGCCAATAGCCGGCCTGCGCCGCCCGCGGCAGCCGCCCGTGCTGCCATTCCGCCGCCAGCCAGAGCGCCGGCCACAGCAGCGTCTCCAGCACCAGCCGGTGCACGTGTGGCTCCAGCACCATCAGCGCACAAAACAAAAACGCGACCACTCCGTCTTCGACGCCCCGCGCCCGCCACAGCCAGTAGAACATTGCCGCCGTCAGCGCCACCGCTGCCACCAGCCAGGCGTGCTCCACGCCCGCCGCCGTCCAGTGCAGCCACGCCACCTGGGGATAATTCGGGTCCGGCAGGCGGGCGTAGTCCACCCGCATCAAGTAGCGCGCCATCACGTCGTGCAGCGACTGCCCGGGATACCAGAACGCGCCCAAGCGGGCGTTGCGAGCGGCAATGCTGCGCTCCTGCGCCAGCCATTGCCCCAGCAGCGCCGTCTGCGCGCGCCAGCCGCGCCATAGCGCCGGCAGCAGCGTCCAGGCGGCGCCGCTGGCGCACGCCGCCCCCGCCATCCGGTTCCGGCGGCGCAAGACCAGGCAGGGGAAGAAAAACAGCGGCCAGACCTTCAGCGCCGCCGCCCACCCCAGCCAGAATCCGCCCCACCCCGGGCGCTCTTCCCCCACCAGGAACGCCGCCACCACCATGGCGACGATATAGAACTGCGCGTTGCCATAGCGCAGTTCCTGAATGAAGTACGCGGCCACCAGCAGCAAGCCCGGCCAAAACGCCGCCACGCTGCGCAGCCCCCAGCGCTGACGCATGCGAATCGCCAGCCAGCCGCCGGTCACCCCCTTCCCGGCCGCCCAAAGGGCCGCACCCACCGCCAGCGGCAAGGCCGCCAGCGGCCGAAACAAGTCGAGAAAGATCGGCGGATAGCGGTAGATGCCGCCCGTCCAGCCGGTGCCGCTCTTGGGCCCGTACATGGCGGCGCCGCTGCCGAAATAATGGCGCGCGTTCTCGAAATACACCCGGAAATCAATCGCCTTCTCCGGGCGCAGCCAGGCCAGTAGCGCGCCCGCCGCCGCAAGCAGGGCGAAGAAGGCCCACTCCCGCCGGGTCACCGCGTCCATCTCGCTCACGCGCCCAGGTAGCGGGCTGGATCGGCCGCGCTGGCGTAGAGGCAATAAACAGCCGCCAGCGACGTCAGCCGGCGGAGATCCTCGGTATTGGCGCCCAGCTCGTCGTCGCCGGCGCTGGGGGCGAAAAACGCGTCGATGGATTGCCCGACGCCGGGCAGGCTCAGCGGCACTTCCAGCGGAATGAATCCGAACTCGGCGCTCTCATCGCAGGTGATGATCATCAGGGTCAACTCGCGGTCATCGGCCGGCGTGGGCGGCTCGAGATGGGTGATGTAGATCTCCTTCGCCCACAGACCCGGCCGCCCGCCGCTGCCCCGCACCGGCAGCGCCCAGTCGGGCAGTTGCAGGCAAAGCGCCGGCGCCGGAGAGCGGAACTGGGTGGTGTTGACGCGCAAATAGCGCGGATCGCCGAAGGCTTGCACCAGCGCCGGAGGCAGCGAGGCGCGCACCGCGCCAAAGCGCCGATAGCAGGTCCAGGTGTGGAGCATGTGGAGAAACTGCGTCTGATCGCGCTCGGATGCATGTTCAAGAGCGTAGCGCTGAAACAGCGGCAGCTCCAGATAGCTGAGCAGATTGATCACCGGCAGCCCGGCGCCTTCGATCCAGGCGATGGTCTCGTCCAAATTGCGGTCCATGTCCGCGTCGTCCGCCCGCAGGAGATCGTAGAGCGTCGCTTCCGGAATCGGCGGCCGCACCCGCGCCAGTCCAGCGTCCGGCGCCGCTTCCGGCCGCACCATGGGGCCGCCGCCGGCCTCCGCGTCCCCGGCTGCCGGGGCCAGTTCCAAGGCCAGGTCCTGATCCAGCGCGCGCTGATGGAGGGCCAGCCAGTAGGCCCGCGCCCGATCTTCCGCCTCCACGCCCGCAAACGCCGCCCGCACCACGCCGGCGCCGCCGCGCTGCAGCGCAGCCCCATAGTCCGGCGCCAGCTCTTCCGCGAGCTGGCGCAGCGCCTCCGCCTGCTCGGCATAGGCCGATCGAAACGCCCAGTGGAATTCGTCCTCGCCTGCCATGACGCCGCAGCCACACCTTAGCATGGCGGCAGCCCGTTTTCGGCCCGGCCGCGCCGCGGTGTGGGGCTGGCTCTACACTGAGGGCATGCGGCAGTATTTCGAGGGGCTGCTCCTGTTCCTGTTGGCCACCGGATTTTTCGCGCTGGCCAGCACCGGCCGGCTGCCGTGGCCGCTGGTGGCGGCGGGCGCAGCTGCGTTTCTCATCCGCGCCTGGGCCTGGCAGCACCGCCGCACGCTCGCGGTCCCCAACCGCTGGTGGGTGGCCGGATTGCTGCTCTATCTTCCGGTTTACGTGCTCGATGGCCTCATTCTCTCCGGCAGTTTCCTCAACGCCAGCCTGCATCTGGCGGTGCTGGCGGGGCTGGCCAAGCTGTTCGCGCCCCCCTCCGGGCAGGACGACCTGCTGCTCGGCTTGCTGGCCTTCCTCGAGGTGCTGACCGCGGCCCTGCTGACCGACTCGGGCCTCTTCCTGCTCCTGCTGGCGGTCTTCCTGGCCCTGCTGGTCGCCGCCATGGTGGCGCGCGAAATCGTGCAGTCGCAATCCACCGGGACCGTGAGTCCGGCGGCGCCGCCGCCGCGCCGCGGGCCTCTCTTTCGCTTTTCCCTGCTGCTCAGCCTGGCGGTCGGCCTGTGTGCCGCAGTGATCTTTCTCCTCCTGCCGCGCACCATGGTCGCGGCCTGGGGCTCGCGCGCCGGCGCCCAGGGGCTCAGCGGGTTCAGCGACGATGTCCGCTTGGGCGCGCTGGCGAGCGTGCAGCGCAGCAACAAGCCGGTGATGCACATCCGCATCTCCGCCTCCGATCCGCCGCTTACACCGGCCGAGCTGCAGCAGATTCGCTGGCGCGGGCGCGGCCTGACGACCTTCGACGGCCAGCGCTGGTATGACGCCGATGCCCCTTCCCTGTTTGCCACCCAGGGCGGACGCCTGGTGGTGGCGCGGCCGCAGGAAGGCGATGGGGGGCAGGCGCACATCGTGCGCTACCGTGTCGCGCTGGAGCCGATGAACAGTCCGGTGTTGTTCTTCCCCGCGCGGCTGCTGTGGACCGACACCCGCTTCCCGGTGCTGGCCTGGGAGCGCTCGACCGCCACGCTCTCCGACTTGGGCGCCAATTTTGCCGGCACGCGCTACGCCGGAGCGTCGGATCTCGCCCATCCCGAGGGTGCTTCCCTGCGGGCCGCTCCCGCCCCCAGCCCGCGCCTGTTGCGCTATGCCCTGGCCGACGACCTCCAGCTACCCGATGACCTGGACCCGCGCATCCGCGAGCTGGCGCGCCAGATTGTGGAGCACGTGCCCGCCGACAATTGGGACCGCATGCAGGCCTTATCCACCTATCTGCAGGCGCATTACCAGTACACGCTGGATAACCTTCCCCAGGGACAGGATCCGCTGTCATCCTTTCTGTTCGATCAGCAGGCCGGGGACTGTGAGTACTTCGCATCCGCGTTGGCGGTCATGGCGCGCACGCTCGCCATCCCGGCCCGGGTCGTAAACGGCTTCATGATGGGAAGCTTCAACCCTCTCACGGGCGAGTACGTGGTGCGCGGCAGCGATGCCCATACCTGGGTCGAGGCCTACTTTCCCGTACCCCCTCGCGCCGGCGATTTTGGCCGCGGCCCGCGGGGCACATGGGTCACCTTCGACCCCACTCCGGCGGCAGCGCCCGCGGCATCCGCCGCCTGGAGCGGGCCGGGCATGCTGATGGACGCGCTGTCCAGCGCCTGGCAGAATTGGGTGGTCAGCTACGATTGGTGGCGTCAGGCGCGCCTGGCGGGCCAGATGCAGATGCACGTGGGCGCCGGCGTGGCCCACGCCTGGACGGCCTTGGCCGCGGGCGCCACCGCGGCGTGGCGCGGTTTGGCCGCCGTTCCCCGCCACAAACCAACCCACGGATCCTTGCTGGGGACCGGCCTGGCGCTGGCGGTGCTGCTCGCCGCCGCGGCGGCGGGCCGGCGTTGGCTCCGCCATCGCCGGCCTCCGCCGCTCGCGGACCGCCGCTGGGCGGTGCGGCGGGCGCAGCGCGCGTATCGCCGCTTCCAGCGCTGTCTGCGCCGCGCCGGCATCGCCCGCGCCCCGGCACAAACCAGCGAGGAACTGGTGCTCGCGCTGGCCGCCGCCCGGCCGGACTCTTCCCTGCTAGCCGCCGCCCGTGAGTTCGTGGCGGCCTACCAGACGGCCCGCTTCGGGCCCGTCTCGACCGCGGCCCTCAGCCGCCTGCCGGTGTGCCTGCAGCGCGTGCGCCGCGCCGCCTGAGACTATGCGCCGCTGCTGCGTCGTGCTACCGGCCTATTGCGAAGCGCGCCATTTGAGCTCGCTGCTTCCCGCCCTCTTCGCCCAGCAGGCCAACCTCCCCGGCGACGAGCTCTGGGTGGTGGTGGTGGACGACGACTCGCCCGACGGCACCGCCATCCTGGTGGAAACCCTGATCGCCACCCACCCGCGCCTGCGGCTTCTGCAGGGCGCCAAGCGCGGCTTGGGCGAGGCCTACCAGCGCGGGTTCGCGCATGCGCGCGCCAGCCTGGCGCCCGACCTTCTGGTGCAGATGGACGCTGACTGGCAGCACGATCCCGCCGCCCTGCCCGGCCTGATCAGCGCT
>DAIDIF010000021.1 GCA_027451805.1 Acidobacteriota bacterium
GATTCTCTACATGGACGCCTTCTCGGGCAAGGACGCCTCGGACATGTCGCGGCGGCGGGCGCGCATCCAGCACGCCGCCAATGCCATCCACAACATGCCCGGCCTGGACAGCCCGCCGGTGGTCTCCGTGGTGGAGAACGCGCCAGGCATCGTGGTACGCGCGCGCCCCGCCCCATTTCGCCCCCCCCCGCCGCCGCCGGACCCGGGACACTGACGCGCGGCGGCGCCGCAGGGTCCCGAGATGCACGAGCACCTGCTCCAGTACGACTGGGTGCGGACGATGCAGGAGTGGACGGCCAGCTCGGACGTGTACGGCGTGCCGCCGCACGCGGCGATACGCGATCGCCAGGTGGGCCGCATGGAGACGCGCCTGGCCCAGGACCTGATCGCGTACGCCGAGACGTGCACCACGTACCCCGCGGCGCTCGGCGGCCAGCCGCTCGAGAAGCTCAAGGCCAAGCTGGGCGTGCAAATGATGGGCATGGAGCGCATCGTGGAGTACAACCGCAACAAGCCGCTCGCCCGGCCGCGCACCGGCTGGAGCGCCAAGCAGACGGCCGGCAACGACGACCTGGTCATCGCCGCCATCATGATGGACTGGGCCGAGGTGTTCTTCTCGTCGGAGCGCGCCTGGCGCTACGGCGACTGGATCCGCCGGTACGTGGCGCCGCGCATGCACAACGGCAACTACCAGGCGCCGCCCCTGGGCGGCGGCGCTGCTGCGCCTGGCGAGAAGCACGCGGCGGGAACCGACGGGCCCGCCGGCGTCAAGCGCGTCCGACACGTGGAGCCCGTGTCAAAAGCGCGCCAGCTCGCCACTTAGGAGAGAGAAAAAAAATAAGCGGCGCACGCAGCGACGGCCGCGCCCCCCGAAGCGCCCGCGCCGCCGCCGGCCCTGGTGGCGGCGGCGAGCGCGCGCATCTACGCGCTGCTCCACTGGGACGACGCCACGGCGGAGGACGTCGAGGCCATCCGCGCCCAGGCGCGCCTGCTGGACATGGGCGAGGCGTTCGTCGCGGCGCTCGTTGATGCGGTGTGGGCGCTGAGCGCGGACCCGCGCAACGCGGGCCAGGTGCGGCGCGTGCTGCTGGCCGTCACCAGCGCCGCGGAGCGCGAACTCCTCTTTGGCGCGCACCAGAGCCGCGGCCCCACGGCGTACCTCAAGCTGCGCTTCTACGACCGGGCGCCGGCCGGTGCCATCGCCGCCGCCGACGCCGCCGGCGGCGGCGTCGGGCCCGAGCCGTCCGCCTACTACGCCACGCTGGGGTTGCTGATCACGGCGGCGCGGCCGCCGCTGCAGTGGTTCACGCGCCTGGTGAACGAGTTTACCGGCCAGCCCGTGCTCTACCGCTAGGTGGGGGCCGGGGCGGCGCCGCCCCCGCCCCCGCCACGGCGCCGCTTGGCTCCCGCCAGAGGATCAAGCGCTGAGTCTCTGGTGGGCGCCTTGATGAACGCGACGCCGTCCACACCCGAGCGGCACAGGGGGCAGGTGAAGAGCGCGTCCGAGCCGCCCAGCGTGGCGCGCCACCGGGTCGCGCAGTCCTGGCAGCAGCTCGAGTGCCCGCAGGGCGCAAACACCAGCAACGGACCGAGTTCCATGCAGATGTCGCACTTGGCGTGCACCGCCCACTTGTCCACCGGGCGGTCCAGTCGGAGGTTGCGGGCCGGCGGTGCCGCGGCTGCGGCAGCGGGCACCGCCGGCCCGGGCGGCCGCCCGCTGCGGAGGGTGCCCAGGAAGCCCGGTCCGGGCCACGCGGACGAAGCCGGGGCCGGCGGTGGTGGGGGTGCGGCAAACCGCGCCGCGCAGTCGTTTGCCATGTCGGTCAGGGCAGCCGAGAGCAGCTGGGCAATGACCTGAGGCGCAGCGGTGCCGGTCGGCCCCGCCCGCACCCGGCCGGCCCGCAGCAGCAGCAGCGGGCACGGATTGCGGCAGTCGCCCAGCACAACGGCGTTCGATATGTTACAGCCGTGGGTGACCACGTTGCCGGTGCCAACAAAGACCACCCGGTGCCCATCGGTCAGGCGGTTGTTGTTGCCATACACTGTACAGTCCTCGGCGTACTCGATCGTGTTGCCAGAGCCGACCAGTTTGACGTTTACGAGCCGTTTCAGCTGTTTGATGTCGGCAAAGTGCACACGTGCGCGCTCCATTAAGGGGATAAATCCGCGCCGGGCACGCCGGCGGCGAAGCACTTCCGGGGCGGTGGCGGAAAAAAGAGAACCGCCCGCACGCTCCCGTTCGTGCGTGGGCGTCTGTCTTTTTTTTCCACACCGTCTCCCGGGCCGCGCGCTCAGCTCTGCCCCCGCCCCGGCGCGTCGAGCCACCGCCCAGCGGCAGCAGCAGCAGGACGCCAATGAGCACCGTTCCGCCACTGCAACTACCGCGTTCGCCCGGCCCCAGCGACGACATACCATCGCGGCGCAGACTCGCGCCGGGTGACTACACCCCGTTCATCGCCAGCGAGGCCGTCGACGAGCCGGCGCCCTGGAAGGGGCGGACAAGTCCGGCGATTCCCGCGCAGGATCCGAGGACCTAAGGGGGGCGCGCGCGCTGTTGTTTTGCCGCCCCCCCCCCTTTCCTCCCCTCGGCTTCCGACGGAGGCGGTGGCGAATGGCGCAAAGAACGGCGTGGCACACTGCGCGCTGCAGAGTAAAGTCGGCCCAGGGGGGGGTCGCGCCCCACCCCACCCTTGGGCCGACACAATTTTGATCGAGGCCTACGCCTTCGGGGGGGGTTCGCAGCACTATCCATCCGCATGGCCTCGGCGGTTGGTCCGGGGCGCGCCGCACCCCTTTCACACCTGCTTGTCCTGCGCCTTGGGAGTGCAAACGTCGGCGAGCTTCGTCGCTGGGCCGCGTCAAACGGATGCCTGGTGGCCCGCGTGCAGCACTCTGCCGCGGGCGCCGCCGCCGAGGCGCTCGTCTTTGCCGGCGCCCAGCTCGCGGCCAATCTGTTGGACGGCGGCCGGCCTGCGTGGCTGTACGACGCTCGGCTGACCACTGGGACCTGGGCTTCCGTCGCGCTGCAGGCCGCAGGCGCATGAAAAATTGACGCGCACGCAGACTGCCCGTGTATATTTTTTTCTTTCGCTGCCATGTCCGCCCGAAACCTGTGTGCTGGGGAGCTTGTGGGGCGGGGCGGGGCGGTGTGGCGTGCATTAACGGCCCTTGGCGGGCATGGCCGAGGGGCCGAGGCGCCCGCTGGACTGGCCGGGGAAGCGGTTGCCAATGTCGTGCACGAGGCCCACATCTTCCAGCTGGATCGTGACGCGGCCGCGGCGCACGGCGGCCAGATTGTAGAGCTCCATGAGCGCCACGCCGTACGCCTCGGTGGCCTCCTGAATAGCGGCAAGGGCCTCGCGCGTGAAGCGCACGCCGTCCAGCGTGCCCGGCGCCTGATCCTGAGCGATCTCGCGGACCAGGCGGCGGAAGGGCGCCTTGCGCAACAGGAGCGTCGTGCTCTTCTGTAGCTTCCTGATGTTGCGCAGAGCCGCCGTGCCGCTCCTCACGCGGCGATGTGCCTTGCGCGGCTTGGTCTGCACCTCGCCGTCCGGCCCAACCGAGGGGGGCGCGTCCGTCTGCTTGTTGGGCGGCACCTTGCCCTTGTGGATTCTCTTGGCGACGCCCTGCACATGCCCGCCGCGGACCACGCCTCCGGCCTGATCGGCGACAGCGGCGATCACCGCGGAGGCGGCCTTGGCGGCCACGGACTTGCGTGGCGCCTTCTGGGCCTGACGGTGCGGCATCTTGCCGCCGTGCGGCTTGTGGGGAACGTCGCCCTCGGCGGGAGCGGTGGCGTGGTGCACGTCGGCCATGGGGAAAAGTACAACTGACGCTGAGCGAGCGGCCGAGCCCTGGAAAAATCGCGCGCAGCACCGCGGCACGCGGGAAAAAAACACACGCTGCGTCCGGAGCGACTTTGCGTGCGGCGCGGGGCTGCGCGCACCGCGGAGCCGGGTTTTGTACGACCGGATTGGCGATGGTGGGCCGGGGCGGTTTGGGTGGCGACGCGCGTTTTTTTCGTGCCCATCACCGCTGAAGCGCGAACGCCGCCTCATCGCGCCTAGAACTGCACTATCTTGACCGTGCCGTTCGGCACAGGGCCCGCGGCCGGCGGCGCCGTCTGCGGGCGCTGGGGCGCGGCCGTCCGTGGGCGCTGGGTCGTGGCACCGAGCGCGGGCGGTCCCGTGCTCGGTGGCCGCGCTTCGAGGACCGGTGGCGGCCAGGGCCGCGCGCCGTAGCAGTGCGGCGGACGGCTCGGCACCGGCGTGCCGCTCCCGAGCCGCGCCTGGCGCCGTCCGAACCATGACGCGCCGCTCAGGCGACAGTCGTCCCGGCAGGCCTCGAACGCCGTTCCGGGCAGCAGCGAGCCATTGTGCCGCGCCCGCCGAACGCAGTCCGCGACGCACGAGGTGAAGTCTGCAAAGCAACAGGGCGCGCGTGTGCAGGGCACCGGCGGCGCCGCCGCGGCCCCCCTCGGCCCCCGGACAGCAGCCGGTCGCGGGCTCCACGCCCGCGCACGTGCGGCCGGTCCAGTCAACGCAGCGGATCTCCAGCGCGGTGCAGTCGCTCAGGCAGGCCGATGGCACTCGCTCCGCAACGGCAGCAAAGCACGGCCGGGTGCCGTGCGTCTGGCCCCAGGCGAGTGCCGCGAAGAGCACAATCGCTGCCGCGAATCCGACCGCCGCAAACGCGCGGCGGCGCGTGACCATACAGCCCCCGCCCCCGGACGGGAGGAAGAGGGTGGAAAGAAACCGCACGGCTCGGCGTCGCCCGCTCAGAAAGTGGGTTCGCCTTCCGAGCGGGCGACGCTTGGCTAGTAAGTAAGTAGTGCGTAAAGAGTTTTTTTTCATTGCTCCTTTGACTTGCGCGTCGAGTTCCACCAGTGCGCAAATTCGTTGCCCAAGCCGCCGTCCGCGGAGGGGGGCGGCCGCCCCCCTCCGAGCGTCCGCTCGGCGCGCCGCGGCTCCAGCTGCAGGTCTATCGCGGGCACCTGTCTGCTGATGGTGATCGCGTCCCAGACCTGGCCGAGAAGCGCGCGGGTGGCACCCAGGTCCTGGATGGCCTGCCACATCCACCAGGAGATGACAAAGAGCGCCACAAACAGCAGGATGCCAAAGGCCACGAACTCGACCGTCGCAAACGAGCCGCCGTTGCCGGAGCAGACGGCGCCCGGCACGCAGACGCAGCCCTTGCCGAGCAGGAAGAACTGGTTGGGCGCGCCGTCGCAGAACACCGCCATGCGCATCAGGAGCAGCCAGTAGGCGTCCGTCAGCGTGGCCAGCGCGGCGGCGGTGGGCGCGTCGGCGGCGGCGTCCGCGGCCAGCGTCGGGTCGTTCTGCCAGGCCGGCACCGTGACCAGCGTGCCGTCCGGCGACTGGAGCTGGCCGTTGGCAAAGAGTATCAACAGCCGCGTGAAGCTGGCCACGTCAAAGTCGCTGGGCGGCCCCGGCTGCGGCGGCGGGGCGATGAACCACTGCTGGCAGCAGAGCGTGTCGGAGCGGCACAGCGCGAGCAGGTGCAGCACGAGCGGGTCGCTCGGCGTGAGCGGCTCCGCGTTGGCGGCCGGCGCGGCCCCGGCCGGCCAGGGCGCGCCCGCGCAGAGCAGCGCCAGGAGCACCGCCAGGAGCGGCGCGCCGCTCAGGCCGCGCGCGGGCGCACGCCCGCGTTGCTCGGGTCGGCGAGGTGGCCCAGGCCGGACGGTAGCGGCACCTGGTAGGCCGGGTCCTGCGACTTGCGGTAGTCGTCCAGCACCATGGCGCACAGGGCCAGGCGCGCCACGCTCGCCGCGCACTTCTTCGCGGCGCACTCGCGGTTCATGTGGCCCGGCGTCGCGGCGATCTCGGGCAGCGACTTGGCCGCCATCGGCGGCGACGACGCGCCGTGCGGTGGGCGGGGGAAAAACTGGCGCCGTGGCCCCGCTGGCGCAGTGACCGACCCGGCGCATCCAGGCGTGAGGGCCACACCACTTGCGCGCTCCGGAACCGCCCGCGAGGCCAAAAAAAAACGGTGCTGGACACGCCGCCGGGGGAGAGAGAAAGCGTGCCGCTCAGGAGCGTTGGGACATTTTTTAGCCCACAAACGGCACTCGGAAAAGTTATAAACTCGGCGCCGTCAGTATTTTTTTCTTTCGTGTGTTTGGTCTCAATCATGTCGGACCTGGAGCCCATGCGACGGGGCGCCGCCGGCGGCGGCGTCCCGCGCTTTGTGCCGGTGGTCCTGGCTGCCGCGCCCCCCGCCGCCGAGGCGCCGCGAGCGCGCGTCTTTGTGCAGGGCGACGTGTTCACGCGGTGCCTATACGGGCGCTGCGGGCGCAACGTCCTGTGGGCGCCGGACCCGGCGCGCGCGCATGCGCCCTACCGGTGCTGCAACAACGCCTGCCAGGGCGGCGAGCCCAAGGCCATCCACGAGAGCTGCATCTACCCGTACGCCACGGACCCCGACAACATGCCCACGGACGGCGAGGAGGGCATCACGGTGCTCTGCAGCGCCTGCGAGTGCAGCTTCGACATCAACCTCGTGCGCGAGACCTTGACGCTGGTGCGGGCGGTGCTCGGCAGCCGGACGCTGCGCCTCGTCGTGCTCGTACTGCTCGCGTTCTTCCTGTACGGCTTCGTCTGGAAGACCTGGGCCTTCGTGTACATCGCCAAGCAGTGGGAACCGGTGGATGTGATCAACAACCCGCGCTACATCCGCTTCGACGCCGCGCTGAACAAGACCGTCATCGACCGGCCCTCGCTGCTCTCGTTCTACGACTGGCGCACCTACAACCACTGCGTCATCACCGAGTGGGGCCGGCGCCGGCTGCTGACCACGTTCGAGCGCGAGACGCGCGGCAGCCACTCGGTGATGCTGCCCGTGCGCCAGGAGCTGAGCACGCTGGAGATGTTTGGCCAGATCTACTCGCTCGTCATGGACCGCAGCTACGATTCCACCGTGGACCTCTCGCACTACTTCTCGCCCTGCAGCGACACCGGCACGCTGCCGCTGAGCTTCTGGGGTCTCGTGTCTCACCTCGCCCTGTGCATCCACGCGGCCCAGTGGGTCATCCTGGCCGCGCTCGTGCTGGGCACCGCCGCCGGTCTCGACCTGCTCACCGGCGGCCACCTGCGGCGCAAGATCCGCCGGGGCAGCACGCGCGTCACAATCTATCAGGGCGGCCGCGAGCAGGAGGTGAG
>DAIDIF010000022.1 GCA_027451805.1 Acidobacteriota bacterium
TCACCTGGAGCGTGAGCGCGGGCGCGCTGCCGGGCTGGGCCCGCCTCAATGCCTCCAGCGGCGTGGTCAGCGGCACGCCGCCGGCGGCCGGAAGCGCAAGCTTCACCGTGCAAGCGCAGGATTCGACATCCGCGACGGCGACGCAGGCGCTGACGCTGGCGGTGAACGCACCGGCCCGGTTGGCAGTTACCACCGCCGCGCTGCCGGCGGCGACGATCGGCACGGCCTACAGCACCACGCTGCAGGCGATGGGCGGGGTGGGGCCGTACACCTGGAGTGTGAGCAGCGGAACGCTGCCGACCTGGGCCAGCCTGTCGGCCAGCGGCATCATCACCGGCACGCCCACGGCCTCGGGAAGCGCCAGCTTCGGCGTGCAGGTGCAGGATGCTCAATCCACCCCGGCTACGGCGACGCAGGCGCTAACGCTTGCGGTCCCCACCGCCAACTCCAATGACGCCGAGGTCAAGGGGCAGTACGCTTTTCTGTTGGGGGACGCCAACGCGCAGGCGTCGCTCGAGGGCAGCATCACCGTGGACGGCAGCGGCCATGTGACCGGCGGCGAGTATGACCTGCAGAGCAACGCGGCCACGGAAGCGGGTGTTGCCATCGTCCGCGGCAGCTACGCGGTGGGCAGCGACAACCGCGGCACGCTGACCTTCCAGGATGGCGCCGGCCACGGCTTCGCCTTCACCATCGCGGTGGGCAGCCTGAGCGGCGGGATCTCCAGCCGGGGAGGCATCGCCGAGAACGACGGCCAGTTCATGTTCACCGGGAGGCTGGCGCGACAGGATGGGAGCCAGTTTTCGGCCGCGGCGCTGAGCGGCGGGTACGCCTTCGGCCTGTCGGGCGACGGCGGGCAATGGGTGCAGGCGGGCAGTTTCAGCGCCGCCGCAGGCGCCATCACGGCCGGCATGACGGACAGCAACGACGCTGGCACGGTGGTGTCGGGCGCGGCGTTCACCGGCAGCCTTACGGCGATTGATGCAAACGGCCGCGGCACGGCGACCCTGACCATGACGGCGAGCGGGGCGGCCACGACGTATGCCGTGTATGTGGTCTCGGGGGCGAAGCTATATGCCGCGGTTTCCAGCGCAGCTGCCGGCCCGGCGGTCTCCGGCGAGGCCGTGCGGCAGACCGGCGGACCCTACAGCGCGGCGTCGCTGAGCGGCGCCGTGGTGCTGACCACACAGGGTTCGACCAGCGTGCCGTCGCCGCACGCCGCCATCGGCTTGCTGACGTTTGACGGCAGCGGCGGCGCCATCGGCGTGACCGACGGCAACGGTGGCGGGAGTGTTGTTTCGAACCAGTCCATTACCGGCATGAGCTATGCCATCACCTCCGCCGCCAGCGGCCGGTTCACGCTCAGCGCCGCCGGCATCATCCCCCTGGTCGGCTACCTGGCCGGTCCGGATGCCGCTTTCCTGGTGGATGGGGGCCCGTCGCCGACGATCAGCCGCGCGATGCCCCAAACCGCTGGGCCATTCACGGAGGCGACGCTCCAGGCCACGTATTTCATCGCCACCGAGCCGATCTTCGCGGCGCCGGTGGCGCCGCCGACCGGCATCGCGCCGCTGACCAACGAAACCGGCGTAGTCACCTTTGACGGCGTGAGCGCACTCAGCGGGACGGCGGACGCGGTGCAGCCGGGGGGAGCGTCGAGCGGGCTGGCGGTGGCCGAGTCGTACACGGTGGCCAGCAATGGGAGGGTCACCAGCGGGTCGGGGGATATCGTGATCTATATCGTTTCGCCCACCCACCTGATCCTGCTGCAGACGGAGCCGAACAACCCCAATCCGACGCTGCAAGATCTGTGGCAATAGCGGAGCTGCCCCCAGCCAGCGGCGTTAGGCTGAGGCCCACTCGACGACTTCCTTGATCGCACCGTCGGCGGGGCGGTTGGGGGCGGCGAGGAACTGGTCGGGGGAGTGGTGGTGGGTGATGAGCCCGGCCACGAGTTTGCCCCAGCGCAGGCGCGCCTGGGCGAGGTCGTCGGCGGCCATTTGGAAGTGGCCGCGGGCGGCGTTGACGCTGCCGGCCATGACCTGATTGGCGAGCACGAGCTGGCGCAACAGCTCGGCGCCGGGGACCTGGAGGGGCTGATCGCCGCCGGGGATGCCGGTGAGGACGTACATGCCGTTGGGGGCGAGCGCGTCGAGCAGCTTGAACTCGAGCGCGGCAAAGCCGCTGGCGTCCAGGACGATGTTCATCGCGGTGGGCGGCGGGGCAGTGCGGCTATCGAGGTACTGGCCGCCGATGGCGACGAGCCACTGCGGGCGGGCGGAGGCGGCGGCGACGATGTCGAGGCCGAAGACGTCGCAGCCGCGCAGGCGCAGGACCAGCGCGGCGAGCAGGCCGACCGGGCCGAGGCCGGCGACGAGGGCGCGGCGGCCGTGATACCAATCGGGCGTGGCGGCGGCTTCGGGATCGCGGGTGCGCTGCAGGCGGAAGGCCTCGTCAATGGCCTTTTCGACGATCGAGAGTGGCTCGAGCAGGACGGCGACGTCGGCCAGCTCGGGTGGGACGCGGGTAAGGTATTGCTCCTCGTCGACGACGAACTCGGTCTGGTAGCCGTCGCGGCCGCGGATGCCGCGCTCGGTGTAGTTGCCGGTCTGGCACATGTCGGCGCGGCCGAGGTTGCAGTTGGCGCAGGCGCCGCAGCCGCGGCGGACGCTGAAGACGGCGAAGTCGCCGGGCTGGACGCGGGTGACGGCCTTGCCCGCCTGGGCGACGCGGCCGAGCATCTCGTGGCCGATGACCAGCTCGGCGGCGCCGGCGGGGGCGTCGGCGCGGCCGCCCGCGATCTCCTCGCGGTCGGTGCCGCAAATGCCGACGCGGACGACTTGCAGCTTGACCTGATGGTCGGCGGTGAGCTGCGGTTCGGGACGCGCGATCAGACGCGCACCCGGCTTGCCGGGGGTAATGGCGATGGCTTTCATCTTTCTAGGATAGGACGCCTGAGCTCGTGCTATGCTCCCGCGCATGAGACGCGTTCTGCTTTCTTTTTTGGTCCTGGCTGGATTGAGTCTGGCGGCCGCGGCGCAAGCGCCGAAGCGCGCGATCACGGTGGACGACATGCTGGCGTGGAAGAGCCTTCAGGGCACGGCGCTGTCGCACAACGGGCAATGGTTCGCCTATCGCGAGGGCGGGGCGGTGGGCAACGGCAGCGCGGTGTTTCGCCAGACGCACGGGGCGACGGCGTATCGGTTCAACCTGGGCGAGCCGCCGGAGCCGGCCGGGCGCGGGATGCCGGGACGCGGAGGGCGGGGCGGAGCGGCGAATCTCGGGTTTTCGAGCGACGGAAGGTTTGGCGCGTATCTGGCGTATCCGACGCACGCCCAGCAAGCCGAGCTGAGACGGCAGCATAAACCGTCGGAGATGCACGCCGGGATCGTGGATTTGGCGACGGGCAAGGAGACGACCCTCGCACGGGTGCGGCGGTTCGCGTTTTCGGGGTCGAACCCGGATTGGATCGCGGTGCAGATGCTGCCGCCGGCGCCGAGCGGCGCCGCGGGCGGAGCGGCGGGACGGAGCGCGCGGGGCGCGGCGGCGGCGGGCGGGCCGCCGCAGTACACGCCGGGGACGGATTTGATTTTGCGCAATCTACGCAGCGGCGCGGTGCTGGACATCGGCAACGTGGGCGACTTCGGCTTCGACCGGCAGGGGCGGTACCTGGCCTGGACGGTGAGCTCGCCGGACAAAAGCGGCAACGGGGTCGAGTACCGCGACCTGCGAACCGGGGCGGTGCGGACGCTGGACAGCCAGGCGGGGGCAGTGTACACGCAGCTCGCCTGGAACGAGAAAGGCACGGCGCTGGCGGTGCTGCGCGGCACCGACGTCAAGGGGTTCCAGGACCGGCGGTACGACGTGCTCGGGTTTACGCACTTTGGGCCGGAGGGGGCGAGCGAGACGATCTTCGCGCCGGCGGCGGCGGCGAACTTCCCCAAGGGCTTCGCGGTGAGCCCGGATCGGGCGCCAGCGTGGACGGAGAACCTCGACGCGATGCTGTTCGGCATTCACCGCCGGCGGCCGGTGACGAGCGGCGCAGGATCGGGCGCGGCGGCGGGCGGGCGCGGGGGACGCGGCGCGGCGGCAACGGGCGCCGCCGA
The DNA here is from genome assembly GCA_027451805.1 of Acidobacteriota bacterium. Taxonomy (GTDB): domain Bacteria; phylum Acidobacteriota; class Terriglobia; order Terriglobales; family SCQP01; genus SCQP01. Next base: position 4,107 of record DAIDIF010000022.1, read on the forward strand.
CTCGGTGGACCTGGAAATCTGGAACTACCAGGATCCGCGGCTGCAGAGCGAGCAGATCGTGGAGGAGGGGCGGGACCGGAACTTCAGCTATTTGTGCGAGTACCGGCCGGCGAGCCACCAATTCCTGCGGCTGGCGGACAAAACGGTGAAGAACGTGACCGCGGCGCCGCACGACCGTTATGCCATTGGGCTGAGCATCGCGCCGTATGAGCTCGAAAGCCATCTCAACGGGCAGACGTACGCCGATATTTACGTCATCGCCCTAGCCACCGGCAAGCGCACGCTGGCGCTGCGGAAGGCGCGGTGGGGCGAGCACCCGGCGCCAGACGGGACGCAGTTCGCCTATTACAAGGACGGCAACTGGTACGTCTACAACATGGCGACGGGCGCGAGCCGGAACCTGACCGCAGCGGCGCCGGTGTCGTTCGTCAACGTGGAGGACGATCACAACCTGAAGAAGCCGCCGGCGCCGTTCGTGGGGTGGTCGCGGGACAGCCGCGACCTGCTGCTCTCTGACCTTTGGGACATCTGGAAAGTGCCGATTGACGGGAGCGCGGCGGTGAACTTGACCGGCGACGGGAAGCGGGACGGGATCCGATATCGGAATCCGGTGAACTTCGCGGCCGAGTACGACCCGACGGCGCTGGGCTTCGATCTGACCAAGCCACTGTATATGAACGCGTACGGCGAGTGGACGAAGAAGGACGGGATCGCGGTGGTCGAGCCGGGAGTGGCGGGAGCGCGGCGGATCATGTTTGAGGAGGCGTCGTACGGCGCGCTGAGCAAGGCCAAGGACGCGCCGGTTTATCTCTACACGCGGCAAACCTACCGGCAGCCGCCCGATTTTTATGCGACCGGCGCAGGCTTCACGCCGGGCGCGAAGCTGACCGATCTGGAGGCGCAACTGAAGCCGTTCCGCTGGACGAGCGGAACGATATTGGTGAACTACATCGGTTATGGCGGGGTGCGGCTGCAAGGGGCGCTGCATTTGCCGCCGGATTACGTGAAGGGGAAGCAGTATCCGACCATCGTCGAGTTTTACGAGAAGATGTCGCAGAACGCCTACACCTTCATCCCGCCGGTGGTCGAGTCGGACGGGTTCAACATCGCGGAATACCTGAGCAACGGCTACGCGGTGTTCGATCCGGACATTCATTACAAGGTGGACGACCCGGGGATCTCATCGTCGGTCTGCCTGGAGAACGCGGTGAAGGCAGCGATCGCGACCGGCGTGCCGGACCCGAAGCATATCGGCATCCACGGGCACTCGTGGGGCGGGTATCAGACGGCGTTCGTGATCACGCAGACGCACCTGTTCGCGGCGGCGGTGGCGGGCGCGCCGCTGACCGACATGATCAGCATGTACGGCGTCATCTACAAGAACGCGGGGATCACCAACGGGCAGATCTTCGAGGCCTCGCAGGGACGATTCAGCGGGCCGCCATGGAAGCTGTGGGCGGCGTACACGCGCAACAGCCCGATCCACGGCGTCGAAAACGTCACCACGGCGCTGCTGATGGTGTCCGACTTCGACGACGGGGCGGTGGACTTCACCCAGGGGATGGAGTACTTCAACGACCTGCGGCGGGCGCATAAGCGGGTGGTGCTGCTCGATTACCCGAGCCAGAACCATCTGCTGGC
>DAIDIF010000023.1 GCA_027451805.1 Acidobacteriota bacterium
GGCCAGCAGCTCGGGCAGGCGGCGGCCGAGGCGGCGGGCCAGCGCCTCGGCGGCCAGGCCCGCGGCGCCGGCGGCGACGACGTGCAGGAGTACGGCCGCGCGGGCATCGGCCACGGCGAGGGCGCGCAGGTGCGCGGCGGCGGCGGAGGCCTGGGCGCGGCGCCGGGGCGGGGGCGACAACAGGATCACGCGGCCGCCGCCGAGCGTGGCGGCGGGCGAGAGGCGGCGCAGGATGACGCGGTCGCCGGGGCGGCGAGCAGCGGGGCCTCCAAACGGAGTTGGGCCCAGCGCGGCGCCTCCAGCCAGACCAGCGTCGCCAGGCGCTCGGCGGTGTGGAGGTGCAAGCGCAGCCGGGTGTGCGAGCGCGGCGGCACGGCGCCGGGAAGCCACTCGAGCTCGGCCTCGAGCGCGGCCACGGGCGCGAACACGCCGGGCTCGACCAACTCCTGACCGCGCGCCAACTCGCCGGCTTCGATGCCGGCGAGGTTGACGGCGGTACGCTGGCCGGCGCGGGCGGCGGCGGCGGGCGCGCCGTGAACCTGCAGACCGCGCACGCGCAGGCGGCGCCCCGGCGGCGCCAGCTCGACTTCGGCTTCGGGCGTGAGCGTGCCCTGCAGCAGCGTGCCGGTGACGACGGGGCCGAAGCCGCGCAGGGCGAAGGCGCGGTCGATGGGCAGACGCAGCGGGCGGTCGGCGGAGCGCGCGGGGACGACGACGGCGGCGGCGGCGAGGGCGGCGCGCAGCTCGCCGAGCCCTTCGCCGGTGCGGGTGCTGACCGCCACGACGGGAGCCGATTCGAGGAAGGTGCCGGCGGCGAGCGCGGCGATCTCGCGGCGCACGATTTCGCGGCGCGCCGGCGGGGCGAGGTCGGATTTGGTGAGGGCGATGACGCCCTGGCGCAGGCCGAGGAGCCGGCACACGGCGAGGTGCTCGACGGTTTGTGGACGGACTCCGTCGTCGGCGGCCACCACCAGCAGGACAAGATCGATGCCGGCGGCGCCGGCGAGCATGGTGCGGACGAAGCGCTCGTGCCCGGGCACGTCCACAAAGCCGAAGGCGATGCCCTGCCAGCTCGCGTGGCCGAAGCCGAGGTCGAGCGTCATGCCGCGCCGCCGCTCTTCCGGCAGTCGATCGGGATGGACGCCGGTCAGCGCCTCCACCAGAGCGCTCTTGCCGTGGTCAATGTGGCCGGCGGTACCGACGGTCACCGCCGCACCTACCGTTTAAAGAGGTCGTCGAACCCGGCGCGGGCGTCGCCGGAGGGTTGCCGCAGGCCGCGGCCAGCCTCCGGAGCGGGATCGAAGTAGTCACAGCGATTGTTGCGCTCCTTGTCGCGCACCCATTCGGCCTGGTTTTCGCGGCACTCATGGTGGGCGCCGGGGTCGTAATGGCGGCAGTTGCGACAGGTGTGCAGGTCGGCGTCGCAGCGCGGGCAGGACTCGCGCATGCCCACCCGCTGGCCCGAGGGCAGGGGGATTTCGGCGCCGCAATGCCTGCAGGTCATGCCTTCAGGCTAGCACCGCTGGCGCCCAACACGATGCGGACCTGGTGGGTGCGGCCGTCGTCAGCGAGGGGAATCGCGCCGGCATCCACCGGGAGGCCGTCGAGTTCGGCCTGGCCCACGCCGCGGCAGCGGCGCTCGGGATTGAGAACCAGAATCTCATAGCGGCTGGCGCCGTAGCGCCAGGCGATGTGGAACTCCGGCCAGGATGCCGGGATGCAGGGATTGACGAGGAAGGCGGCGCCACGGCGCTGCAGGCCGAGGATGCTTTCCAGCCCGGCGCGGTACATCCAGCCTGCCGAGCCGGTATACCAACTCCACCCTCCCCGCCCGGCGTGAGGCGGGTTGGCGTACACATCGCCGGCCATGACGTAGGGTTCGACCAGGTAGCGGGCGGCGCCCGCCGCCGTGCGGGCGTGATTGGCGGGATTGAGCATGTGAAACAGCTCAGCGGCCTCGTCCCCGTTGCCCAACTGCGCCAGGGCGATGACCATCCAGACCGCGGCGTGGGTGTATTGACCGCCATTTTCGCGGACCCCGGGCGGGTAACCTTTGATGTAGCCCGGATCCTGCGCGGTGTGGTCGAAGGGCGGCTGGAGCAACCGCAGAATCTGCGCTTCGCGGGCGATCAGCGCGGAGCGCACCGCATCCATCGCGCGCTCCGCGAGCGGCCGCGGCGCCACGCCGGAAAGCACCGCCCAGGTTTGCGCAATCGAATCCAGTTGGCAGGCGTCGTTTTGGGCGGATCCGAGCGGGCTGCCGTCGTCGTAATAACCGCGGCGGTACCAGTCGCCATCCCAGGCCAGCGCCAACGCGGCGGCAAGCCTGGAACTCGCGGCCTGGTAGCGCGCGACCCGAGCCTGGTCGTGGCGCGCCTCGCACAGCGGCGTGAAACGGGCGAGGACATGGAAGGCGAAGAATCCCAGCCAAACGCTTTCGCCGCGGCCGGCAGGGCCGACGCGATTCATGCCATCGTTCCAGTCGCCGCTGCCGAACAGGGGCAACCCGTGCGCGCCTGCCGTCAGCCCCTTGTCCAAGGCGCGGACGCAATGTTCATAGAGGGAGGCGGCATCGGGCGCATGGCCGGGTTGGGCGTAGGCCTCAATCGCGTCCGGGGCCAGCGGAGGGGCTTGCAGGAACGGCGCCGGCGCGTCCAGGACGGCATCGTCCCCGGTCGCGCGGACGTACTTGGCGGCAGCGTAGGGCAGCCAGAACAGGTCATCCGAGCATCGCGTCCGGAGCCCGCGGCCGCTGGGCTCGTGCCACCAATGCTGCACGTCGCCCTCGACGAATTGGCGGCCGGCCGCGCGCAGCAGGTGTGCGCGGGTCAAATCCGGGCGCGCCAGCACCAGCGCCAGCACGTCCTGCAGTTGGTCGCGAAAACCGAACGCCCCGCTCGGCTGGTAGTAGCCGGAGCGCGTCCAGAGGCGGCAGCTCTGGGTTTGGTAGAGCAGCCAGCGGTTCATCAGCACATCGAACGAGTCATCGGGCGTTTTCACCTGGACCGTGTCGAGGCTGCGGCTCCAAGTCTCGCGTACGCGGCGCAGCGCGGCGGCGGCAGCCTCCGCGCCGCCGCACTCCTCAATCAGGCGGCGCGCATGATTGCGGTCCCGGCCTTGCCCCAACAGAAACGCCACGCGCCGGCTTTCCCCCGGCTGCAAGTCGATCCGGAGCTGCATGGCGGCGCAGGGATCGAGGCCGGCGCCGAGTTGGCCGGAGAGTTGGACCTGCCGCAAGCCGGCGGGCGCGGCCAGCGAGCCATTCCGCCCGAGAAACGCCGCCCGGTCGCCGGTGACGGATACGACCGCCTCACTGGCCGCCAGGAAGGCGGCGCCGGGGAACTCCGGGGTGAACGCGTTGGTGGCGAAGATGGCGCCGGTGGCGGCGTCGCGCTCGGTGACCACGTCCATCCGCTGCCGGTCGCCGGGCGGGCCCAGCGCCAGTTCGGCATAAGCGAAAAGGCTCAGCGCCCGCGGCACCGGGCCCTCGTTCTGCAGGGTCAAGAGCGACACCTTCACCGGCAGCTCGACGTCCACGAACACGTCGAGCTCGTGCCGGAGGCCGCGCGCGCGGCGTGCAAAATGCGTGGCGCCGGGTTCGTGGCGAATGAGGAAGCGCCCGCTGCCGGGGTTGCGATCCATCGGCCCCGGGGTGGGCGTCCAGACCTCGCCGGTGGCTTCGTCACGCAGGTAGAGGACCTCGGCGGTCGGGTCCGTGACCGGATCGTTGGCGAACGGCGTGAGCCGGTTCTCGCGGCTGTTGTGCGCCCAAGTGTGGGCCGACCCGGAGGCGGTCACAATCGTCCCGAAGCCCGCATTGGCGATCACGTTCACCCACGGCATGGGGGTCTCGTCGGCGCCATCGAGCACGACCGTATAGGCGTGGCCCGCATCGGTGAAGCCGCCCCAAGCGTTACCCAACGCAACCGCGGGTGCCTCCGGGGGGGAGGCTGGGGGGGGGATGGACCGAGGCGGCTTCCAGCGTCCGGCGGTGGTGGGCAAGGCGGGGGCTGGCGTGGGGGCGGCATAGGGGCGATCCAGGTGGGTCTGCAAATCGCCGTGCGCGCCGCGGAGAATCGCGGAGGCGACCGTTTCGAGCAGGATGCGCTCGGCGGGCGCCAGCCGGTCCTGCCGCAGAAGATAGGCGCCGCCGGGGCGATGCTTCCACATGCTCCAGGGGCCGTTGTCGAGCATGGCGGTGAGCTGCGCGTGCACGTCGTCGCGATAGCCGCCGGATTGCTGATTCACGATCACCACGTCCGCGCTCAAGCCTTTCATGCGCCAGTACTCCTGCGCCTGCAGCGCCTGCCGCGCCAGATCCATGTCGCCGGCGCTGCCGTCGGCGCAGACCAACAGGATGGGCAGATCGCCGGAGATGGCGTGCGGCCAGAGGCCAGCCTGGCCGAGTTGGTTGGCAGCCAGCGTGGCGGGTCCGGCCCGCAAGGACGCATCGGCGTAGAGCACACGGGAGGCCAGGCGCTCGAACAGCAACGCCTGGTCGGCCGAGATGCCCAGATGCAGCAGGCCGCTCTGGAAGCGAAAGCGCGCCAGCGCGAAGGTCTGGGCGATGGCGGCGGGGGCATGATACTTTCGCGCCAGCGCCTCGGCGGTCTCGCGATCCGGCGCCACCCCGGTGGCAAAGGCGATCCGCAGGCTGCCGCCGGGCGGCAGCCGGATGCGTTGGCGCAGGCTGACGATCGGATCGAGCACCACGCCGGTGGTACCGGAGAGCGCGCCTCCATCGAGCGCGGCCGGCCGGTTCATGCCGCGTCCCCGCCCCAGAAAGCGCGCCCGGTCGGTTTCCCACTCCACCGGGCCCTGGGTCGGCCCCTCGGGGCACAGCACGTGCAGCGCCCACAGCTCCGGCTCTTCCGCATCGCGCCGGCGCCGATGGCAGAGCAGGGCGGTGCAAGCGGGCACATACTCGGTCGCGACGAAGAGCTTGCCGAAGGCGGGGTGGGCGAGGTCGCTCGCGGGGCTGGCGAGCACGACTTCGGCGTAGCTGGTGAGTTCGATTTCGCGCATGCGCAGGCCGTGGTTGCGCAGCGTGACGCGGCGCACCTCGACGTCGTCCTCGGTGGAGACGGCGATGTCGAGCCGGGTGGAAATGTCGTCGTCACGGCGCCGAAAGGTGGCGGAGTCGGGGGCCAGGGTGACGTCGTATTCGGCCGGCTCCGGGGGCATCGGGTTGGCGGTGGCCGACCACACCGCGCCACTACGCACATCGCGCAGATACAGGCACTGTCCGGCGGGATCACGCGTGGCGTCGCGCCGCGAGCGCGTCACCGCCATGCCGCGGCGGAAGCTGCTGCCGCCGCCCGCGTTGGTGACCACGGTGGCATAGTTGCCGTTGGAGAGAAACTGCGCGTGCGGGTAGACGGTGTGCGCGGTGCGGAAATGGCGCATCCGGCCGGCGACCGGCGGCGGCGCGGCGCGAAGGCTCTCGGGCGGGCGCGACTCGAACTCGGGGCGCTGGCGCGGCACGCGCTCCTGCAGCAACAACTCGGTGGCCTGCACCCGGGGATCGGCATGAAACCGTTCCACCATCCGATTGCCCTGCAAGGCATTGGCGATGGCGACCAGCGTCATGCCCTGGTGGTGGGCCAGATACGTGCGCACCACCACGCCCGCCGGCGGCGCCGGCGGCGCGGTGTCGGGGTCGCGGTGGGTGTAGTCCACCGCGTCAAACAGGCCGTACGCACCCGCCAGGCCGGCGCGCGCCAATCGGCGCAGATTCGCCACGCTGGCGGCCGGGTCCGCCATGATCGCGAGCGCGGTCGCATAGGGCGCCACCACGAGCTCATCGCCCAAGCCGCGTTTCAGTCCCAGACCGGGAACGCCAAAGGCCTTGTACTGATAGGTGTCGTGCCGATCCACCACGTTATACGCGGATTCGGAGATGCCCCAAGGCGTGCCGCGCACGGCGCCGTAATCGCGCTGGCGGCGCGCCGCCATGCGGCAGGATTCGTCCAACAGGGTCTCCGGATAACTCCGCATGAGCAGCAGCGGCATCAGGTATTCGAACATCGTCCCGCTCCAGGACAGGAGCACCGGCGCGCCATGCACGCTGGTCAAGGACCGCCCCAAGTGGAACCAGTGCATCTCCGGCACGTCGCCCTTGGCAATGGCGAAAAAACTGGCGAGCCGCGCCTCCGACGCCAACAGATCGTAGTAGGCCGCATCCGGCCGGCCCGGTCCGTCGGCATCGGCGAGGCGATAGCCGACGACGAACAAGCGGCGCGGCGGATCGTAGAGCAGGCGGAAGTCCATCTCCCCGGCCAGCGTCTCGGCGCGCGCGGCCAGGGCGGGCGCCAGGCTGCGCAGCCCCGCCGCCAGCGTGAGCAGCGCGCCGGCGAGGTTGCCGCTATCCACCGTGGACACATAGCGCGGCAACAGGGGCGCCAGCGTCAGCGTGTCGTACCAGTTCAGCAGGTGGCCTTCGAACCGCTCCAGCCGGCCGAGGGTGGCGAGGGCCGCCTCGACGCGGGCGAGGAGTTCGCCGGTGGGGATGAAACCGAGGTCGTGGGCCGCCAGCGCCGCCAGCAGGCCCATGCCGATGTTGGTGGGCGAGGTGCGATGCGCGATGGTCAAGGCCGGAACGGTCTGCACGCTGTCGGGCGGCAGCGCGTGATCCGGCTCGCCCGCAAAGGTGGCAAAGAACTGCCAGGTGCTGCGCGCCACGCTGGTGAGATAGTCACGATCGGCTGCCGACAAGGGGGGCGGGGTTCTGGCGTGCGGGCGGCTGAGGCGGCAGGCGATTGCCGGCGCCAGCGCCCACAGAGCGCAAATCGGGACCGCCTCCGGCCAGGCGCCGGGACGCACGGCGGCGACCAGCGCCAATCCGCCGGCGGCGATGGCGGGGCTGGCGATCATGCCCACCCAGCACGCCCGCCATCCCGGCGGACCGCCGCCGCGTGCGCCGGCCGCGGCGGTTTCCCACTCCAGCAATCCGCGGTGGGTGAGGCTCATGCGGACCAGGGTGACGGCGACCGCGTGCAAGCGCTGCCAGGCGTCATTGGCGACAAACGCCAGTTGCAGCAGGGCGTGCGCGGCCGCCGCCTGCACCTCCGCGGCCTGGACGCGGAAGGCGAGGGACCAGGATTGCTTCCGCCGCAGCGCGGCCAGGGCGCCCGCCAGCTCGGTGGCAACCGGAAAGGCGAGCGCCGCCAGCGCCACGGCGGTCCAGCCCAGCACCGGCCCGGGCAGCACGCTCCAACCCAGCAGCAGCAACGCCACCGTGGCCGGCGGCAGCAAGCTGCGGCGGAGGTTGTCGAGCAACTTCCAGCGCGAGATCACCGGCAGCTGGTTGCGGGCGAGTCCGGAACGCGAGGGCACCCACGGCAGCAGCCACAGCAGGAGCTGCCAGTCGCCCCGCACCCAGCGATGCTGGCGGCGAGCGTGCGCGAGCACGCTCGAAGGATAGTCGTCCACCACCTCGAGGTCGCTCACCAGCGCCGTGCGCGCATAGAGGCCTTCGAACAAGTCATGCGACAAGAGGGCGTTTTCCGGCGCGCGGCCGTCGAGCGCGGCCACGAAGGCATCCACATCGTACATACCCTTGCCGGTGTAGATGCCTTCGCCGAAGAGGTCTTGGTAAACGTCCGAGACCGCAGTGGTATAAGGATCAACGCCGGTGTGGCCGGCATACGCGCGCGCGAACAGCGAGCCCGCCGCGCTGGCCATGGTCACGCTGACGCGGGGCTGCAGAATGGCGTAGCCCTCGGTGACGCGACCCAGGCGTGGGTCGAAGACGGGGCGGTTCAACGGGTGCGCCAGGATGCCGGCCAGCTTGCGGGCGGTGTCGCGCGGCAGTCGGGTGTCGGAATCGAGGGTGAGGCAATAGCGCACCGAGGCCAGCACGCCCAGTTCGCCGGCCTGCACGGTAAAACCGCTGTCGCCGGCGCAACGCAGCCGGCGGTTGAACTCTTCGAGTTTGCCGCGCTTGCGTTCCCATCCCATCCACACGCGTTCGCGCGGATTCCATTGCCGCTCACGGTGGAAGAGGAAGAACAAGTCGCGGCGCTCGGCGGCGTGGCGCCGGTTCAGCGCCTCGATCCCGACCCGCACCTGCGCCAGAAGCGCCGCATCCTGGGGCAGGTCGCGCGCGGCGGCGTCGGTGAAATCGGTGAGCAGAGCGAAGTGCAGGTGCGGGTCCAGGTTGCCCAGCGCCAGCACCTCAATATGCTCGAGCAACGCCGCCACGCCCGCCGAACTGGTCAGCAGTGTGGGCACCACCACGATCGTCCGCGCCACCGCCGGAATCCCAGCCGTGAAATCGAGGCGCGGCAGGCGGCGCGGCGCCACCAGCAGCGGCGTCAGCCGCTGCACGCAAGCCAGCGCCACATCGGCGGCGGGAATCGCCAGCAGCAGCACGGTCACGGCCAGCCCGGCGGCAGCCATGCCCCGCTGCCGCAGATACCAGCCGGCGGCGGCGAGCAACGGCATGGCGATTAAGGAGAGTAGGCCGAAATACAGCCCGGCCGGGTGGCCGAGCAGCCAGTGGCGCACCCGCCGGCCCAGGCGCGGGCGGCAGCCTACTTCCGCCTCCAGCCCGCGGCGCCCGCGGTCAATCAGGTAATAGCCCACGTGGGCCGCGCGCCCGCCGCCGGGCCGGTCCGCCGCCGCGCGCGCGCACTCGACCGCGCGCAGCGCCACGCGGAGCTGCGCCTCGCCGCTCGCCGCCGCGATCGCCTCCACCGCTTGCCGCTGCTGGTCGCGGCTGAGGAAGTCCATCGCCCCATACACGCCACCGGGATCGCGCCGCAAGGCCTGCTCCACCAGGCTGACGCTCTCGAAGAACTCCTGCCAGTCCAGCGTGGCGCACAGTCGCAGGCTGGTGATGGCGTTCGCCACCGAAGCCTGCGTGATTGCCTGCCGCTGATGCTCGCCGCGAATCGCCTCCTCAGCCGTCGTCTCCGTGGCCTGCAGGTACCGCTCGATCGCCGTGCGCGCCGGCAACATCCGCAGGCCGTATTCGCGCAGGCGATGCAGCAGCTGCACCAGATAGGCCGCCGCCGGATGCGCCAATGGTGGCAGCGGCCCCGGATGCGCGGCGAAGCCGGCGATCCAATCGTCCGCGGCCTGGCGTTCGCCCCGCGCCGCCATGATCTCCTCCGCCAGGCGGCGCAGGTTCTCGATCAGCGCCAGCTTCAGCATGCTGGGCCACGCCCACAACTCGCCGATGGTCAGCGGGGCGACGCGCTGGTAGCTTTGCAAGAACAACGCCAACTGCTGCGGGTCGAGGCGGCTGTCGCTATGGCGAATCAGCTCAATGGCGATGACATAGATGCGGGCATGGCCCCGGTGGCCGGGCGAGGTCAGCGTGGGCAGCCCACGATAGTAGGTGCGGGGCAGATTCCGCTGGACCGACCGGATCTCGGCGCTCACCACGTGGAAGTTGTCGAGCAGCCACTCCGCGGCCGCAGTCGCAGCCCGGCGCGCACGCACATCGCCGGCCAGGACGCGGTACGCCTCGCGCAGCACGCGCGCGTTCTCGGCGTAGCGCGGGTAAATGTTGAGGGCGCGCCGGCGCGCCGTTGGCGCCACGGCGAAGGTGGCGGCCAAGGCCTGGGCGCGCGCTTCCAGCCGCTCGTTGCCGAGCAGCTCGTCCCGCAGCGGCTTGTCCGCCTCCGCTCCGCGGCGCGTCCACGCGCGCCCCTCGGGCCCGACGCCGGGCCCCTCTCCGGACGACCAGCCGGCGCCGGGGTCTCCGTTGCCGCCCGCCGTGTTCGGCCGGCGCGTGGCTGCCGGCTGCAGGTCCGGTGCGGAGCCGCCGCTCGAGGTGTGGCGCGGCAGCGGCTACTCGCTTAAGACAATGTCGGTTAAAAGTGCGGGGTGAATCCGAACTTCGCCGTTGTATTCGATCAGCCCGAGGCGGCGGAATTTGTTCATGAAAAAATTGACGCGGCTACGCGTGGTGCCGATCATCTCCGCCAAGAACTCCTGGCTGACCTTGGGGGTGATCAGATGCCCCTCGGCACCGCCGGCGTCCAGGCCAAAGCGGGAAAGCTTCAGCAGAGCGCGGGCCAGACGTTTCTCGCTGTGGTTGAAGAGCTGGTCGCAAATGTCCTCTTCGAAGGCCAAGTTGCGAATGAGCAACTGCGCGAGAAATGCCTCCGAAAGCGGGTGTTGGTCATGCAGGGCCTGCACCAGCGCCGCCTTTTGCACCCGCGTCGCGGTGACTGTGCTGAGCGCGACCGCCGAACCGATGCGCAGCGGCTGGGCCGCCAGACATCCCTCGCCACAAAACCCTCCCGCCTCCAGGATGCCGAGGATCGCCTCCTTGCCGCTACTCGACAACACCGACAAGCGCACCTTGCCGCGATCGAGAAAGAACACCGCATCGGCCTTCTCGCCCTGGGAGTAAAGGCATGCGCCCTTGCGCAGCACCACTTCGCTCTTGCCGCGCTCAATCTTCTGCAGCAGCGGGGCAAACCAGGAAACCGGGGGGACCGGCACGACGACCACCTTCGTGGCTGCAGGTGCGTCGCGTCGTTGGGTCCGCGGTTTGACCGCCATTTCGTGCCTCTCTAGATCAACACAGTATAGCGCATGCAAGGTTGAGTGCTTACTTCCGCAGCGCGGATTCACGCAGCAGAGTAAGGGCATCCTTGGCATTGAAGGGATACCGGCGCAGCGACTTCTGGCCGGTGGCATTGAGGAGACTGTCGGCCCGGCGGTTCTGCGCCAGCGCGATCGATGGAAGGTTGGCAAGCAGCGTCCGCCGCTGCGCGGAATCAAGGCTGGGGTCACTTTCGATCGCCGTATGCACCTGGGCGGCGTCCAGCTCGTCGCGTTTGCCGAAGGAGTGGGTTTCGATGTTAGCCGCCGGCACGCCCTGCGCCACCAGGTAGCGCTTACTGATGGCGACGCGCCGCTGGGCGAGCGCTTGGTTGTATGCCGCCGAGGCGCGGTCGTCGGTGTGGCCTTCGAGGGTGATGCGGGCATCAGGCGCCAGTCCGGTCGCCCCGTAGGCGGGCGTGGTCGCGATCACTGCCAGCGGAGCCAGGCTGGTGAAGGGCACGGCGCCGGTGGTCCGCCCCGCGCTGGTGACGCTGATCTCGGCCGCCCCGGGCGCGGCGCTGGCGGCGATGGCGAAGGCGGCGGTAATCTGGCGGCTGCTCACCACCACGGTCCGGGACGCCCCCAGTCGCGCCCCGCCGACATTCACCGTGGCGCCATTGGCGAAGTTGGCGCCGGCCAGCGCGACCGCGACGGTCGCGCCCGTTGACGGGCGCGGGCCCCAGCGCGGCTGCGCCGCGCGTCCCGCTTGTGCTCCCGGACCGGGGCTGATCGCAGTCAAGGTCGGGGCGAGCACGCTCTGCTCGCGGCCGCACCCGGCGGCAAGCAGGCCGAGCAGGGCGAGCGGTACCCGCCGTAACGGCGACAAGCGGTTGGCGGCGGCGCGAGGCATGTTCTGGTTCCGTGAAGTCCGCGGCATTACGGGCAATCCTTGGTGGGCGGAGCACGCCAACAACCCACAGCTACCTTCGCGCTCCTGTGACAGATTATCCGGCCTGATGCCGCGTATCTGTGCAGTAACGCACAGCAGATTAGCCGCTGGTTGGTTAGCTTGGGGTGCAGATGAGTGGCGCCTGCCGCTCAGACTCCAAGGAGACTGGTTATGCTCTGGACCCTGATCGTAGTTATACTGGTGCTATGGCTTCTCGGCTTCAGCCTGCACTTCGCAGGCGGCCTGATTCACATTCTGCTGGTGGTGGCATTGATCATGATCGTGTACGACCTGATCGTCCGTCGTCGCCGCATCTAATCTTTCGCGGGCGCCGCCGTTCCCACGCGCGAGCCGCCGCAAGCCAATGCGCCCGCGCCCCGTGCGACCACGGGGCGCGGGCGCATTGCCAACCCGGAGCCGGCGACCGATGCCGGCTACTTGCCGGTGGCGGTGTAATGGTTCAGGCTGGCCAGCAGGGCGCGACTGGCGGCCGGCGGCGCCACGCGGCCATCGAGGATTTCAAGCCAGGGACGATTCCCGTACATGGCCCGATTGCCGCTGTCATCGGGTTGGACGATATCGCCGTTGAGGCTGACGCCGGCAAAGGCGCCGCGACTGCGCGAGTAGGTCAGAATCTCCGCGTGCATGGAGGCGTCGGTGGAAGCCGTAGCCTGGCGGCCGACCGGTCCCGCCGCCGCGCCGGCGTCGGCGCCGAGCTTCACTTTGTTTGACAAAAGCTTGTTCAGGCCGACGCGAGTGCGGAACACCATGATCACGTCGGTGGATTGACCGCCCAACTGCAGCCCCCAACTGCCGCCTCCGACCTGAATATAGATCGGAGCGCTCCAGAAGCTGCCGTGACGGCAACTCACGATGCCCTTCCCGTAGGTGCCGCCGAAGATGAAGGCAAGCGCCTTCTCGCTGGGCACGATAGCGACGCACTGCGCCCCTTCCAGAATCTCGCGCGGAATGCCCTTGTCGGGAGTACGCATGACTTCGACGAACACCTGGTTGGCGCGCACCACGCGGGAGACGTCATCGGAATGGGGAGAAGCAAAGGCCGGTGCCAGCATACCCAGCAACATGGCGGAGGCCAACCTGCGGTAAGTCATGATCCATCCTTTCACTGCCTCATCCAGGATCAGCGACTATGGCAAGAAAGGACTGTGCAAATGCAGACACCGCGGCGCGGGGGGCGCGAAGCCCGGCGCCCCGCGCCCCTCGCAAGCCACGCCGCGCGCGTTACGCGGCCCGGTCGGCCGGCCGCAGCAGACGGCGCTGCAATCCGCCGCCGCCGCCGATGGCGCCGCCCAGCAGCGCGCACCCGAGCCCGATGAGCGCGATCCAGAACAAGCCCCACGCCGCGCGGGCGCCGCCGGTCCTGACGGCCTCGCCGGCGGTGGAAGCGGCGCCGAGCGCAGGCGCGGGCGGCACCTGGTTGAGCAGCGCCTGCGCGCGTGTGGTGGTGATGTTGGCGTCAGCCGCCAGGGTGGCGGCCGCGCCGGCGCGGTCGCCGCCCATCCACTGACTGGAGAGGGTCGCGGCCTGCGCGCTGGTGAGGCTGATCCCGTTGGCCTGCAGCGTGCTTTGCACCGCGGCGGCGTGACTGCCGGCGACGGTGCTGAGCGCCGAGCCGGCCAAACCGCCGGCGGTGCTCAGCGCCACGCCCGCCGCGCCGCCCGCCACCCACAGCATCGTCGCCAGGATCATGCCCCAGAGCACCATGCCCCGCATCATGCCGTCTTGCCGCGAGGTGCGCGGGGTGCGGCCGGCAACCCAGGCGCCGAGGAAGGTGGCGGCGAGCAGCATGACCACGCCCCACACCATGGTTCCGGAGCCCACCCCGGCCCACGAACTAGCAACGGCGGGATTCAGCGTGGAAAAGCCAATGCCGAGAACGAACGACACCAGCAATACGGCGAAACCCACAAAGGCGAGATATCCAGTCCAAATTCCATTCCACTCCATGTGGCGCGGCGCTTCGCCGGTGGCGACCGCCATCTGCGACGCCGCGTCGCGATCGGTCTGCCGGCGGACGTAGAGCCGGCGTTCGATGCTGCGAACCGTACTCATTGCATGCCTCCTCCGCAACCTTGCTCTACACCGGTGCGATGCTTTCGGGGCGAGGAGGGTGTGTTGCCGCCGGGAAAGAATCTTCACTTTGGAAGCTGGGGTTCCGGCTCCGCCGCGGGGAGAAATCGGTACTGATTGCCGTCTTTTTCCACGTGACCCCAGGGGCACTCGGGATCGTGGGTGAACACCAGCAGCCAGCGCTCGCGCACCGCCTGATCCAGGACACGGTGTTTGTTGTCAATCGTGTCCAGCGGGAACAGGTCGAACCCCATGACCCAGGTGGGCTTGAGGTGCCAGTGGGTGGGCATCAGGTCGGAGACATAGCATGCGGTCTCGCCGCCGGAGCGGAGGACGACCCCCTGCAAGCCGCGGGTATGGCCGGGCAGCGGCACCAGCTCGAGGCCGGGCAGCAGTTCGCGCCGGCCCTCGACCAGCTCCATGCGGCCGGCGGCGACCAGGGGTTCGTAGTTGTCGGCGAGATAGCTGACGCGGTCGCGCTCGTGCTGTTGGCGGGCGTGTTCCCACTCCTGGCGCTGCACGAAATAGCGGGCGTTGGGAAAGGCGGGGGCGAGGGCGCCGCCGGGGAGGCGGATGGTGTTCCAGCCGCAATGATCGTAGTGCAGATGGGTATTGATGACCAGGTTCACCGACTCGGGGGGGAAGCCGGCGGCGCGCAAGCGCTCGAGATAGTCGCGGCGCGGGTCCACGCCCCAAATCGCCATTTGCTTTTCGCTGAGCTTGTTGCCGCAGCCGGTTTCGATCAGCACCAGCGCGCCCTGATGGCGGACGAGCAGCGAGTTGAGGCCGGTGCGGACGCGATTCTGTTCATCCGCCGCCGCCACGCGGCTCCACATCGGCTTGGGGACGGCGCCGAAGAAGGCGCCGCCGTCGAGGAAATAGGTGCGATCCGTGATCACTGTCAGCTCGCTGTCGCCGAGGCGACGGCGGAAGGGGCCGGTCCATTCCGAGGGCGAAGGTTGGGTCATGCGGCATCTCCGCGCCGTACACGGCGCCACAGCCACCAGAATACGAGCACGGCGGCGAGCACGAGCAAAACATCCAGCCGGCCGGCGAGGCGCAGCAGCCGCCGCCAGTGGTTGCCGAGCAGCCAGCCGGCGGCGCCGGCGGCGCCGGCCCAAGCCAGGGCGCCGAGCGCGTTGTAGATCATAAACGGGCGCCAGGGCATGTGCGCCAGGCCGGCGATGACGCCGGCGAGCATGCGCAGCCCGGCGATGAAGCGGGAGACGAAGAGGGCGGGCGGACCGTGGCGGGCGACGAAGGCGGTGACATGGGCCTGGCGGGCGGGCGAAAACGGCAGCGTACGCCGCACCCAGGGGCGGGCGTAGCGGCCGAGGGCGAAGCCGGCGGCCTGGCCGAGCATCGAGGCCAGGCTGCCCACCAGGATCAGGGCGAGGAGGCCGATGTCGCCGCGGGTGCGCGCCTGGAATCCGCCATAGAAGAGCGCCAGCTCGCCGGGCACGGGGAGGCCGAAGTTCTCCAGCAAGAGCACGCCGAAGACGGCCCAGAGGCCGTAGCGCGCGAACCAGAGCTGGAAATCCGCAAACAGGGCGTGCATGTCAGGCCAGGAAGCCGCGCGTGGCGGCGACGAAGGCGTCCGGATCCTCGGCGAAGGCGAGGTGGCCAAGGCCGGGCAGGACGCTCAGGCGGCAATCGGGCAAGGCGGCGCACAGGGCGGCGGCGGTGGCCACCGGCACGACCGGATCGCGATCGCCCCACAGCAACCCTACCGGGGTGCGGCAGGCCGGGAGCTGGGAGCGAAGCGCCGCCTGTTGGCGGGCCCAGTGGCGGCAGTAGGCGGCGACGGAGGCGCCCAGGCCGCGGCGGCGGAGGGTAGCGGTGTAGGCCGGGACGAGCGCGGGATCGAGGCGGGCAGGATCGCCATAGATGGCGGCGAGCAGCTCGCGATGGAGGCGCACCGGCAGGCGGGCGCCCGCCCAGGCGCCGGCGCGGGCGCCGGGGGCGCTCATCAGGCAGCGCTGGCGGCGGCTGGGCGTCCAGAAGGGATGAGCGGGCGCGGCCAACACCAGGCGGCGCAGGCGGCTCGCGCCTGTGGACGTCGCCGCGAAAGCGAGGGCGAGGGCGCCGCCCCAGGAGGAAGCGGCCAGGGAGAAGCGCTCGAGTCCGAGCGCGGCGACGGCGGTTGCGAGCCACTGGCGCAGGCCGGAAAGCGTGAGGTCGGGATATCCGTCGGAGGCGCCGATGCCGGGAAGCTCGAGACTCCAGCAGGTGAACGCCGACGCCCAGCGGGCGGCGGCGGCCGACCACTGCGCCGCGTTGCCGAGCAGGCCGTGCAGGAGCACCAGATCGGGGCCGCGGCCGGTGCGGATAAACTGCAGCCGGCCGGTGGGCAGCGCGACAGCCTCCAGCGGACGCGGCATGCGCGCTAGCCGATCTTCTCCGGCAGGTTCATGTCGAACTGGGTCTCCGGCTGGATCAGGGCGGCCCAAGGCTGGGCGACCTCGGCGGGCGTGAGGATGCCGGCGGAGGTCCATTGATCGGCGGTGGCGGACAGCACGCGCGCCGGCATGGGATCCATGGCGGAGTGGGAGACACGAATCACCGAGAGGCCGCTTTTGGGATGCGCACCGGCGGCGAAGCCGTTGAGGCGATGGGTGAGAAAGTGCACCGCCTCCGCGGCGGAGGCGAAGCCGGGGTAGCTGTCGCGCGGCTCCGCGGTGGCCTCGAGATGAAGCCGGTGGTCGCCCGATTGCGCCTCCACCTGGTAGCGGGCGTAGGGGCGCTCGGCGTTGTCAATCGCGAGTTCCACGGTGGCGTGCTCGGTGGGTATCGCCAGGCTCAGCACGGCGGCGTCGGCGCGCGCCGAGACCCAGGAGCGGATGAAGAGGACGCCGGGTTCGGAGGCGTGGCGGACGTAGACGCGATAGTTGACCTGGCGGAAGCCGCTGAGGATGTAGGGGAACGCGGCCCCGCTCTCGAGCGTGACCGTGGCCAGAAAGGCGCGCGGACCGGCTGGGGTATCGCGCAGATCGAGGTCAATGCCGGCCGGCAGCAACGCCGCCAGCCGCTCGGGCGGCACGGTGTGGATGACGTAGAGCAGGTTGCGGAGCTTGAGACCGATCGCCATAGGGATGTTTCCAGCTTAGCGGGAAATCACGGCGCGGCGTCGAGAGCGAGCTGCGGGCTGGCCGCCAGGGCGGCACCGGCGCGTTCGCCGCGGCAGAAGCGGGGGTAGGCGGCGGCGGCGATCATGGCGGCGTTGTCGGTGCACAGCGCCAAGGCGGGGGCGAATAGGCCCAGGCCGCGGCGGTCGGCCTCGGCCTGCAGGCGGCGGCGCAGTGCGCGGTTGGCGGCCACGCCGCCGGTGAGGAACAGGCTGGCGGGCGGATCGCCGGCGGCGGTCAACTGTTCGACGGCGGCGAAAGTGCGTTGCGCCAGGTCGGCGACCACGGCAGCCTGGAAGGAAGCGATCAGGTCCAGGGTGGCCGGCTCGCACAGCAAGCCCCATTCGTGCAGCGAAGGGGCGCGGCCGAGCTCGGCCACGGCGCGGCGGCGGGTGGCGATGCCGGACTCCAGGCCGGCGGCCTGGACGTGGCGCAGCACCGCCGTCTTGAGGCCGCTGAAGGAAAAATCCAGGGGATTGCCCTTGAGGTGAATGCGGCCGAAGCGCACCGCCTCGGGGTTGCCGTGGATCGAGAGCTGATCCAGCAGCGGGCCGCCGGGATAGCCCAGGCCCAACAGCTTGGCGACCTTGTCGTAGGCCTCGCCAGCGGCGTCGTCGCGCGTATGGCCGAGCAGGCGGTAGCGGAAATCGTGCTCGCCGTGGCGTTCGAGCCGCATCAGTTGGGTGTGGCCGCCGGAAACGACCAACGCCACGGCGGGAAATGACGGATCCGGGCGCCCCTGGCTGCGCTCCTCGAGCAGCACCGCGTGGAGATGGCCCTCGAGATGGTTCACGCCCAGCAGCGGTATGCCCGCCGCTCCGGCCAGCGCCTTGGCGTAGGCGATGCCGACCAGCAGGGCGCCGGCCAGGCCCGGGCCGCAGGTGACCGCGACCGCGTCCATCTGCGCCAGCGGCCGGCCGGCGCGCTCCAGCGCCTGGCGCACGATGGGGACGACGCCGCGCAGATGCTCGCGGCTGGCCAGCTCGGGAACCACACCGCCATACAGCTGGTGCACCGGCACCTGCGAGAGGACGACATTGGACAGGATGCGGCGGCCGGCTTCCACCACGGCGGCGGCGGTCTCGTCGCACGAGGTTTCGAGGCCGAGGATCAGCGCACCTGCCATGGCATTCATTGTAAGGCCCGGAGCCGGGGCGCACGGCTGCGGCGGAGGCGGAGTTCCGGCTAAGATTCAAGGATGGGGACCTGGTTCAGGCGGCTGCGGCAGACGCTGGAGATGATCAAGTTCGAGCACTCGGTGTTCGCGCTGCCGTTCGCGCTGCTGGGGGCGCTGTTGGCGGCCGATGGCTGGCCGCGCTGGGCAACGCTGGGGTGGATCGTGGTGGCGATGGTGGGTGCGCGCAGCGCGGCCATGACCTTCAACCGCATCGCCGACCGCAAGCTGGACGCGCTCAACCCGCGCACGCGCGGGCGGGCGCTGGCGGCGGGCACGCTGCCGCTGGGGTTTGCCTGGGGCTTTCTGGCGGCGAGTGCGGCGGGGTTCGAGCTGGCGGCCTGGCGGCTGAACCCGCTGTGCCTCGAGTTGTCGCCGCTGGCGCTGGGATGGGTGCTGCTGTATTCCTACACCAAGCGCTTCACCTGGCTGTCGCACTGGGTGCTGGGGGCGGGGCTGGGGATCGCGCCGGCGGCCGCCTGGATCGCGGTGCGGGGAACGCTGGCGCCGCGCATTCTGCTGCTGAGCGGAGCGGTGACGCTGTGGGTGGCGGGCTTCGACCTGCTCTACGCCTGCCAGGACATTGCGTTCGACCGCAGCCGGCCGGAACTGCACTCGCTGCCCAAGCGCATCGGCGTCGCGCCGACGCTGCGGCTGGCGCAGCTCTGCCACGCACTCATGCTGGGGCTGCTGGCGAGCCTGCTGCTGGCCAGCGGGCTGGGCGCGCTGGCGTGGATCGGGCTGGCGGCGGTGGCGGGGCTGCTGGTCTATGAGCACGCGCTGCTGTCCCCGACCGACCTGTCGCGCATGAACGCGGCGTTCTTCACGGTGAACGGCTACATCGGGGTGGTGCTGCTGGTGTTCTGGGGCGCGGCAATTCTGGTGAGCAACTGATGCGGGCGGCGCTGCTGTTGACGCTGGCGCTGGGCTGGGGCGCGGCGGCGCAATTCGCGCCGCTCCCGGGACAAAGGCCGGGACTGAGCTACACCCGTGAAACCCCGCCCAACCGGGCGCGGCTGGCGGTGCCGCGGATTCAAGGCCGGGCGCTGGACCACATCGGCATGGCGGTGCCGGAGGTGGTGCTGGGCTTGTACTCCGATCCCGCGCCGCACCAGCTGCTGGCGCGCGCCATGACCGGGCCCAACGGGCACTTCGACTTCGGCAAGAAGATCCCGCCCGGCAATTACCGGCTGATCGCGATGTATCCGGGCACCTGCACCGCCAACATTCCACTGCAGGTGAATCCGCGGGCGAAGCACAAGAAACTGCAGTTGCGGATGGAGTATCCCGGGTTGGGCGTGTGCAGCTACGCGCTGCTGCGCTAGCTCCGCAGGGGCGCGCTTGGGCGCCCGCACTCGAAGTTGCACCGCGCCTCAATACCGCGCGTACTTGGGATTGAGCGCCGGATGCGGATGGGCATGGACGTAGGCCGCGAGATCGTAGGCTTGCTGTGGGCTGAGGCTGCCGGCGCCACCCAGCGGCATGAAGCGATGCACAAAGGCCGCCATGGTGCGCACTTGATTCATCCCGGCGCCCTGGTTATAGGCCTGCGCGCCCCACAGGGGCGGAATGGAGGGCGGATCCCCGGCGCCGCCGCTGCCGTGGCAGGCGGCGCAGCGCAGCCGGTACAGCGCCGAACCGGCGAGCGCGCTGGGCCGCCGGGCGGGTGGCGGCAAGGGCGGGAACCCGCGCCCGATCACGCGATCCCCCGCCGGCACCCCGCGCGAGAGCCAGGCCACGTACGCCAATAGCGCCGTCATGCGCCGCCCCAAGGGCGGCAGCGGCGTGCCGTTTTCGCTGCGCACGAAGCACTCGTCAATGCGCTCCGCGAGCGGGATGACCCGGCCGGCGCGCCGGTTCCAGGCGGGAAACTCGCCGCTCAGTCCGGCGAAGGGCGCCGCATCCTGCTGCTGACCGTCGCGCAAATGACAGTCGGCACAGCTCAAGGCGTTGCCGACGTAGGCGCCGGCGAGCTGCGGCGTCGCGTGGACCAACTCCTGGCCCAACCGGATGCTGGCCCCCAGCCGTCCGTCCGGCAGCGGGGCGACGGCCGGGGCCGGCACCGTGGCCGCCACGAACCCCCGCGCGTGCGCCCGGGACGCCACCAGATAGTTGCCCAGAGCGAGAAGCGCCAGCAGGCAGGTGGTGATCGCCGGCAACCATTCCGACTGGAAGCGGCGCCGCGGTCCGGCAGTCACGGTGCAACCGCCTTCGCGACCGGAGGTCCGAACCCAAACGCCGTATAGATCCGCCGGGCGGCAGGGGACGCCAGGAAGTTGAGCCATGCCGCCGCCGCGCGCGGGTGCGGCGCGTGCGCCATCAGGCCCGCCACATAGATCGCCGTCACGTTTTGCCGCGGGGGGATGCGAATACCGGCGATGGGGTGGCCGAGGCGCTCCTGGAACCGCACCTCGGAAGCCCAGGTCACGCCGGCATCGCTCTCGCCCAGCAGGATGCGCAGCGGCGTTTGCCGATGGTGGATATGGGTCAGGGCGGTCGTGCCGGCCCGCAGCTTGGTCACCATCACCTGCGTCACCAGGCTGGGCCCGCCGGCCCGGCGCAGCGCGGACGCAATTTGCCGCTCCACGCCTTCCCAGGCCGGATTCGGCATGGATACGCGCACGTCCGGCCGGCCGAGATCGCTCAGCCCCCGCAGGCGCAGCGGGTTGCCCTGCCGCACCATGATTTCCAAGTCATTACTGGCGTAGGCCACGATGCGGCGGATCTGCCCCTGGCGGCGCAAGGCGTGCACCTTGCGCGCGCCCGCCTCGTAGACGTCCGGCGCGGCCTGAATCGTCAGGTTCCCGAGCGTAAGCGTGTTGTCCTGCTGCATCTGCCGCAGCAAGATGCCCGGCGGCAGCGTCTCGTAGAAGATGCGGCCACGCAGCCGGGGATGCAGCCGCACGAACGCACGGATGAGCCGGGGCATCACCATGAACTGGTTGCCGCCGACAAACAGGGTGAGCCCCGGATCGAGGGGATTGCCGTGCAGATCCGGCACATTGTCCACGGTCGCGACGCGGAAGACGTACCCTTGCCGGGCCGGGTCGTTGCCCCGGCTCCAGGGCGGAAACAGGCCCGCCCGCGGCCGCGGCCCCGCCGCCGCAACCGTCAACGCCAGCGCCAACCCTCCGCCCAACGCCTGCAGGCCCGCCCGTAGCGCCATGGTCATGCCACCGTGATGTAGCTGAAATGGCCGTCGGTCTGCAGCACCGCCACCGCCATCACCATGGCCGCCACGACCAAGGTGCCGGGCAGCAAATGGCCGAGCAGCGCCTGCACCAGGTGCTCCGGCGTGCCCTGCAACCGGAACCGGGCGATCATCGCGCGCGACTGCTCCTCCAGCGCGGTATGGCAGGCCAGGAAATTCACGCCCCGGGCCTTCAGCCCGGTGATGCTCTTGTCTTGATAGATGGATCGCTCACTATCCGGATTGCGGTCCCCGGCCGCCGCATCGCTGGCCAGGAACAGATTGCGCCGCGCCCAGGTGCCGGTCTTCGGATCCTTCAGGCCGATGAACTCCCCCAACGGATAGCCGGCCCAGGCCGCGTCGTCCAGGTTGAGCAGGTTCGAGGGCCCATGCAACGCCGCCACCACATGGAACTCGCGCGGCGCCAGGCCCAAGCCGAACTGAAACCCATTGAGCGAGTTCTTGATGTTGTTGAGGAAGATGCCGTTGTTGACGGCGATGATGTCGTAGACCTGGCGGTAGCGGGCCGGGCGCGCCAGCAAACGGCGGAAATCCCGCTCCCGCCAATCGGCGTGGGTATCCACCAGTTGCCCCGCGGCCAGCGTCCCCGCCGCCAGCGCTGCGGCGCCAGCCAGGCTACGAACGAGAAACTGCTTGCGATCCAGGTTCATTCTCAGGCTCCTGTCCTACCTGAGAACCAGCCTAGGGAGCCGCCGCCGCGGCTGTCCAATCAGAATCCACTATGGCGGATGAGCGCGCCTCATGCCCCCGCTTCGGCGCCGTGCCGGCGCGCGCGCAGCGTCCGGCGCAGAAACGTCAGGAACTGCCCGGCGAGCCCGGACGGCGCCGGCCCCTGCGGGTACAGCGTATAGAGTTGCCGCCGCAGCTCCAGGCCGCGCACCTCCACCGCCAGCAACGTGCCCAGCCGGAGTTCTTTCTCCGCCGCCCAGCGCGAGACCACCGCCAGCCCGATGCCCAACTCCACCGCGGTCTTCACGGCTTCCGTGCTGCCCAGCTCCATGGCCACTTGCGGCCTGCGCCCCGGCGCGGCGGCGCGCAGCGCGGCTTCCAGCGTTTCGCGCGTACCGGAGCCTGGCTCCCGCATCACCAGCGGCAAGCTCAACAGGTCCGCCACCGAAAACGGCTGCCGCAGCGCGGCAAAACGCCGGCCGCGCACCACCACCAGCGCGTCGTGCATCAGCGGTTGCACCTTCAGCCCGGGCAGCGCACAGGGCCCCTCGATGAAGCCCAGCGGCGCCGACTGCTCGCGCACCCACTGCGCCACCTGCCGGGTGTTGCCGCTTTCCAGCACCAGGCGCACCTTCGGCCGCTCGCTCTGGAACTCAGCCAGCACCGCCGGCAAGAGATAGCTGGCCACGGTCGAGCTGGCCGCCAGGCGCAATTCCCCGGTCGCCAGCGGCGGCGCCATCAGCTCGGCCTCCACTTCCTCGTAGAGCTGCAGGATCCGCCGCGCCTGCGTATAGAGGCGCTGGCCCGCCGCCGTGAGGCGCGCGCCGCGCGGCGTGCGATCCAGCAAACGCTGTCCGTACTCCTCCTCCAGCGCCCGGATCTGCAAACTGACCGCCGGCTGGGTGAGGCCCAACTCCGCGGCCGCGCGGGAAAAGCTCCCTTCGCGCGCCACGATGTAAAACGCGCGCAGCCGGTAGTCGCCCATGGCCGGGACGGCCTAGCGCGGGGCCACCCGCCCCGAACTAGTGCGATTGGAACAGATACAGGGAGAAGAAAAGAAAGACCCAGACAATGTCGACGAAGTGCCAGTAGTACTCGGCGGCCTTCAGCGACATGTGGTACTGCTGGTTGTACTCGCCCTTCTCCATGCGCCAGTACACCAGCGCCAGCATGAGCAAACCGACGGTGACGTGGGCGCCGTGGAAGCCGGTCATGAGGAAGTAGGCGGAACTGTAGGCGCCGGTGGTCAGGGTGAAGCCGAGGACGCCATTGAGGAAGCCCCACTCGAAGCCCTGCATGCCGAGGAAGGTGATGCCCATCGCGATGGTGAGCAACATCCAGTTCTTGGCGGCGGTCTTCTTGCCGTGCAGCAGCGCGTGCACCGCCCAATTCAGGGTGAAGCTGGAGCCAACCAGGATCAGGGTCGCGATCGCCGGCAGCGTGGTCTCCAGCGTGGGCATGCCGGCGGGCGGCCAGTGCGCGCTGGTGAAGCGGCTGTAGTAGAGGTACTCGAAGTAGGAGACGAAGATCATCCCCTCGGAGGCGAGGAAGAAGAAAAAGCCGCGGGTCAGGTCCTTGTTGGTCTGGACCTGGTCCATGTGGCGGCGCTCCACGGCGATGGTATTGGCCCAGCCGGAGGCGGCAACCAGGGTGTAGAGGACGGCGGCGGCGAGCAGCACGCCGGCCAGCGGCACGCCCAGGTAGACCAGAAACACCAGGAAGACCACGGCGCCCATGCCGCCGGCGAGCAGGATGGGCCAGAAGCTGGGCGCGGGCGTGTGCGCGCTGGGATCGGCGTGCATGCCGGCGTGTGCGGCGGCGGGCGAAGCGAGGCTGGCGTGTTCCATCTACTTGATCCAGTGCGGAAAGGCGAACTTGGTGTCCTCGGGATAGATCCAGCCGCGGCGCGCGGCCCAAGGCGTCCAGAGGGCGCAGGCAAGCGCCAGGAACGCCAGCAGCCAGCCGAGGCGGCGGTTGCGGCGGCGGATCCCGGGCGAAAGCTGCTTCAACTGTGCCGTGCGGTCCATGGGGCTATTGTCCTCCGGCGCCGAAGGCGGGGGGCGCGCCCGGGGCCAGCGGCTCGAGGGTGTACATGACGCTGACGCGCTTGATCCGCGGGTCGAGGCCCTGGTTGAGCTGATAGATGACCGGCAGGGTCTTGGTCTCGTGCGGCTTCATGGTCTGATCGCTGAAGCAGAAGCACTGAATCAGGGCCAGGTGGGTGGCGGCGTCGGCGGGATAGATGTCGTGGATGGCGCGAAAGCGCACGGTGTGGTCGCTGGTGTTGGTAAAGGTGAAGTTGTTCTGGCTGCGCTGGTCGAGGTGCACGGTTTGCAGCATGTCGCCGGGCTGCAGCGTCACCGCCAAGCCGGGGGCGGTGATGGTGCTGAAGCTGATGTTGATGGCGCGATGCAGGTCCACCGGGCCGGTGGAGGCGGCCAGCTTCTCGTCCGGCGGCACGTAGAGCCCGTAATGGGCGCAGAAGACGCGGAACAGGGGCACGTTGATGAAGGCGAAGCCCACCATGCCCAGCGCGATGAGCAACAGCTTCCAGCCGTGGCGCTTGCGGCGTTCAAACCCTGGAACGATTGCCATGATGCTGCTAGTCGACCTCCGGAATCTCGGCGAAGTTGTAGGCGGGCGGCGGGCTCGAGGTGGCCCACTCCAGATGCAGCTCGATGTCGTTGGCCTGCCAGGGATCGTCCCCCGCCGTCTTGGGCTCCCGCAGCGCCTTGATGATGCTGTAGGTGAACAGGATGCCGGCGAGGAGCATGAAGATGAAGCCCTCGGAGATGAACTGGTTGAGCGGGCGGAATTCGATGCGGTAGTTGGCGACGCGCCGCGCCATGCCCTCGATGCCGAGCAGGTGCATGGGCATGAAGACCCAGTTCATGCCGATGAAGAAGAGCCAGAACACCCAGCTGCCGAGCTTTTCGCTGAGCATGCGGCCCGTAATCTTGGGAAACCAGTAGTAGGTGCCGGCGAACAGCGTCATCACCGAGCCGCCGACCAGCACATAGTGGAAGTGGGCGACGACGAAGTAGGTGTTGTGCACCAGGATGTCGAAGGGCACGACCGCGAGCATGAGGCCGCTGAGGCCGCCGAGCACGAAGGTGAAGATGAAACCCAGGGCAAACTTCATGGCGGTGGTGAAGCGGATCACGCCGCCCCACACCGAGGCCAGCCAGGAGTAGATCTTCACGCCAGTCGGCACCGAGATGAACATGCTGGCCATCGAGAAGAAGACGCGCGCGCTGGCGGAGATGCCGGCGGTGAACATGTGGTGCGCCCAGACCATGAAGCCGATGACGCCGATCGACCAGATCGCCATCACCATGCCCTTATAGCCGAACAGCTTCTTGCGGGCCATGGAGGGGATGATGTGGGAGATCATGCCGAAACCCGGCAGGATCATGATGTAGACCTCGGGATGGCCGAAGAACCAGAACAGGTGCTGGTAGAGAAGCGGGTCACCGCCGAGCGCGGGGCGATAAAAGCCGGTGTTGAGCCAGCGGTCGCTGAGGAGCATGAAGAGCGCGCCGGAGAGGACGGGCACGGCGAGCACCAGCATCCAGGCGGTGACCACCCAGCTCCAGACGAACAAAGGCAGCTTCATCCAGTTCATGCCCGGGGCGCGCATGTCAATCACGGTGACCAGGAAGTTGATGGCGCCCATGATCGAGCTGATGCCGAGCAGGATGACAGCCAGGATCCAGAGGTCCTCGCCATGGCCGGCGGAGAACTGGGCGGTGCTCAGCGGCGGGTAGCTCCACCAGCCGTCGGCGGCGGCGCCGCCCACCACGAAGAAGCTGCCGTAGAGCATCATCGCGGCGGGGATGAGCAGCCAGAAGGCGAAGGCGTTGAGCTTGGGGAACGCCATGTCGCGGGCCCCGATCATCAGCGGCACCAGGTAGTTGCCGAAGCCCGCGAACGCCGTCATCAGGGTCAGGAAGATCATGATGGTGGCGTGCATCGTCATGAGCTGGTTGTACAGCGCGGGCGAGACGATGTGCCAGTCTGGGTTATAGAGGTTGAGCCGGATCAGGCCGGCGAGGGAACCGCCCAGCCAGCCGTTGATCAGGGCAAAAACGATGTACATGATACCGATCTTCTTGTGATCGGTGGTGGTGATCCAGTCGAGGACGCCGTGGTACTGGCGGGGCTGGGTCACCCCGGCGGTGGCTACGTGGGTGCTCATGCTTTTCCTCGCGCCTTGCGGGCGGCCGTCGGCGCCACGGGTAAAGCGGCGGGCGGGGCGGCGGGTAGGGAGGCCGACTGCGTACGGTGTTTCGCCAGCCAGGCCTGGAACTGGTCGTTCGGCACCACCTGCACGTCAATCAGCATCTGCGCGTGGTTGACGCCGCACAATTGCGTGCACTGGCCCTTGTAGTAACCGGGCTTGGCCTTAAACCAAAGGTTGGTGATGCGGCCGGGCAGGGCGTCCATCTGAATGCCCAGGCCGGGGACGTAGAAACCGTGGATCACGTCCACGCTGGTGAGATCGAGATCCACCACCGCGTTGGCGGGAACCACCAGGGTGTCGTTGGAGATATCAATGCCGTACTGCGGGTATTTGTATTCCCAGAAGAACTGGTGGCCAACCACGTCAATGGTGAGCGCGGGATTATTGCCGCCGAATTCCATGAACGTCAGGGTGGGGTAGGAGTGCAGGGCGACGGTGATGACGACGATCAGGGGAATGATGGTCCACAGGAACTCGAGCGGGTTGTTTTCGTGGAAGGTGGCGGGCTTGCGGCCGTCGCCCTTGTCGCGGAACTTGATGATGACGTAGGCCAGCAGGATATAAGCGATGAGGATGAAGGGGATGACCCAGACGAAGGCGCGCAGGCTCGCGGCGGCGGCGCGGATGGCGACGATGCCGCCCGGCTGGCTGAAGGCGTTGCGCACCGGCGCGGCGCTGCCCTTGGCGGCCGCCTGGGCCATGGCCTGGGCCATGGACGTTCCGGCCTGCTGGGCGTAACTAGACAGCAGCGCCAAACTCATTGCGAACCTCCGTTTGCGGTTCCCTGCCCCGCCGACAGCGCCTGCACGAGCTGCTGTTCATAGGCGTAGAGGGAGCCGAGTTGGGGGACGGTCAGGGTCCCCTGGCCGGGCATCATATGGCCGGGCAGGCCGTGCAGCACGACGTGGGAAAAGCTGGCGAAGTCGCTGGGCGAGGAGAGGATGAGCGGCTGGAGAAAGCTCTGGGCGCGGACCTCGACGTAGGGGTCGGAGTCGACCATCTCCACCGGGATGCCGCCCTGGCCGAGCAGGCCGTGGCAGGTTTGGCAATGGAGCTGGTAGAGGGCCTTGCCCTGGGCGAGATCGGGCGCCGCCTTACCGGGCAGCGCGGCGGGCGGGGACGGCGGCGGCACTTGGGCGGCGGCGGCGGCCGCCTCGGAGGCAAAGATCCGCATCGCCACCGCGATCGGAATGCGGGGGCCGGTGGGCACCGGCTGGAGCGGCGGTAGCGCGGCCGGGGCCTCGGAGGCGGGACTCTCGATCGCTTCCAACTGCGCTGGGGTGTTGTGCTGCAGCGCGCTCTTGGGGATGAAGTTCTGGCGGATGTAGTGGATCACCGCCATGCGTTCCTCGGGTGTGAGCGCCACGAAGCTGGGCATGGAGGTGCCCGGCGAGCCGTTGGTCACCGTGTGGTACATGGTGAGCACCGAGGTTCCGAAACGGAAGACGCCGGTGTGGTAGTTGCGCGGCGGCGGGTTGAGGCCAGCGGCGCGCGGGCCGTTGCCGTAGCCGTCGATGCCGTGGCAGGGGGCGCAGTTGGCCACGAACACCTGCTGGCCCTCGGCCAGCAGCTTGGGCGTGGGCTTGAGCAGCGGGCGCAGGTCCACCACGGTGGCGGCGCCGGGCGGCGGCGGCTTGTGAAAGTCGAACCGGGCCTGAAAGAGCGCCCGGCCGTATTCCCCACCGAAGGCCGAGTAGATCAGGAAACCGGCCGCCATCACCACCAGAGCGAAGCCGATCAGCGACTTGAGCGAGGGCTGGGCCGGCGGCTGGCTCACAGGTACCTCCCCGCAACCGAATTCAGAAACTTGGGATCGCCCACCGGCACCATCGGATGGCGGCTGAGGTAGCGGGTCGCGAGCAGCCCGAAGATGCCGAGGAAACCCAGGAAGACGCCGAGCTCGACCCAGTTCGGCATGTAGAAGCTGGGATGGATGACGGGCATGATCAGCCAGTAGCAGTCAAACCACTCCGCCACCAGGATCAGGCTCGACATGGCGATGAGCACTTTCTCGTTGGTGCGCACCTTCTGGTTCATCAGGATGGTGAAGGGCAGCACCCACTTGGCGATCAGCAGGGCGAGGAAGAGGTAGCCCCAGCCGTGGACGATGCGCTGGTGAAAATAGATGGTCTCCTCGCGGTAGTTGGCGTACCAGATCAGCATGTACTGGGCGAAGCCGATGTAGACCATGAAGATGCTGAAGGCGTGCACGATGCGCGCCAAGTCCACGTAGTGGTAATCCTTCACCGCGCCGCCGAACATGTTGTGGCGGCGTAGCAGCACGGTGAACAGCAGCACCAGCGCCAAGCTGGCCTGGAGGAGGCCGGCGAAGCCGTAGACGCCCCACATGGTGGTGTCCCAGTGGGGCTCGAGCGACATTACCCAGTCCACGAAACACCAGGTGAAGCTATAGCCGAAAAAGATCAGAAACCCGGCGGCGACGCGTCCGCGGATGGTGGGCTTCTTGCCGAAGGTGGGGCGGGGCGCCAGCACCGCGGGGTGGGTGTCCTGATAGGTGGAGTTGCGGAGGAACCAGTAGCCAAACAGGCACCAGACGCCGAGCGCCAGCAGCGTGCGCGCGCTGTAGAAGGGCATGGCGAAGTAGGCGCGCTTGCCGGCGGTGATGAAGCCGGAGTAGCCGGCGACGGCCCAGGGATAAATGTGGGGGACGCCGAGCAGCAGCACGATGGCGAGCAGGAAGGCGGCCGGCAAATAGTTGGCGGCGGCTTCGGGCAGGCGGCGGAAGACCACCGTCCAGGTGGCGCTGGTGATGTACTCCAGCGCGACCAGAAAGACGCCGCCCAGGCCGAGCACCAGGAAGAACAGGTAGTTGGTCAGGAAACTGTACCAGGCGCGCTGGGGGCTGACCGCGAGCGCGATCAGAAACACCATCACGCCGATGGCGGTGGACGCCATCAGCCAAGTGCGCACGCGGCGGGGGAAGACCGCGGGGCCCGGTTGGGGAATTTCGACGACTTGCTGGTGTGCGTCCATGGTTAGTGAGGAATGGCCTCCGAGCCGGGGATGGGGCCGTTGGGGCCCTCGGCGGGGGGCAGATCGTGGGAGAAGTCCATCCCCGCGCGTTGCGCGCGCGCCATGTCGGAGGGCGAGGGGTTGGCGGCAAGTTGCAGCACGCGCACGTAATGGATGATGGCCCAGCGCTGCGCCGAGTCGAGTTCGGTCTGGTAGGGAGGCATGTTGCCCTGGCCCTGGGTGACGATGGTGAAGATGCGTCCGTCGCTGAACTGGAGCGGGGCGCCGGCGATCAGCGGCGGCGGCTGCGTCATCTTGGGCACGATGTAGCCCAATCCATTGGCGAGCGGGCCATGGCAGACGATGCAGTAGTTGTCAAACAACTGCCGGCCCTTGGCCAGCACCGCGGGCGTGATCGGCAGCGGATCCACGATGCTGTCCACGCCGCTGACGTCGGAGGGCTGGGGAAAGGGAGTGTAGTTGACGGGCACGGTGTGCGCGGGCGGCACGCGCATGGCGGGCAGGCTGGCATCGACGTGGTCGGTGCCCAGGGGACGCACGCTCTGCTGCACGTACATGTCGGGCTGGTACTCGATCTGGGTCGTGGTCGTGGTGCCGGGGCCGGCGCAGCCGAACAGCAGCAGGCCCAGCGCGGCGGCGACGATCCAGACGAGACAGCCGGGCAGCATCGGGGTGACTTTAGGCAAGATCGCGCACCTCCACGGCGCCGAGCTCCTTCAGCATCGCCTGCACGTTGCCGCTCTCGTAGGGGCGGACCGGCACGTAGAGGCCGAAGTGGTCATTGGTGAGCTCCCGATCGAGCGGGACGAAGTTGGGCGCCGGCCGCAGCCGGGCGGCGATAAACACGGCGGTGAAGGTGGAGATACCGGCGATGAGAATGCCGCTCTCGAACGTGATGGGCATATAGGCGGGCACCGAGATGAAGGGCTTGCCGGCGATGTTGAGCGGCCAAGCCCAGGCCATGGTCCAGGCTTCGAAGGTGAACCCGAGCGTGGCGCCGACAAAAAACATGGTTTTGGTGACGCGCGGCATCCAACTCATCTTGAGGCCGAGCGCCTTGTCCATGCCGTGGACGGCGTAGGGGGTATAGGCGTCCAGCCCGCGGTAGCCTTTCTCGCGCACCGCCGCGATCGCCCGCAGCAGGTGCTGGGGATCGAGGAACAGGGCCAGCACGGCCGGCGGCCGGTACTTGTCAGACATGGCTCTCCTCCAGCGGCGCGGCTTCGGCCACCTGATGCTTGAGCACGCTCTTGACCTCCGCGATCGAGATCACCGGGACGAAGCGCGAGAACACCAGGAAAAGGGTGAAGAACAGGCCCAGCGAACCGACGAAGGTGCCCACGTCATAGATGGTGGGGGCGTAGTAGCGCCAGTTCGAGGGCATATAGTCCTGCGAGAGCGAGCTGATGATGATGACGTACCGCTCAAACCACATGCCGATGTTGATGATGATGCTCATGATGAACAGCACCACCAGATTGCGCCGCGCCCGCCGAAACCAGAAGATGAGCGGTGCGATGCAGTTGCAGAACACCGTCAGCCAACCCGCCCAGGCATAGGGGCCGAAGAAGCGCAGCCAGATGTAGATGTGGGTCTCGAACGGGTTCTCGCTGTACCAGGCCATGAAGATCTCGACCAGGTAGGCGTAGGAGACCATCATCGAGGTGGCGAGGATGATCTTCGCCATCAGCTCCATGTGGTCAATGGTGATGTAGTGCTCCAGCGAGAAGGCCTTGCGCATGATCGTGACCACGGTGATCACCATGGCAAAACCGCTGAAGATCGCGCCGGCGACGAAGTAGGGCGGGAAGATGGTGTCGTGCCAGCCGGGCATGGAGGAGACGGCGAAGTCGCTGGAGACGACGCTGTGCACGGAGAGCACCAGCGGCGTGCAGATGGCGGCGAACAAGCCGTAGGCGGCCTCGTAATGATGCCAGTCGCGCGCGGTGCCCTTCCAGCGCTGCGCAACCGCCCCGTAGACCTTGCGCGCGAACTTGCCGGGGTGCATGTCGCGCACCGTGGCTAGGTCGGGGATCATGCCCAGGTACCAGAACAGCAGCGACGTGGTGGCGTAGGTCGAAACCGCGAACACGTCCCAGATCAGCGGCGAACGGAAGTTGACCCAGAGGTGGCGGCTATTGGGATAGGGGATGAGCCAGTAGGCGATCAGGGTGCGGCCGATGTGGATCAGCGGGAAAATGCCGGCGCAGATCACGGCGAAGATGGTCATCGCCTCGGCGGAGCGATTGATGGCGGTGCGCCAGCGCTGGCGGAAGAGATAGAGGATGGCGGAGATGAGGGTGCCGGCGTGGGCGATACCGACCCAGAACACGAAGTCGGTGATATAGGTGCCCCACATCACCGGCCGTTCCAACCCGAGAATGCCGAGGCCGACGTGGAGCTGGACCCAGATGACATAGACCCCGATGTTGAGCATCCCCAGCGCCACCAGCAGTCCGCCCCACCACCAGGCGTTGGGGCGGCGGAAGATGGCGGCGGTGAGCTCGCGGTTGACCTGGGTGAGGTTGATATCGGCGCGGTAGATGGGCGGCTCCTCCGCCACGACGGGGCCCGGGCCGAGCTGCGCCGGATGCAGGTTCACGTCGTCGCTCATGCCTTTGCCTCCGGGTCGCCGGCGCCGAGGTTGCGCACCTTGGTGAGGTAGACGATGCTGGGCTGGAAATTCAGCTCCTCCAACACCTTGTAGCCGCGCGCGGAGCGCTGCCGCATCATCACCGAATTCTTGTCATCCATATTGCCGAAGTAGATCGCCTGCGCCGGGCAGGTCTGCTGGCAGGCGGTGCGGATGTCGCCGTCGCGCACCGGCAGGCCGCGCTCCTTGGCGCGATAGTGGGCGGCATGGATGCGCTGCACGCAGAAGGTGCACTTTTCCATGATGCCGCGCGAGCGGACGGTCACCAGCGGGTTGAGCGCCAACTCCAGCGGCGCCGCACGGACGGTGCTGTAGTTGTAGAAGTTGAAGCGGCGGACCTTGTAGATGCAGTTGTTGGAGCAGAAGCGGGTGCCGACACAGCGGTTGTAGACCTGCACGTTGAGGCCCTCGGCGTCGGTGACGGTGGCGATCACCGGGCAGACGCTCTCGCAGCCGGCGTTGGCGCACTGCTGGCAGAGCATGGGCAACTGGGTGACGTCGGGGTTGTCCTCGGGTCCGCTGAAGTAGCGGTCGATGCGGATCCAGGCCATTTCGCGGCCGCGCCAGACCTGATCCTTGCCTACCACCGGAACGTTGTTCTCGGCGTAGCAGGCTACTGCGCAGGCGTTGCAGCCGATGCAGGCGTTGAGATCGATGGTCATGCCCCAGTGGTAGGTGGGGTAGGTGTGCTCGCTGGGGCCGCCGTTGTCCCACAAGCTGGCGGGCGGCTCCTGCGGCGGGTTTCCGGCGCTGGGGTTGGCCTGGATCTGGACCAGCGTGGTGTCGCGCACGATGGTCGCGGCGCGGCCCTGGCTCTGCTCGGGGGTGATGGTATCGCTGTTGAAGCTGGCGTAATTGTTGCCCTGGGGCGAAGCGATAAGATAGCGCCCGCCCACCTTGCGTAGCGTCACCTTGCTGCCGGAGGGAACGATGCCCTGGCCCCCGGGGGCGAGTTGGGCGAGGCGGTAGGCGTTGGCGCCGACATCGGTGCCCACCTCGCCGACGGAGGCGCGGCCGTAGCCGACGTAAATGGCGGCTACGCCGGGGTGGACGCCGATCTGGACGTAGACCGGCGCGCGCAGGGTGGCGTTGCCCACCGTGGCTTCGGCCACGGCGTAGGTTTCGTCGCTATCGGGCTCCAGGCCGAGTTGCTTGGCGGTGCTGGGGGCGATGGTGAAGAAATTGTCCCAGCAACTCTTCCACACCGGGTCGGGGATTTCCAGCAGAAACGCATTGTTGCCCCACCAGCCGTCGCCCAGCATGGGGGGCACGGCGAGCGAGAGCTCGAGTTCGCCCGCAGCGGCGGGCGCGGACGCGGCGGACGGCAAGGCGGCCAGCGCAGCCGTCTTGAAGGCGCGCGCGGCGCCGGGCTGCCGCCGCTTGGGGTTGGGATCGAACACGCCCGCCTGGAGCGCGCCGGTCCAGAAGTCGTCGAAACTGGCGGCCGGGTTGTTCTTGGGGTAGATCTGCGTCTGCCAATGCTCCCGCAGATAGCCGTAGAAGGTGTAGGCGACCGCCGGCGGCTGCGGCGGGGTCGGGGGCGCGGCGGCCGCCGCTGCGGCCGCGGCGCCGGCCGCCGGAGCGGCCGATAACGCCGGCGTGGCCGCGGCCCCCGGCGCCGGCGGCAACACCGGCGGAGCCGGGGGCGGAGGCGCGGTGAATTTCGCCTTACCCGCGGGGGTGAGGTAGGCAAGCTGGATCAGGGCGTCCTCGAAACTGCGGCCGCCAAAGAGCGGCTCGATGGTGGGCTGCACCAGGCTGTACAGGCCGGCCTGCGGCTCGGCGTCGCCCCAGCTCTCCATCCCGTGCAGCGCCGGCAGCGCGAGGTTGCCGAGCTGCGCGGTTTCATCCAGCCGCTCCGCCAGCACCACCACGTGGGGAACCTTGGCCAGCGCGGGCAGGAAGCCGGCCGCCTCGGGCAGGCTGTAGGCCGGGTTGGTGCCGTAGACGAACAGCGTCTCCACCTTGCCCGCTTGCATGTCCTGAATCAGTTGCAGCATGGCAGCGTTGCTGCCCTGCGCCTGCAGGCTGGGACTGCCGGTACCGTCAATCGTCGCGCCTTCATTCTCCAGCGCCGAGTTCAGGAAGGCGACGGCGAGCTCGAGCATGACCTGGTCCTCGGTGGCGCCGGCCATGCCGCCACCGCAGACAATGCTCTTGCCGCGCTGCTGCCACAACTCGCCCGCGAGCCGGCCGAGGGCGCCGGCGGGCAATCCCGTCTGATGCTCGACCGCGGCCGGCTCGAAGGGCGCGAGCGCCTTGGCCACGGTGGCATCGCCGGCGAACCTCGACACCTTGTTCACCAGCACGAGCTGGTGGGCCAACGCCAGCGCCGCCGGCAGCAACTGCGACGGCGGCAGCAAATAGCGGGTGTCGGCGCTGAGGCCGACCAGACTCATCGCCGGCTCGAACGCCACCACCCGCGACATGGTGTTGCCGCGCAGTTTGCGCTGGTGGCCGAAGCCCCAGGAGTACTCCTGGCGCGAAATGCCGGAGCCGATGGGGTCGGCGCCGAAGGTCACGATCATCTCGGCGCGGTCGAAGAAGTAGCGCGGCGTCGCGCCGGGCCGCGCAGGCGCGCCGTAGGCGGCGGCCTGGCCGGCGACGACCGCATCCGGATTGATCGAGTCGTAGACGACGTGGCGCAGCGGGTAGACGGAGAGGAAATCGGCCAGGAGCGCGGTGCGCGCGGGTCCGTGGATGGTGCCGGTGAGCAGCACGCCACGGCTGCCGGCGGCGCCCAGCCAGGCGCCGACCTGCTTGTCGGCCGCGTCCCAGGTGATGGGGTTGAGCGCGCGCAGGATGGGATGCTGATTGTTGCGGAAGGGCGTACCCGTCTTCCAAACGTTGGTCGGAAAGTGCAGTCTGTACTTGGGCTGGGGCGCGTTGCCCACCAGCCCGGCCAAGCTGTGCACGCGATCGAGCGCCACCGGCTGGCGCAGGCGGTCGGGATCGTAGAGGTTCAGCAGCGCCGCCTGGCCGATGGGGCAGGCGGTGCCGTGATTCAGGGGATGCAGCGGATTGCCCTCGACCTTGGTCGGCCGGCCCTCGTGCGTGGTGAGTACGATGCCGCATCCGGCGGCGCACTCGCGGCAGGTGGAGGCGTAGTAGTTCGCGATGCCAGGCGTGATGTCGGGCGGCTGCTGGGCGTAGGGGATGATCTGCTGGACCGGCTTGCGCGAGCAGGCGGTGGCGGCCACCGCGAGCGCCGCGGTCGACCACTTCATGAAGTCACGGCGCCCGAAGCGGAGGCCCTCTTTGCCACTCTCCACCGCGTCGAAATGTTCCTGCGGCTTGGACTTGAACTCCTCCTGCCGCAGTTTCTCGACCGCCGGCGATCCCTGCAGTTCCGGCAGCGTCGTCCAGTAGCGTGGTTTGCTCATAATCTGAAGCTCAGTTGTGGCACACGTCGCAGTCCTGGGGCGCGTTCGCCGGACGGTCGTGGAAGGTGGCCGGATCGCGGTGGTACTTGTCGTTGGGCCCGGGCAGGTAATTGTCGTTGCGGTGGCAGTTCAGGCACTCGGCCATCGTCCACTGCTTCACCTGGACGATCTGATCCATGTCCTGCACCTGGCCGTGGCAGGTCTGGCAGGCGATACCGGCGGCGATGTGCCAGCGGTGCTGGAAGTAGACGAACTGCGGCAATTGATAAACGCGGATGAACTTGATGGGCTTGAGGGCGGCGTAGTCGGCGGCGATCTGCTTGATGGGCGCGGTGCCGCTCGCCACCACGGCATGGCATCCCATGCAGACGTTCAGCGGCGGAATCGGCGCGTAGGCGTCGCGGTCCACGCCGGCGTGGCAGTACTCGCACGGAATATGGTTAATGCCGGCGTGCAGCTTGTGGCTGAAGGGCACCGGCTGGGCGGGCGAATAGCCCACGTTCTCTCCCATGCCGAGCAGCTTCCAGGCTCCAAACCCCAGCAACGCCAGCACAATGAGCGTCAGCCGCCAATGTTCTCTCATGTCGCGAACTCGCGGTTAAACCCTTCCCTGGGCGCGACCACGCGCCACTCGCGGGCGATCGCGCTGGCGCGCGTGTCGCCCCATCCGACTGAACCATTCGAGGGCGGGAACCAGTCCGCGTCCGCAAAACGAGGAACCAGACAAGGATATAGAAGGAAAGAGGTGCCTACTGCGTGAACCGATAAATCCGAAGATGAAACCGGCGGCGCCGTTCCCCTGAGCTCCCCCCAATGGCTGTCAGCAATTTTCCAAGGATAGGGATTTTGACTGGCGAGGTCAAGCGCGATTTGATGCCGCCGGCAGGAACTCCGGCGCCAGAATATCGCGCGGCCGCGCGGTCTGTTTCTTGCCAGGCCCTCCGCCGCCGCTGGCCGGCGCCCCGGGCCGCTGCCTGCAGGCAAGAGGCGCCCGCGTCTGGGTTGCGACGCCATTTAATGACTGGCACGGGCCCCAGCGCGGCTGCCGGTCCCGGCTGTAACGGCGCCGGGACACGTGCGCCGCGCGTCCCGCTTATGCCCACGCCGGCTTTGCCCGCAGGCAAACGGCGCCGCCCCGGCGATTGGCGTTGGTCCCGAGTCGCGCCAGCCTGACCGGAGCGAGACCGCAGAGACAGGGGGGCTGCGAAGTGGGGAAGAGCGGCTCGCTGCCGGGGTCCAACCCTCTGGGGACATTTCCTGATTTGTGATGGTCGTACGGGCGGGGCGTGATCCACAACACGACAATTGCGGGTTTTTCCCCATGCCTTGTGGAATTTAACGCAATGTTCCTGGCGTTTATGAAGGCGAGGGCAATTGCAACTGCGTGATTTTCCAAGGGGTTCGTGATTGCCATCACAGTTGGCCAACCGCGTGCATTTCGAAGGATGAGTTCCGCAATTCATTTTCACCATTCGACTGGAGGACCCATGAAAAGCTCGTTCCTGTTCGCTGCAGTTCTGATGACCGGCATGGCCGCAGTAGCCCAAAGCGGCGCG
The DNA here is from genome assembly GCA_027451805.1 of Acidobacteriota bacterium. Classification (GTDB taxonomy): domain Bacteria; phylum Acidobacteriota; class Terriglobia; order Terriglobales; family SCQP01; genus SCQP01. The sequence goes on from DAIDIF010000023.1 coordinate 36,552, forward strand.
ATCAGCGGCCAAGTCTCGGGGATTCCCCGGGCAAAGGCGCTGCCGGGCGCCTTCCCGCCGCCGCCCACGCCGGCGGTTGTCTATGCCGTACCGCTGTCGGGCAAGGCGCTGACCCCCATCGCCGACAAGACCTATACGGTGGACCAGAAGTGGACCCAGTTCGTGCCGGGCGTGTCCGTGGTCCCGGTGGGCGCGACGGTCGAATTCACGAACGACGACACAGTGAAGCACGACGTCATGTGGAAAGCGATCGGCAACGACACGGCGCTGGGCCGCAACTTGGGCGTCCACAATCCCGACCAGACGGTGTCGTATCGTTTCACGCGCGCCGGCGCGATCCATCTACAGTGCTTGGTGCACCCGAGCATGAGCGCTTGGCTCTATGTGGCGCCGACGGGATATTCCACCGTCACCAGCACGAGCGGCAAATACAGCCTATCGAACCTGCCCGACGGCCGCTATCGCGTGGTGGTTTGGCATCCCGGCGTGGCGACGCAGTCGCAAATCGTGTCGGTCACCGGCCATGCCAAGCTGAATTTCAACCTGAAGAAGTAAGCTCCACGTCTGGCGCGGTTGCGCCCGGCCGGGGATTGCATGTTTGGATACCCGGCCGGCGCGCCGGCAGCCGCAAGCGCCAGCGTATCGCTCCAGCATCAACTCGGCGGAATGGCACCGGGCGCAGATGCGCCACGTCGGAATGCTGCCCGGTCACCGCCTGCCTGGGTTAGTCATCGCATCGGCGGAGCGGCGGCCGCAGCTGGCAGCCGGTCGCACGCGGACCCGGGCGGGTATCGCCGCTCCCTGCCCACTCGCGCGAGAATTAAAATATGAATCGCAACAAGACTCTTCTTCTAGCCGCAGCCAGCGCATTGCTCGGCCTCCTGACAGGGGCGCCATCGCGGGCTTGGGCGGTCCCGAGTTTTGCCCGCCAGACCGGCTTGCCGTGCAGCCGCTGCCACATCACCTTCCCCGAGTTGACGGAGTTCGGCCGCGAATTCAAGCTCAACGGCTATACCTTGAGCGGTCCGGATACCAAGAAAATCTACACGCCGGGCAAGGGCAACGCCTCGGGCGTCTGGATCAACGCCAACTTGCCGATCTCGGTCATGTTCCAGATCGCCGACACGCTGATGAACAAAACCGCGCCCGGGACGCAGTCCGGCAACGTGGAATTCCCGCAGCAGCTCAGCCTCTTCATGGCGGGCGAGATCGCGACGCATCTCGGCACCTTCATGCAGGCCACCTACACCGCCGCCAGCGATCGTCTGTCGCTGGACAACACCGATATCCGGTACACCAATTTCGCCACCTGGGCGGGCAAGCAACTGGTCTACGGCGTGGACATGAACAACAACCCCACCGTCGAGGACCTCTGGAATGACACGCCTGCCTGGGGCTGGCCCTGGGCCTCGCCCGATTCCACGCCCACCCCGATGGCCGCGCCGTTGGTGGACGGCGGCTTGGCCCAGGACGTGGGCGGCGTGGGGGCCTACGCCATGTGGAACCACCACTGGTACGGCGACTTCGCGCTCTACCGCTCGATGCACCTGGGCGGTCCGCAGCCGCCGACCGGGGCGAATTACGGGATCAATATCGCCGGAGCGGCGCCGTACTGGCGCGGCGCCTACCAAACCAGCTGGGGCGGAGGGAAAAACTACCTCGAGGCCGGCACCTTCGGCATGTGGGTCAACAGCTTCCCCAACGCCGTGGCGGGCGCGGAAGACCACTATACCGACAACGCCGCCGACCTGCAGTATGACCGGCATTTCGGCGCCAATGAGCTGACCACGCACGTCTCCTTCATTGACGAGCGGTCGCAGCTCAACGCGGCCTACGCCGCCAACCTCGCCGCGCAAGCCGCCCACTCGCTGAAGACAGTGTCGGCGAACGGCATCTTTCACTTCGGCAACCGCTACAGCCTGGGCGCCGGCCCGTTTGCCACCTGGGGCACCAGCGACCCGCTGCTCTATGCCGCCGCGCCGGTCAGCGGCAGCGCGAACGGCAGCCCCAACTCCAGCGGCTATCTGCTCCAGGCCGGATTCTGGCCGGCGCAAAATGTCGAGCTGTCGGCGGCCTACCAGGGCTATCTGAAGTTCAACGGCGCCGGCGCCAACTACGACGGTGCGGGCCGCAGCGCCTCGCAGAACAACACCGTCTATCTGAACGTCTGGCTGATGTTCTAGCCGGCGCGCCGGGCGGCCTTACCAGCGCGGTTCGCGGGGCTGACGGACGTGGCCGCGGTAGTCGTCGCGGTTGCCGCCGCCACCGCCGCCGCGCGGGCCGCCGGCGCCCGGACCGCGGCCAAAGCCGCCGGCCGGACGCTCGGGACGCGGGCGGGCTTCGTTCACGTTGAGCGTGCGGCCGCCGAGACTGCTGCCGTTGACGCCGGAGATGGCGGACTCCGCCTCCTCATCGTTGGGCATTTCCACGAACGCGAAGCCGCGGGAGCGGCCGGTCTCGCGGTCCATCATGATGCTCACACGGGCGACCGAACCGTAATTCGCAAACACCGAGCGCAGCTCGTCTTCGCCGGTGCCAAATGCCAAGTTCCCCACGAAAATACTCTTCAAGCAGTTCTCCTGCGCCTGCAGCTATCCGGGCGCGACTTTAGCTTACACGAATCCGCGGGCGCGGGCGCAAGCGCCGCTTGCCCCCCCGGGGGGGCGGCCTCAATCGAGCTCGACCCGGCGCAGGACGATGCCGGCTTGCTCCAGCAGGCGGGCGGCGGTGTCGGCCAACGGATAGTGGGCATTGAACACGACTTCGCGGATGCCGGCGTTGAGAATCATCTTGGTGCACTGCAGGCAGGGCGAAAGTGTGGTGTAGAGGGTGGAGTCCTTGATGGCGATGCCGTGATAGGCGGCTTGGACGATGGCGTTCTCCTCGCCGTGGCTGCAGAGACATTCGTCGAGGCGGGTGCCGCTGGGGGCGAGCGAGCTGCAGCGCGGGCAGCCGCCCTGGTTACAGTTGACGGTGCCGCGCGGCGTGCCGTTGTAGCCAGTGGAGATGATGCGGCGGTCGCGCACGATGATGGCGGCGACTTTGCGCTTGATGCAGTTGCTGCGCAGGGCGACGATGCGCGCGATGTGGAGAAAATACTCGTCCCAGCCGGGGCGCGGATCGGACTGCGCCGCCTGCTGCAGCCAGCCCTGCACCACGGCGTCGACCCGCGCGCGCAACTGGGCGCGGTCGCCGTCGTTGGCCAGCACCGCATCCGCCAGCGCCGCGACGGCGGGCAGGTTCTGCGCCTCGGGATCGAACCCGGCGGTCTCCAGGCGCTCCAGATTGACGAACTGGTCGAAGCTGGCGGGGGCGCGGGCGTCGCCGCGCTCGCGCGCGCGCTGATAGCGCAGTTCGAGCGGCGCTTCCAGATGGAGCAGGTGGAAATCGGGCAGGGCGCGCAGGGCGCGGACTTCGTCGGGATGGCGAATGGAATCCACGACGTAGTTGCGCTCGGGCGTGATGCGGGCACGGGTGCGGACGGCGAGCGCGTCGCGGCCGAAGCTGCGGCGGAGTTCGTTGCCGCGGGCGATGAGATTCTCACGCGTGGGCGGTAGCCCGGCGCGCTCCAGCTCGGCGCGGATCTCGTCGGAGAGGGAAAGATAGGCAAACCCGGCGGCTTGCAGATATTCGGCGACGGTGGTCTTGCCCGAGCCGTTCGCGCCTGTCAGTCCGATGACCATGGGATTGAGGATTGCCAGCGGCAGCCGGCTAGGGTAGTGTAACGCGACATGGCGCGCGCGGAAGACGTGCTGGCGGTGGAGGCGGCGGAGCTGTTCCGGCCGGGGCGGTTCCAGGGGCTGCAATTGGGCGGGGAGGCGTGGCTGGCGATCATCTTCGAGCCGCGGCACGGCCGGTTTCTGCCCCGGGCGGCAGCGGAGACCGACACCGCCTGGAAGCAGGTGATCCCCTACGTGATCCTGGCGTGCGGCGAGCGGGTATTCTGCTACCGGCGCGGCCAGGCGAGCGGCGAAGCGCGACTGCGGGCGCTGCATTCGGTGGGCCTGGGCGGGCACATCGCGCGCGGCGACGAGGGGCTGTTCGCGGCGCCGGGCTGGCCCAGCTACCAGGCGGCGCTGGCGCGCGAGCTGGACGAGGAAGTGACGATCGGCGCGGCGGTGCGGGAGCGCAAGCTGGCGGGCCTGATCAACGACGACGGCACGGCGGTGGGCCGGGTGCATATCGGGCTGGTGCACGTCTGGCGGCTGGCGGCGGAAGCGGTGCGGGCGCGGGAGGCGAAGATCGCCGCCGGGCGGTTCGCCACGCCGCGCGAGTTGCTGGCCGCGGGCGCGGCGGAGCTGGAAAGCTGGTCGCGCTTCTGCCTGGAGCGCTGGGACGAGCTGGCCGCGCAGCCGGGCTGGACGCCGGCCGACTGATTACTCAGCCGCCGGGCGCAGCGGCAGGCGCATGTAGGTGACCTGGGCGACCGCCACCAGGGCGCCCGCGGCGTCGCGCAGATCCACCGCCACCGGGCACAAAGTGCGGCCGATCTTGATGACGCGCGCCTCGGCGGTGGCGTCGGAGCGGCAGGCGGCGAGGAAGCGGATGTTCATGTCGGTGGTGGTGATCACCGCGTCGGCGCCGATGCGGGTGAGGATGGCCACGCAGGCGCAGGTATCGGCGAGGGTCATGAGCAGGCCGCCGTGGAAGGACTCGAAGATGCCGTCGTAGCCGCGGACGTAGGGCGCGGTGAGCGAGGCGGCCCCGTCGGCGGCGGCCTCGAGACGCAGGTGCAGGGTGCGGAAGATGGGGATGGCGGCGAGGCGGGCGCGCAGCGCGGCGGCGGGATCGGGGGCAGACATGGGGATTATGCTACCAGCCGCTCAATGGGCGGAGAAGCCGCACAACTGCCAGCCCGAGCTGGGCACCGGCAGGCCCAGGCGGATGGCGCGCCAGTTGCCCGGCGGTAGCGGCAGCGCCAGCCGGCGGGCGGCGGGCGGGTCGGCGAGCGGGGTCCAGTGCGCGCCATCGGGCGAGGCGGCGAGGGTGAACGCCACCGGGCGGCCGTCGGCGCCGGGACCAAACGCCAGGTGGAGCGAGCGCACCGGCTGCGCGCGGCGCAGATCGAGCCGCAGGCGGGCGCCGCCGCGCATCAGGACGGGCGCGCGCCAGCAGGTGCCGGCGGCCAGCGGCACCAGCTCGGCGGCCGGCTCGACGGCGGCGGGCGGAGAGCGGAAAAACACCGCCTGATCGGCGCCGGGATCGTGCGCCGGCAGCGCCGCCAGACGCCGGGCGGTGGCGCTCGCGAACCGGTCGGTGGAAAGCTGGTAATGCTTGCGCAGCGCCGCCGCCTTGATCAGATTCATCAGCACCAGGCGGGCGCGGACATCCTGAAAGTGCTGCAGCAGGGGCAGCGTGGAGACGGTAATCCAGCCGTGGCCATAGCGCAGGCTGAAGACCGCGCGGCATGCGCCGGCATCCGCCAGGCGGGTACCGTTCCAGGCGTACACGCGGGGCGCGGCGGGCGCCAGCGCAAACGCCAGCGACGGGCCCAGCAGGGCCCGCAGCGCGGCGCCGGGGTGCACCCCGGCGTAGAGCGGCGGGTCGTCGGCAGGCGCCGGCGGGCAGGCGCCGGGTGCGGGCACGAGCGGACCGATCGCCGGCCAATAGGCGGCGACGCCCGGCGGAGGCGGCTCCAGCGCCAGCGCCTGCGCGCCGAACGCCACCTGCTTCCAGATCCAGCGGTACTGCATCGCCAGCGCCCTCCCATCGAGGCGCGCATCGCCGATGAGGATCAGGCCGGGCGGCGAAGGCGGGGCGACGCCGTGCAGTTGGGTGACGGCAAAGCCATGCTGGCGCAGGTAATCGGCCGCACCCGGTGGCAGGCCCACACTGGCCAGCGCCAGCACGCCGCCGTAGCCGCCCTCCGGCTCGGGCAGGGCGTGAAGCGGAATGGATTGGGTGATCTTGCCGGAACGGGCGCGTAGCACGAAGGCGCCGGGGCGGGGCAGCGCCAGCGGAGCGGCGACCGCCGGGGCCGACGGAGCCAGCGCGAGCCGCTGGGTGGCGAGAACCCGGCCGCCTGCGCTGAGGAGCGTGAGGGTGACGGCGGCCGGCAGCGTGGCGGCCGCGCCCGCCAAACTCACCAGGCGCGGCTCAAATTGCTGGCCGACGCTAAGATAGCTGGCAGGCACCTGAAGCTGAAATCCGCCGGGGCCGGCAACGCCGACGGTGGTGATCGCCATCCAGGCGCCGAGCAGGGCGACCGCCGTGCCACACAGCACCCCGTGCAAGGGAAAACGCATGATCAGGCTTCAGTATTTCACACTGGTGGCGTGGGCACTGGCCGCCGGGGCGAGCCTGGCGGCGCAGGCAGGCGGCGCGGTCCCCGCCTTTCGTGCGGCCGAGCGCGGCGGCCGTGCGGTGCTGACGGCGCCGGGCGGAGGCACGCTCTGGGTGCGCGCGCTCAACCACGTTCATCTGATTGCCGCCAGCGCGCCGCGCACCGATCTGGCGCCGGCGTATGTGGACCAACGCAGCGCGGCGATCCTGGCGGGCATGCAGCGCGACGGGTTCAACGCCCTGGGCGGCGATGCCGACGCCGAGCTGTGGCATCGCGGCCTGCCCTATCTCGAGTCGCTGCACCTCAGCGATCTGCTCGCCAGCCGCCAGGCCGAGCCCCTGGTGGATGTCTATGCCCCGGGTTTTGCCGCGCAGGTGGAGCAGTTGGCGATGGATGCGTGCGCGCCGCGCGCCAAGGATCCCGACCTGATCGGCTACTTCAGAGACGACGCCCTGCCCTGGGATCCAACCACGCACGCGGGCGCGGTGCTGGGGTTTTACTTGAGCCTGCGGCCGGGGGCGCCGGGGCGGCAGCGGGCGGTGGAGTATCTGCAAGACCTCTACGGCGGCGACATCCAGCGGCTGGACCGGCGCTGGGGGCTGAAGGCGAAGCTGTTTGTCGACGTCCAGGCGCCGCCGCACCCATCCGCGGCGGCGCAGCACGCGGTGGATGCGGATGCGGCGCGTTTTGCCGACGACGTGCTGGCGCGCTACCTGCAGACCGCGGCGGACGCCATCCACGCGGCCGACCCGAACCACTTGTTTCTGGGCGCGAATCTGGAGTTCAACCCGGCACGGCCGCCGGCGCCGGGCTCGGCCGCGGCCGCGGCCTGGATGATCGCGGACGTGAATTCGGTGCTGATCCGGAAGGGGCAGGACGCGGCGGCGGTGCTGGCGGCGCTGGGCCGGATCACGCCGCGGCCCGTGCTGGCGCAGTGGACCGGATGCGGGGCGGTGCCGGCGGCGGCGGCGCGGGCATGGCCGCGGCTGCTCGGCTTTCTCTGGTCGCCAACGAGCGATTGGGAGCGCGGGCGCTGCGCCACGGCCGCGGCGGCGTGGGGACGGATACGCTGACGCGGCGGTCCGGCTCGGGGCAGTGGTTCGGCCGCGTTCTGGCTCGGAACCCTAGCGCAGGAACAGGCTGTAGGTCAGCACGGTGAGGACGAAGGCGGTGAACAGGGAGTACTTCCAGTTGCGAAGAAACCCGATGAAATACACCATCGAGGCCGCCACGCGGACCAGGGGAGTCAGCAGCAGGGTGATGATGCCCAAATTGATCAGCAGGCGGGGACCGAAGGCGCCGTGCAAAGTCAAGCGCAACTCCGCGACCACAAAATCAAACAGATTCATGTTGGTGATGCGGTAGTCGAGCGCCAGTTGGCCGGTGCGAATCCGTTCCCAAACCAGCCCGGCGGCGACCAGCACCATGCTGAGCAGCACCCCCACCTGCAGGATGTAGCCCACAAGTTCATCCATCTCCAGTTCGGCCTTCGTTTCCGGAGCCACGCCACCTCCGCCGCTCGATCCGTTTGCGCCCATTTTAGATACCCCTCAATCCCCGGAACAGCATTTCGACCGCCAGCACCAGCAAGACGACCAGGAAGAACCGGCGGATGGCCTGATTGGTCAACCGGACCAGCAGCCGGGTGCCGAGAAACGCGCCGGCCACGACCCCGAGCACGACCGGGGCGACCAACCCCGGATTGATCAAGCCCGCCATCAGATACACGCTGGTTCCCGCCAAGGCGGTCACCCCGATGATCAAGTTGCTGGTGGTGGTGGAAACCTTGGGAGGGAGCCCCATGATCAGATCGTGGATCAGGACTTTGACCGCGCCCGCGCCGATGCCGAGCAGGCCGGCGATCATCCCCGCCCCGAACATCGCCGGGGCGCCGAAGTAAGCGCGCCGGGCCTTGTACTCGATCACCGTCCCCGTGGCCTTGTCTGGATAGCTGCCTTCCAGCTCCAGCCATCGCGTGAAGGCGTCCTGCCGGCCCTCATGCCAGGTGACGTGACCGGCGAACAGCAGCGCAATCCACGAGCCCAGCAGCACCGCCCCGAAAGCGATATAGAGCGGTTTGGTCGAGGAAACGATGGTGATGCTCGCCCCCGCAATCGCGCCGACGATGGTGAACATCTCGAGGAACATCCCGACCTTGAGGTTGGTGATGTGGTCGCGCGCGTAGGCGGAAGCCGAGCCGCTTGAGGTCGCGATGATGGAAACGATGCTGACCGCGATGGCGTGCTTGATGTCCACGCCCAGCAGGGTCAGGGCGGGGATGAGCACCACGCCGCCGCCCATGCCGCTCATGGCGCCGACAAAACCGGCGGCGATGGAAACGAGTAAAAGCAGTTCAAAGGAGACCATGGAAGTTCCGCGAAGGGTTACAGCGTTTGCTCCATCAGAGCCGCCTCCCGTTCGCCCAGGAGGGCGTTCAAGGCGGGGGCGGTCATGAGCGTAGTGGCCACCGCCATGATCACCAACATCGTGAACAGCGTAGGCGTCAGCACGCCCAGGTCGAGGCCGAGGTTGAGGACAATGAGCTCCACCAGGCCGCGCGCATTCATGAGCGCGCCCAGGGACAGGGCCTGGCGCCAACGCAAGCCGGTGAGGCGGGCCGCCGCCGCGCCGCTCAGGAACTTGCTCAGCGAGGCGACCAGGATGATGACCAGGCACACGCCCCAGTCGCTCCAGCGATGGATCAAGCCGATCTGGGTGCGGAGGCCGGTGAAGACGAAAAAGGCAGGCAGGAAGAGCACCACGACCAGGTCTTCCAGCCGTTGCACCAGGTCGCGCGCCAACAGCGAGTCATGGGGAACGATCACGCCGACCAGAAAAGCGCCAAACAGGGCTTGGATCCCGATGCCCTCGGTGACCACGGAGGCCAGCAGCAGCGCGGCGCAAGCCACCAGCATGGCATCCTGGCCGCCGCCTCCGCGGCGGGAGTAGCGCCCGGCATACCAGCGCGCGACGGGGCTAAGGATGAGGAAGACGGCGGCGATGAAGACGGCGGTGAGCAGCAGGGTCATCAGCACGCGCGCCGGCTGCGCGTGGGCGACGCTGACCACAAACGCGAGCAGGCACCAGGCGGTGACATCATCCACGGCAGCGCAGGCCAAGGCGACGGCGCCGAGGCGGCTGGTGTGCATGCCGCGATCGCTGAGAATGCGGGCGAGCACCGGAAAGGCGGTGATGGACATGGCGACGCCCAGGAGCAGGGCGAACACCGTGAACGGGACCGCGCTGGTGGAATACAGCGGATACAGCCAGAGGGCGAGCGCGCTGCCCAGCAGGAACGGGCCCAGGATGCTGGCGTGGGAAATGGCAATCGAGGTGTGCGCGCGATTGCGGAGCAGACCGGTGTCCAGCTCCACGCCCATGAGGAACATATAGAGGATCACCCCGACTTGCGCCAGCACCGAGATGTAGGGCGCCACCGGCGCGGGCAAGACGAAGGCGAACGCGGCCGGGGCGAACCGCCCCAGCAGCGACGGGCCGAGCAAGATGCCGGCGATCATCTCGCCAACCACCGGCGGCTGATGCAGCAGGCGGAACAGTGCGCCGACGGAATGGGCGGCGATCAGGATCACCAGCAAGGCGAGCAGGACATGGGCGAGCGTACCCGGGGCGGCGGTGGCGGCAGAGGAAGAGGGGGCGCCCGCGGCCGGGGCGGCGAGATGGAGGCCGATCAGGCGGATCACGGCGAACAGGCTCCCTGCGCCCGCCAGCATCAAGCCATAACCGAGAATTGTCCTCCTTCTTGTCGGCGGGAGCAGCATGGAGCAGTTGGGGTGAGCGGTTCAGACACACTGCCAACGCGCCGCGCCGCCAAGGTGTTGATTGTATCAAATCGATGCCGCTTGCCGGACAGCAGCCGACGCAGCAACCCCGCCGCCGATGGGCGTTGCCGGCCACGGCGCGCGGGACGCGCGGCGCAGTGGCGCTGGCCTGGCCGGGTCGCCGCGGGCTAGTGCTTTAAGGCGGCGAGCTGCTGCTGCGCTTCCTGGGCGGTTTGGGTGCTGGGATAGTCCTGCTGCAACTGCTGGTAGTACTGGACGGCTTCCTTGGGGTTATAGGTGCGGTCGAGATCGGCCAGCTCCATCAGCGCCACGGCGCGGGGCAGGGTGGGGGAGTTCTGCTGGGTGAGCTTGAGCAGCAGAGCATGAGCGGCGGCCAGGTTGCCGTGCTGGATGTCGTAATTGGCCAGCGCGTGCTGGGCGGCGGTGGCCACCACCTTGTCGCCCGAGGTGGCCGCGGCCTGCAGCGTGGCAGCCGCCTGCGGATTATTTTCATCCTGCTGGGCCAAGCCAAGATAGAGGCGCGCCATTTGGCCGGCGCCAGTGGAGGGATAACCCTGGATCACGGCCTGCAGCTGCTGCCCGGCGGCGGAGGCGCGGTCGGCGGCATTGGCGAAGGTCGGCACGCCGGGAGCGGGAGGCGTGGCGTTGGGCCCGGTCTGCAGGGGCGCGTGCAGCGTGTTCAGCGCCGCGGTGAGCAGGGCGGAGGCGGCGCGGTTGCGGCTGTTTTGCCAGGCGATGTAACTGTAGACGGCGCCGGCAATCACCACGACGGCGATGGCCACGGTGATGATGCGCTGGCGGTGCTGGAGAAAGAACTCGTAGGCGGCGTCCATCCCGCTGACGAATTCATCGCTCTTCAATTCCTTGCGGCTGATCTGCGCCAATGCTGCTCCTTCTCCGGAAGCCGGGGTACGCGCCCAAGTACGCGCCGGCGGCGCGGAAGTGCGGCGGCGAACGCCACCGCGGGTCCGCCGGCGGAACTGCGGACTGGGGATAATGCTACCACGGGTTGGTGAAGGAGCGGGCCGGGGCCAGCCGCGAAAACTTGTACCCCGGCCGCGGGCCACAGCATCCAAGCCTCATGCCGCCACGACCGGCAAGGCCCGGAGGCTGGGGCATTTGACAAGTGGCGGCCCGTGCCGATAATGTTAAAGGCTTTCCGGCGGACGTGGACGCAGGGAGTGAACGCTGATGGATCGCAAACGGCTAGAACAGTTTCACAAGAAGCTCCTGCAGAAACAGCAAGAGCTCATGCAGGCGGTGGCGCGCAACGAACAGGACGGCCGCGCCGCCGACGAAGAGGCGACACAGGATATCGCCGACAAGGCCACCAACTCCTATACCAAGGAGTTCCTTTTCCACCAGAGCAACGCCGACCGTAGCCAACTGCAGATGGTGAACGACGCCTTGGCGCGCATCCGGGATGGAACCTTCGGCGAGTGCACGGCCTGTGGCGAGGAGCTGAATTTGAAACGGCTGGAAGCGGTGCCGTGGGCCAGCATGTGCATCAACTGCCAGGAGAAAGTCGAGCAAGGCGTGGTCGCCTAGGCCGGGAGGCGGCCGGCTGCGCCCGGGCGACGCCGTCACAATGCTATGATCGGGGCAGACATGCACCGCTGGGAGGGATATCTTCAGCAGTTCGCCCCATGCCAGCCCCGGCAGCCTCGCCACGAGGCCTGAGCAGGATCGGGATCGCGCCCGCCCTGAGATCGGCCGGGCTGCGCGTTTCATCGCAAATCTAAGCGTTACGGCCGCGGCCGCCGCCGTAAGCCTGCTGTTCCCTTCCCCGTGTAGGATTTGCGGGGCCCGGCTGCGGCAGGCAAGCCGGCTCCCTGTCTGCGCGGACTGCCTGGCGACGGTGGGCGATGCGGTAGCGGGAGTTTGCGCGCGCTGCGGGCAGGTATCCTCGTACGTGGAAGCGACAGGCGGGGAATGCCCCAAGTGCCGAGTTGCGCCACCCCCCTACGTCGCGGCCATCAGCGCCGCCGACTACCAGGGCGTGGCGCGGGCATTGATCCTTTTATTGAAGTTCGGCGGCGTCGTGCCGGTGGCCTCCTTCTGGGCGCAGCGGCTGGCGGAGCGGGCGCCGCAATTGCCGGCCTGGCCCGAGGTGGTGGTGCCCGTTCCGCTGGGAGCGGCGCGGCGGCGACAGCGCGGTTACAACCAAGGCGGGGAGATCGGCCGGCGGCTGGCGCGACGCCTGGGCTGCGCCTATGCAGCCGACGGACTGCGGCGGGTGCGGGAAACGGCGCCGCAGTCGGGTCTGACCGCCGCGGAGCGGGAACGCAACGTGGCCGGCGCGTTTGCGGCCGCGGGCAAGCGGGTGCAAGGCAAGCAGGTGTTGCTGGTGGACGATGTTCTGACCACCGGGGCGACGGCGCGGGCGGCAGCCGCGGCGCTGCGGCGCGCCGGCGCGCGCCAGGTGATGGTGATGACCGCCGTGCGGGCAGCGCGCGAACTGTGCGCGGAGGCGGCATGAGCGCGCAGGCGCCGCTACTGAGCCCGGTGCTGGTGCTGAACGCCAGCTACGAGCCGATCAACGTGTGCGCCGCGCGGCGCGCGCTGGTGCTGGTGCTGAAGGGGGTGGCGCGGGCGGAAGAGGTGCACAGCCACCACCTGCGCGCCAGCCGCGCGCACTACCCGGTGCCGTCGGTCATCCGGCTGCTGCATTACCGCCGCATTCCACACCGCACGCGCGCGCTTTCGCGCAAGAACATCCTGTTGCGCGACCGTAACACCTGCCAGTATTGCGGCACGGTGTGCCCGGCGCAGGCGCTGACGCTCGATCACGTGGTGCCGCGCTCGCGGGGCGGGCGCAGCTCGTGGGAAAACCTGGTGGCCTGCTGCCGCGCCTGCAACCACCGCAAGAGCGACCGGCTGCTGAGCGAGGCGGAGCTGACGTTGCTGCGCGATCCGCGGCCGTTCAACCTGCATACCAGCCGCCACCTGATCCGGATGATGGGCCGCAGCGACGAGAAGTGGCGCAAGTATTTGTTCTTTTAGCGCGGCGCCGGCCGTGCCGGCGCCAAGGGCAGCCTGCCCGGCGGCTGCTAGAATCCGGGGATGGACTTCCTGTTCTCGCCCTGGCGTTACCGCTACCTCACCGAGGCACGCACGCCGGCGGGCCAAGCGGCGGACGGCTGCGTGCTGTGCGCGCAGCTCGCCGCCGGCGATGACCGCCAGGCGCTGGTGGTGTATCGCGGGCGGCTGGCGGCGGTGATGCTAAACCGCTATCCCTACACCGTCGGCCATCTCATGGTGCTGCCGTACGCGCATTGCGCCACGCTGCGCACGTGCGGCGCGGAGGCGCGGCACGAGATCATGGAACTGGCCGCGCAGGGGGAAGCGGCGTTGGAGGCGGAGTATCACCCGGAAGGCTTGAACGTGGGCGTCAATCTGGGCGCGGCGGCGGGCGCGGGCATCGCCGGCCACCTGCACCTGCACGTGGTGCCACGCTGGATGGGCGATGCCAATTTCATCAGCGTCGTGGGCGAGACGCGGGTGCTGCCGGAACGGCTGGAGGACACCTACGGGCGGCTGGAGCGCGCCTTTGCCGCGCTCCAGCCCGCAAGCGGCAAGGTGTGATCGGCCGGGGCGAATCGGCGCGGTTTGCGCTCAGCCCGCCCAGGCCTTGAACAACAGGGCGGCGTTGGTGCCGCCGAAGCCGAACGAGTTCGACAGAATCGCCCCGATGGCGCGCGGGCGCGCCTGGTTGGGGGTGTAATCGAGATCGCACTCCGGGTCGGGGGTCTCGAGGTTGATGGTGGGCGGGACCATCTGGTGCTCGAGCGTGAGCACGCAGATGCCGGCTTCGAGTCCGCCGGCGCCGCCGAGCAGGTGCCCGGTCATGGACTTGGTGGAGCTGATGGCGAGCTGGTAGGCGTGGCCGCCAAAGAGGCGCTTGATCGCCAGAGTCTCGAACCGGTCGTTGTAGGGGGTGGAGGTGCCGTGGGCGTTGATGGCATCCACCTCGCCGGGCGCGATACCGGCATCGGCGAGGGTCTGCTGCATGGCCGCCAGGGCGCCTGCGCCCGACTCCGCGGGCATGGTGATGTGGAAGGCGTCGGCGCTCATGCCGTAGCCGGCCAACTCAGCCAGGATGCGGGCGCCGCGGCGGCGGGCGAACTCGAGCTCCTCCAGCACCAGGATGCCGGCGCCTTCGCCGATGACGAAGCCGTCGCGCTGCAGGTCGAAGGGACGGCTGGCGCGGGCGGGATCGTCGTTGCGGGTGGAGAGCGCGCGCATGGAGGCGAATCCGGCCACGCTCAGCGGGGTGATCGCCGCTTCGGCGCCGCCGGCGATCATGGCGTCGGCGTAGCCATGCTGGATGAGGCGGAAGGCGTCGCCGATGGAATGGGCGCCGGAGGCGCAGGCGGTGCAGGCGGCGGAGTTGGGGCCGCGGGCACGAAAGCGGATGGAAACCTGGCCGGCGGCGAGGTTGACGATGGCGGCGGGAATGAAGAAGGGCGAGACCCGCCGCGGGCCGCCCTCGAGCAACGCCTTGTGCTCGCGCTCAATGACGTCGAAGCCGCCGATGCCGCTGCCGATGTGGACGCCGACGCGGGGCGCCAGCGCCTCGGTGACCTCCAGGCCGGAGGCGGCCATGGCCTCGGCGGCGGCCGCCATCGCAAACTGGATGAAGCGGCCCATCTTCTTGACTTCTTTTTTCTCGATGACGGCGAAGGGATCGAAGCCCTTGACCTCGGCGGCAAAGCGGCAGCTATAGGCGGAGGCGTCAAAGAGCGTGATCGGGGCCACGCCGCTGGTGCCGGCGAGCAGGCCGGCCCAGGTCTCCGGCGCGGTCAGCCCCAAGGCGGAAATCAAGCCGACTCCGGTGACCACCACCCGGCGCCGGGGGACGGAGCCACCCGAACCGGCGCGCGCCGCGTCCTCCGCGGCTGGCCCGGCGGGGCGGTGCGAACTGCTGCCGGAAGGGGTCAGGCGGGCTCTCCCGCCTTGGCGCGGATGTAGTCCACGGCATCCTGCACGCGGCGGATCTTTTCCGTGTCTTCATCCGGAATCTGGACGTTGAACACGCTTTCAAACTCCATCACCAGCTCGACCAGATCCAGCGAATCGGCGCCCAAGTCGTCCACGAAAGAAGCGGTGGAAGTGACTTCGCCCGGCTCAACGCCGAGCTTCTCGACCACGATGGAGCGTACCTTAGCTTCGATGTCATCGTTCTGGGGCATTCGCTTCGTCCTCCGGCCGTTCGGCCACGGCGCATAGCGCGCGAAAAACCTTATGATACACGATGCTCGCGCCAAGCCGCTTCCAGCCGCGCGGCGGGGATGGCGCCCGGGCGCAGGACGCGCGGCTCGGGGCCGCAGAGATCAACCACGGTGGAGGGCAGGGCGGACGGGGTGGGGCCACCGTCGGCCAGCAGCGGGCAATCCGCGCCGAATTGGGCGGCCACCTCCGCGGCGGTACGGCAGGCGGGTTGGCCACTGCGGTTGGCGCTGGTGAGCGTGAGCGGCACGCCGGCGAGGCGCAGCAGCTCGGCGAGCAAGGGCAGATCGGGCTGGCGCAGGCCGACCGCGCCGCGGCCGGCGGTGACGGCAGCCGCCAGGTGCGGGCCGGCAGGCACCACCAGGGTGAGCGCCCCCGGCCAAAACGCCTGGACGAGGCGGTCGAAGAGCGGGGGCAGCGATGCCGCCAGCGCCGCCGCCTGCGCGCGGCCACGCACCGCCACCGGCAGCGGCTGATCGAACCCGCGCCCCTTGAGCGCGAACACGCGCGCCACGGCGGCGGGGTCGAGCGCGTTGGCGGCAAGACCGTAGACGGTGTCGGTGGGCAGCGCCACCACGGCGCCGGCGGCGATGGCGGCGGCGAGAGCGGCAACCACCGCCGGGTCGGGATGGTGCACATCAAGGGCGAGCACGTTCGGCATGGTTGATCAGTTTGCCACCCGGCCGGGAAAAATAACGAAGGGGGACGATGTCTCGCCCCCCTTCGCCCAATTCCCGAAGAACTTGCGTTGCTACTTTTTCTTCGAGGTCTTCTTCGCCGCCGGCTTCTTCGCAGCCTTCTTGGCGGGTTTCTTCGTTGCCATGACTATTCTCCAATCGAACAGAATCTGCGCGAGCGAACCCGCGCAGGATAAGTGCATGTATAGAATTTGCGCGCGCGGGTGTCAAGCGAAAAAGTGAACCGCGGCGGCGCACGGTCGCGCGGCGAGCGTGAAGCGCGGCGCGCAGCGCAGCACGTGCGGCCATGGTGGCGGCGGCCGGCGCCGGCGCCGCAACCCGCGCACCGCGCGCAACGTCCTAGACTATAGGCGCAGCCGCCGCTCCTTCATGAAGCCCTCGATTCTCCGCATTATCCTTTGCTCCGCACTGTTCGCGGTTGCGGCCGTGGCGCAGGAGCTGCCGGGAGCGCGCATCGCACCGATCACGCCCGGACGCGGCGCCCCGCCGGCCGCACCGGCCGCGGGCAGGCGGGCGGCGGCGCAGATTCCGACCATCGTCGCCAACACCAACCTGGTAAACATGGTCTTCAGCGTGGAGGGCAAGCACCACGCCTTCCTCTCCCACCTGCAGCGCGGCGACTTCCGCGTGCTGGAGGACGGGCGCCCGCAGCGCATCCGGTTCTTCTCGGTGGAGGACCAGCTCCCGCTGACGCTGGGCCTGCTGCTGGACACCAGCCCCAGCCAGGCGGGCGTGCTCAGCGAAGAGCAGGCCATCAGCGATGCGTTCTTCCGCCAGGTGATCACGCCCAAGGACCTGGCGTTCGTCGTGGGCTTCGATGTGAGCGCGATGCTGCTGCAGGATTTGACCTCGTCGCCGGCGCTGCTCAGCCACGCGGTCAATCACGCCCACATCGGAGGCACCGACGCCAGCAGCATCGGCATCCTCAATCCGGGACCGTTCCCCAACCAGGGGGCGCAGGGCGCGACCCACCTGTGGGATGCGATCTACCTTGCCTGCCACGACGAGCTGGCGCACCAGGTGGGGCGCAAGGCGATCATCGTGGTGACCGACGGCGGCGAGCAGGGCAGCACCTATACCCACACCGACGCGCTGCGGGCGGCGCTGGACAGCAACACGGTGGTCTTCGCGGTGATCGCCTACGACCGCCATTTCAACGGCTACGGCTTCGGCGGCATGGGCCCGGGGCCGGGGCAGTTGCGGCAGATCGCCAAGGAGACCGGCGGGCGGACGATCAACGCCGGCCGGAACCTGCAGCCGGCGTTCGCGCAGATCGAGCAGGAGCTGCGCAGCCAGTACACGCTGGGCTATCAGTCCGACCGGCGGAGGTTCGACGGCAAGTTCCGGCGGGTGCAGATCGAGCTGGCCGGCGCGGCCAAGAAGCAGCATCCCGGAGCGAAGGTGCGGGCGCGCAGCGGCTACTTCGCCGTCCCGCCCGGGAACTAGCGGGTTCAGGGGTGGAACAACGCGAGCTGGCGCTGCGCGCCCGCCAGGGCCGCGCCCACCGGGGCATAGCTGCGGCGGTGCAGGGGCGAGGGTCCGCAACGCTGCAAGGCAGCGAGGTGCTCGGGCGAGGCGTAGCCCTTGTTGCCGGCGAGGCGGTAGGCGGGGAAGACCGGGTCCCAGGCGCGCAGCAGCGCGTCGCGGTGCACCTTGGCGAGGATCGAGGCGGCGGCGATCGAGATGGAGCGGGCATCGCCGTGGATCAGGGCGCGCTGCTCGCCCGGCCAGTCGAGCGCGACCGCATCCACCAGCAGGCAATCGGGGCGCAGAGGCAGCGCGGCGACGGCGGCGCGCATGGCGCGGCGGGACGCCTGCAGGATGTTCACCGCGTCAATGGCGGCGGCGTCCTCGGCGGCGACCGCCCAGGCCAGGGCGCGGGCGCGGATGGCGCGGTCCAGGCGCTCGCGCGTGGGCGCATCGAGCAGCTTGGAATCGTTGAGGCCGCGGATGCGATCGGCGGGATTCAGCACCACCGCGGCCGCCACCACCGCCCCGAAGAGCGAACCGCGTCCGGCCTCGTCCACCCCGGCCACGCAGGCGAAACCCTGCGCCCAAGCCTCGCGCTCAAAGCTGGCGTCGCAGCGCGTGGGAGCCTCGGCGCGCGGTCAGGACTTGGCCGGAGCCTTTTTGACGGCGGACTCGACTTCGCGGATGCGGGCGGCTTTGCCGCGCAGGCCGCGCAGGTAGTACAGCTTGGCGCGGCGGACGCGGCCGGTGCGCACCAGCTCGACGCGGTCAATCACGCGCGCGTTGACCGGGAAGATGCGCTCGACGCCCTGGCCAAAGGAGATTTTGCGGACGGTGAAGGAGCGGCGGGCGCCGCGGTCGTTGCGGGCGATGCAGACCCCCTCGAACGCCTGCACGCGCTCCTTGTCGCCTTCGCGGATTTTGACGTGGACGCGAATGGTGTCGCCGGGGTGAAAGGCGGGCAGGGGCGAACCGGCTTGCTGGTCGGCAAATTTCTGGATGGCAGGCTTCAGACTCATGGGGGCTCTCCGCGGCCAAACCGCCGCCGGGAATAGACCAACAGTTTAGCAGACGTGCGTCAGATCCGGTCCGGATGCCGGGCGAACCAGGCTTCGGCCTGAGCCAAATCCTCGGGTGTGTCGATGCCGAGGGTGTTGCAGTCGGTGGCCGCCATGGCGATGCGGATCCCGTGGTCGAGGAAGCGCAACTGCTCCAGGCGTTCCGCCAACTCCAGCGCCGAGGGCGGCCAGGCGTGGAAGGCCTCGAGCGCGGCGCGCGAATAGGCGTAGTAGCCGAGGTGCTTGAGGTACTGCGGCGCGGCCTCGCGCGGGTAGGGGATTACGGCGCGGGAAAAATACAGGGCGCGGCCGTTGGCTTCAATCACCACCTTGCAGACGCTCGGCGGCTGGGCCTCTTCGGCGGCGACCGGGGTGTAGAGCGAGGCGACCTCGACCTCGGGCGCGGCAAAAAGCGCTTCCACCAGCGTGGTGAGCATTTCGGGACGGACCATCGGCTCATCGCCCTGAATGTTCACCGCGGCATCGGCGCCCAGCTCGCGCGCCACTTGCCACACCCGATCCGTACCCGATGCGTGCGCCGGCGACGTCAGATACACGGGAATACCGGCGCCGCGGCAGAAGCCGGCAATCTCCTCGCCGTCGGTGGCCACGACCACGGATTGCAGCAGGGAGCAGCCGGCGGCGCCCTGGTAGACCCGTTGGATCATCGGGACACCGGCGATGTGGCGCAGCGGCTTGCCGGGCAGGCGGGTGGCGCCCATGCGGGCGGGAATCACGCCGACGATGTTGGACGTAGGGCGCATGGACTTTAGGGTACCGTAGGCTGGAGGTCACATCGCATGCGGATGGCGCAGATTGCGGGCGCGGTGATGCTGGCGGCGGGCCTGGCCTGGGGACAGGCGGCGACGCTGCACGGCAAGGTGGCGGAGTCGTCGGGCGCGGCGATTCCGAACGCGCAGGTGGAGGCCACCAGCATGGCCACCGGGATGGCGCGGCGGGCGCAGAGCGATGCCACGGGCGGCTACACCCTGCCCGGGCTGGCAGCCGGCAGCTACACCGTGACCTTTAGTGCGGCCGGCTTCACCAGCCGCAGCCGGCAGGTCAGGCTGACGGCGGGCGCGGA
The DNA here is from genome assembly GCA_027451805.1 of Acidobacteriota bacterium. Taxonomy (GTDB): domain Bacteria; phylum Acidobacteriota; class Terriglobia; order Terriglobales; family SCQP01; genus SCQP01. Next base: position 56,174 of record DAIDIF010000023.1, read on the forward strand.
GCAGGCGCTCAACGCCGCGCTCACGCCGGCGCTCTCGCTGGGAAGCCTGGGCTTTCCCGCGTCGGAGACCCAGGGCAACGCGCAAGAGCAGGCGCTGCTCAACCGGCGCTCGCACATGCTGCACATCCATCAGAACCTGGGGCTGATCACCATGATTCCGCTGGTGGCGACGGTGGTGTCGGGCGGCTTCGCCGGCGGACGCGCCAGCCACACCGGGTCGCGCAACCTGCACGCCATTCTGGGAACCACCACGGCGGCGCTGTACGCCGCCACCGCCTACTACGCGATCGCGGCGCCCAAGATCAAGGGCGTGAAGAAGAAAGGGCCGATCAAGCTGCACGAGGCGATGGCGTGGATCCACGTGCCGGGGATGATTCTGACCCCGATTCTGGGCGCCATGGCCTATTCGCAGCGCAGCAAGGGCGAGCGCGTGCACGGCATCGCGCGGCTGCACGGACAGGTGGCGGTGATCACGCTGGCGGCGTACACGATCGCGTTGCTGGCGGTAACGGTGCATTCCGGGCCGGTCGGGCACGCGGCGGCGCACTCGCTCCACGCCGCCTTGCATCTGTTCGGGCGCCGCCGGCCGAACGCTCCGGTGGAGGGGGCGCAACTATGAAGAAGTGGCTTGGAGTTGCGGTACTGCTGCTGGCGGCGCCGGCAATGGCGCAGGCGCGGACCTGGCAACTGCAGAGCTCGACGCTGACCTACCATGTGGTGCATCCGCTGCATCACGCCGAGGGCGTGAGCCATGCGGCGCGCGGCAAGGGCGTGTGCCAGGCGGGCACGTGCAACTTCCTGGTGGCGGCGCCGGTGAAGTCGTTCCAGTCGGGCGACACCAACCGCGACCTGCACATGCTGCAGGTCACGCGCGGCGCCCAGTACCCGATGGTGGTGGTGCGGGTGACGGTGCCTTTGGCCGAGCTGCATCCGGGGACGCTGAAAGCCGACCTGGAGGTGCAGTTCGCCGGCCAGGACGTGCACTATGCCCAGGTGCCGTTCCAGATCTCGGCGCAGGGGAAGGACCTTGTGCTCAGCGGCACTGTGCCGGCCACGCTCACTGATTTCAAGATCACGCCGCCGGAGCTGCTGATGATGCCGATCCGGAACCAGATCCCGGTGACGGTGCGGATGACCTGGGCGCCAGGCTAAGCCAGGCGCTCGAGCCAGGCGGCGCGGGTCAGCACCTCGGCCTGGCGGGGAAAGAGCTTCTGCATCAGCACCGCGTGGACTTCGGCGTCGAAGTCGGCGCAAACGTCGGATAAGACCGTGAGCTGAAAATCGCGGTCGGCGGCTTCGCGCAGCGTCGACAGCACCACGCCGCTGGTGGCGATGCCGGCGAGCACGAGATGGCGGAGCTCGCGGGCGCGCAGCACCACCTCGAGGTCGCTGCCGGCGAAGGCGCTGACGCGGCGCTTGACCACGACCACCTCGCCTTCGGCGGGCGCCAGGGACGGGCGCGCCTCGGTGAGCCCGGGCATGGCCAAGCGGGCGTTGCGGAACGCCTGGTTGCGCGGGCTGATCTCCGGAAAGCCGGGGCGGAAGCCGACCACGACGTGAAGGACGGGCAGCGCGGCGGCGCGCGCGGCCGCGACGGCGTCAGCGGCGGCGGCGAGATAGGCGGCCGGGTCGGGCAGGCGGTCCACGATGCCGGGCTGCACGTCCATCAGCAGCAGCGCGGCGTCGGCGTAGTCGGAAGGCATGAATCAATTCTCGCTCAGGAACGCGCGATCCTGGGGCGAAAGCTCGAGCTGGGCGAACAGATCGGGGCGCAAGCGGCGGGTTTTCAGCAACGCCTGGCCGCGGCGCCAGCGCGCGATGGCGGCGTGGTCGCCGCCGCGCAGCACCGCGGGCACGGCGCAGCCCTCGAACTCGAGCGGCCGGGTGTAATGCGGGCAGTCGAGCGTCAGCGGCGAGGAGAACGACTCGTTGACGGCGGACTGCTCATGGCCGAGCACGCCGGGCACCAGGCGGGCCACGGCATCGAGCACGACCGCGGCCGCGAGTTCGCCGCCAGAGAGGATGAAGTCGCCGATCGAGATCTCCTCGTCCACCCAGTGCGCGGCGACCCGCTCGTCCACGCCCTCGTAGCGGCCGCAAATGAGGATCAGCCGGTCGAGCGCGGCGAAGGCGCGGGCATCGCTCTGACGAAAGGCGCGGCCCTGGGCGGAGAGCAGGCAGACGCGGGTGCGGCTTGCCGGCGGCTGCACGCCGGGCGGCGCGCCCAGCAGCGCGCCCAGGCAGGCGAAGATGGGCTCGGGTTTCATCACCATGCCCTCGCCGCCGCCGAAGGGACGGTCGTCGGTGATGTGATGCGGGCCCGGAGCCCAGTCGCGCAGGTTGTGCACCGCGATCTCGAGCCGGCCGGCGGCGCGGGCGCGCGCCACCACGCCGTGAGCGAGGGGCGAGTCGAAGAAGGCGGGAAAGATGGTGACCAGATCGAAGCGCATGGCAGGGTTCAAGGCTGATTGATCGCGGTCAGCCCATCGGGCAGGCGCAGCGCGAGACGGCGCTCAGCGAGCGAGACCGATTCGACGTAGGCGGCGGCGAAGGGGATGAGCAACTCGCCCGCGAGCGCGGCGACATGCAGGAGCGCGGCTGCCCCGGGCACCTCCTCGACCGCCGCGACTTCGCCCAGCGGCCGGCCATGGTCGAAGACCTGGCAGCCGACCAGATCGGAGACAAAGTAGGCGCCCGCCGGCGCGGGCGCGCGCTCGGCGGCGGGGACCTGGACTTCGGCGCCGACCCAGGCGGAGGCGGCGGTAAGATCGGCGATGCCGTCGAGCTCGAGCACGACGCGGCCCTTATGCGGCCAGTGGTGGCGGAGGACGAAGGCGCGGCGCTCGCCCGAGCGGGCGAGCAGCCAGAGCCGGTCCAGGCCGGCAAAGCGGCCGGGGACGTCGGTGAGCAGGTCGGCGGCGAGCTCGCCCTTGCGGCCCTGGGTCTTGGCGACGCGCGCCACGGTGACCCAGGCCGGCGGGGATTCAGACGGGGCGGCCATCGTCTTCCGGGTCCATGATGTTGAGCCCGGGGCGATCGTAGTCGCTGCCGCCTTGGGCGCGATAGCTGCCCTCCAGCAGGGCGCGCAGCGCGCGCGCGGTGCGGCCGCCGCGGCCGACGATGCGGGGAAAGTCCTCGGGCGCCACGCGCAGCTCCCAGCAGGGCGCCGGGGCGCGCTCCCCGGGACGCTGGCGCCGGACCACAGGGGCGATGCGCACGGCCTCGGGGTGCTGCACCAGGCCGCGCACCAGGTAGTTCAACAGCGATTCCATGGCATCCTCCGCCGGCGCCGGCTCAGGCGGCGGGCGCCGGGGCGGCGCGCTCGCGCTGCCGGCGCAGAAGCTGCGCGACCGTGGCCGAGACCTGGGCGCCGCGCGCGGTCCAATGCGCGATGCGGTCGGCGTTGAGCTCGATCAGGGCGGGATTGGGCACCGGGTTGTAGGTGCCGAGGATTTCGAGCGAGCGGCCGTTGCGGGCCGCGCTCTTCTCCAGCAGCACGACACGGTAGAACGGCTTCTTGCGGCTTCCTTCACGGGCGAGGCGGATGGCGAGCACGGGGGTCTCCTCAGACGAACGGGATTTCACTGCGGGGCGCCGGGCAAACGGGCGCTCATGAGCTTCTTGCTCAGGAACGGCGAGCCGGCCACGGACTTGAACATTTTGCGCATCTGCACATACTGCTTCAGCACCTGGTTGACTTCCTGCACGCTGACGCCCGAGCCGCGGGCGATACGCTTGCGGCGGCTGCCGTTGATGATCTGGTGGTGCTGGCGCTCCTGCTCGGTCATGGAGCAGATGATGGCTTCCGTACGGGTGATCTGGCCTTCGTCCACGGAGGCGGAGGCCTTGTGCAACTGCTGGAAGGGGCCGACGCGGGGCAGCATCTTGACCAGGTTCTCGAGCGAGCCCAGCTTCTTCACCTGGCGCAACTGGTCGCGGAAGTCGGCCAGGGTGAAGCTGTCGCTGCGCATCTTGCGCTCCAGCTCCTGCGCCTGCTTCTGGTCGACCGCCTGTTCGGCGCGCTCGATCAGGCTGAGGATGTCGCCCATGCCGAGGATGCGGCCGGCGATGCGGTCGGGATGGAAGACCTCGAGCCCGTCGAGGCGCTCGCTGGTGCCCATGAACTTGATCGGCTGGCCGGTGACGGCGCGGATGGAGAGCGCGGCGCCGCCGCGGCTGTCGCCATCCATTTTGGTCAGCACCACGCCGGTGAGGGCCAGCTCGCGGTGGAAGGCGGAGGCGGAGCGGACCGCATCCTGGCCGGTCATGGCGTCGGCGACGAAGAGGATCTCCTGGGGCGCGAGCAGCTCTTTGAGCTGCCGCATCTCGTCCATCAGGGCGGCATCCACGTGCAGGCGGCCGGCGGTGTCCACAATCAGGATGTCGCAGCCCTGGCGGACGGCCTCGCGGCGCGCGCCACGGGCCAACTCGAGCACCGCCTCAGTGGCGTCGGCGGCCTCGCCGGCGAACAGCGGCGTGGGAACCTGCTCGGCGAGCAGCGCCAACTGCTGGCGGGCGGCGGGGCGATAGACGTCCACCGAGACCAGCAGCGGGCGATGGCCCTGCTGCTTGAGCCAGCGCGCCAGCTTGGCGCTGGTGGTGGTCTTGCCCGAGCCCTGCAGGCCGGCCATGAGGATGGCGGCGGGCGGGCGGGCGGATTTGAGGTTGAGGCGGGCCTCGCCGCCCAGCACCTGCAGCAGCTCGTCACGCAGGATCTTGACCACCTGCTCGGCCGGCGACAGCGACTGCAGCACCTCCTGGCCCAAGGCGCGCTGGCGGATGGCGGCGACCAAATCCTCGGCCACCTGCTGGCTGACGTCAGCCTCGAGCAGCGCCAGGCGGATCTCCGCCAGCGGCTCGGCGATGTTGGCTTCGCTCAGCCGGCCTTCGCCGCGCAGGGTCTTGAACACCCGCTGCAGCTTATCGGTAAGGGTCTCGAACATGACGCTGTACGTTGATCTTGCCTATTTTAGCAGCAGCGGGCGATCGAGCCGGGAAGGGAGGGGGGCCAGTTGCGCGGCGGCGCGGGGTGCGGTATCGTTACTTGCGCGCAGGTTCCACCCTCGGCGCATCCCCTTGGAGGCATTGAACTTGGACTTTTCTCGTGCTGCAGTGTACCGGTTGCTCAAGTTTGCCCTGGCCGCGGTGGTCGTCATCGCGCTGGGCGGCCTGCTGACCGCGCATGGATTTGCGCAAGCGCCGACGGCGCCGGCGGGCGGCGAAGCCCAACTCATCCTGCCCAACCTCAGCCAGGGGACGTTTCTGGGCACCAGCGGGCGCACGATCCTGACCTGGGGGCTGCTGATCTGCTTCCTGGGGCTGCTGTTCGGCTTCGTCACTTATTCCCGGCTGCGCGACCTGCCGGTGCACCGCTCGATGCGCGAGGTTTCCGAACTCATCTGGGAGACGTGCAAGACCTACCTGTTCACCCAGGGCAAGTTCCTGATGGCGCTGGAGGGGCTGATCGCGCTGATCATCGTCATTTATTTCGGCTACTTCGACGCCATGTCGGCGCTGAAGGTGATCACCATCCTGGCGTTCAGCCTGCTGGGGATTCTGGGCAGCTACTCGGTGGCCTGGTACGGCATCCGGGTGAACACGTTCGCCAACAGCCGCACCGCGTTCGCCAGCCTGAAGGGCAAGCCCTATCCCTGCTATTCGATTCCGCTGCGGGCGGGCATGAGCATTGGCATGGTGCTGATCTCGATCGAGCTCACCATCATGCTCTGCATTCTGCTGTTCATCCCCGGCTCCTACGCCGGCCCCTGCTTCATCGGCTTCGCCATCGGCGAGTCGCTGGGGGCGGCGGTGCTGCGCGTGGCGGGCGGCATCTTCACCAAGATCGCCGACATCGGCGCCGACCTGATGAAGATCGTCTTCAACGTGAAGGAAGACGACGCGCGCAACCCGGGCGTGATCGCCGACTGCACCGGCGACAACGCCGGCGACTCGGTGGGGCCGTCGGCAGACGGGTTTGAGACCTACGGCGTCACCGGCGTGGCGCTGATCACCTTCATCCTGCTGGCGGTGAAGAGCCCGCTGGTGCAGGTGCAGCTGCTGGTGTGGATCTTCATCATGCGCATCGTGATGATCCTGACCGCGGGTGGATCCTACTTCCTCAACAGCGCCTTCGCCAAGGCCAAATACCTGAACGCGGACAAGTTCAATTACGAGAAGCCGCTGACCTCGCTGGTCTGGGTGACCTCGATCGTCTCGATCGCGGCCACCTACCTCGTGTCCTACTTCGTCATTCCGGTGGTGAACGCCGACCCGTCGCTGTGGTGGCAGCTGTCCACCGTGATCACCTGCGGCACGCTGGCGGGGGCGGTGATTCCCGAGCTGGTCAAGGTGTTCACCTCCACCGAATCGCGGCACGTGCGCGAGGTGGTGATCTCGTCGGAAGAGGGCGGCGCCTCGCTCAACATTCTGAGCGGCTTCGTGGCCGGCAACTTCAGCGCCTTCTGGCTGGGCATCAGCATGCTGGCGCTGATGGCGCTGGGCTACGCGGTGAGTACGCTGGGGCTCTCCGACCCCAGCCTGATGGTGGCGCCGGCGGTGTTCGCCTTCGGCCTGGTGGCGTTCGGCTTCCTGGGCATGGGGCCGGTCACCATCGCGGTGGATTCCTACGGGCCGGTGACCGACAACGCCCAGTCGGTGTATGAGCTGTCGCTGATCGAGCAGGTGCCGGGCATAGAGAAGGAGCTGCAGCAGCAGTACGGCTTCACGCCCGATTTCGAGCGCGCCAAAATGAACCTGGAGGAGAACGACGGCGCCGGCAACACCTTCAAGGCCACCGCCAAGCCGGTGCTGATCGGCACCGCGGTGGTGGGGGTGACGACGCTGATCTTCTCCATCATTGTGGCCCTCACCCACGGACTCACGACCAACCTGGGCAAGCTCTCGATCCTGCATCCGCCGTTCCTGCTGGGCCTGCTCTCGGGCGGGGCGGTGATTTACTGGTTCACCGGCGCCTCCACCCAGGCGGTGACCACCGGCGCCTACCGCGCGGTGGAGTTCATCAAGGGGAACATGAAGCTGGAGGGGGCGACCAAGGCCTCGATCTCCGACAGCAAGAAGGTGGTCGAGATCTGCACCAAGTACGCGCAGAAGGGGATGATCAACATCTTCATCGCCGTCTTCTTCGCCACCCTGGCCTTCGCCTTCGCCGACCCGTTCCTGTTCATCGGCTACCTGACCTCGATCGCCTTCTTCGGCCTCTACCAGGCGATCTTCATGGCCAACGCCGGCGGCGCCTGGGACAACGCCAAGAAGATCGTGGAGACGGAGATGAAGCAGAAGGGCACCAAGCTGCACGAGGCGACGGTGGTGGGCGACACGGTGGGGGATCCGTTCAAGGACACCTCCTCGGTGGCGCTCAACCCGATCATCAAGTTCACCACCCTGTTCGGGCTGCTGGCGGTGGAGCTGGCGGTGTCGCTGACGGCGAAGTCGGGCGCGGTGCTGGGGCACGTGCTGGCGGTGGTGTTCATGCTGGTGGCGCTGACCTACATCTGGCGCTCCTTCTACGCCATGCGGATCGAGCGCCAGGGGGCGGCGGAGGCCGCGCCCGAGCCAGCGCTGCGCGCGCGCTAGCTTAGCCGTCCCGCCCAGCCGCCTCCACAGCGCGGTGGCTGGGTGCGGCCTCACCAGATGATTGCCTTGATGCGCTCGGGGGGTGCCGCGCTTTGTTGGATCCCAGCATTCCCGCGCACGGACCTCGCCCAAAAGCGGAGGTCGTCGACGGCGAAAATGAACCGTGGCACCTCCGATCGAGCGCTCTCGGGGAGATCGCCCTGGTGCGCAGCCGCTCCCCGCATATCGTAAAGCTCGCGGAGCTTCGCGCCGACATCCGGGGCTCGCCCGCTGAACTCGACCGCGCCGAGCTTGGAGTGCAGTTGGTCTAACGTCTTTTCCACAAGGTTTCGCTTTGCGACGCTGTTGGGCCCCAGCTGAGGAATGACTGGCGTGGACCCTCTGGCGACCCGGAGATCGTGAACGAGCGAGTTAAGCTCTAGCTCGACGGCCACGCCGAGGAGCAGAACGCAACGGCGGATGTCCCGCTCCATCGCGGCCCCAAGCGCGTCAACGAATATCAGGTCAATCCCACGAGGCAGGCGTCCGGCGGCGAGTTCCTCGCCGAGCGCCCCCCAGTGCTCCTTAGTCAGGAGAGTGCCGAAATAGCCCGCGCTGACCACGTTGTGCGCAAACGCGCGGGTGGTGGACTCTCGAACAGCGCACTGGACCTCGCGCGCCGCGAGAATTGCCCCCGCCTCGTGCTGGTTCGTCAG
>DAIDIF010000024.1 GCA_027451805.1 Acidobacteriota bacterium
GACCAAGGCGCTGCTGCGCAACAACGCGGCGAGCGTGCGCTGGATCCCGGAGGGCGGCGTGGCCGAGTGCATTCCGCACCCGGCCCGCGCGCCGCCGGCGCCCATGCCGCTCGACGACGCCGTGTCGCCGGCGGTGCGCGCCGGCGCGCTGCCGGCGTGCAGCCCCTGGCACCTGCTCAAAGACGACGGCGGCGCGGCGCAAGCAACACCGCCCAGAAACAAAAACCAAGATGAGCCGTCCGAGGAGGCATGTGACGGGCGCTCGGCAGCGATGACGGAGGCGGCGTTGGCGCCGCTGCCCGCTGCGCCGTTCGACACCGTGGTGGACCTGCTTGCGAGCGCGCCCGCCCCGTACGAACCGCCCACGCCCTGGCAGCAGGAAGACGAGGAGGAGCAAGCGGCTCCGAGCGCGGCCGCGGCAGCCACCGCCGTGCCCGTGCCCGTGCCCGCCCCCGACGATGGCGCGGAGGCTTCGGCCGGGCCCGCGCCCGGGACCGAGCCGTGCGTGCCGGCCACGCCGCCCGTGCCGGACGGTCACGCCTCGTCCGCGTCCGCTTCCGCCTCCTCCCCGGAGGCCGGCGGCGCAGAGGCGGACGAGGCGTCCGACGGCGCCGAGGACGGCGCCGACGAGGGCCCTTTGGCGCTGCTGTTGCTCTGCGTGCCGTTCGGCATGATCGACCCGACGCGCCGGCACATCGTCGTGAGCCCCGAGGATCGGGTCAAGCTCGCGGCGGTGTGGAGCGCGGTTGAAGGCATCATCGGCGTGCTGGAGACCATGGAGACGCTCGACTATGGCGTCCGCCCGCCGGTGAGCAACTTCTTCCTGGAGCGACGCAACGTGTGCTGGCTGCTGGACCGGCTGCAGAGCATCGGCTACCTGAAGGGCGCGGAGCTGGAAACGGCGCTCGCCGAGACGGAGGGGCCCGCGGGCCTGCCGACCACGCTGATCGCAAAGCACCAGACGATGAAGACCAAGCGGCGTCAGGCCGAGTTTGTCAAGATCCGCGACGCGTGCAACGTCTACCTGGCCAAGTGCGGAGCCGATGGCGGCGCCGCCGCGTCGGCGCCGGACGCGGGCCCGTTCGGCGTGCCGCGCACGCCGCTGGACTTTGTGCCGCCCACGTGGCTGCAGCACTACTGCACCGAGGCGGGCGCGGCCTCGAAGGACGGCAGGGCGCTGCGCGCGCTCAACGAGCGGCGCGCCGCGGCGGGGCGCGAGCCGCTCGCCAGCCTGGAGCTTGCCACCGACGTGTGGGACCGGGCCGCGCTCGCGGATATCCAGGAGCAGCTGGAGGACGAGGACGACGAAGACTTTGACGAGTCCGAGTCCGAGTCGGAATCGGACTCGGACGCCGAGGCCGATGCCGCCGAGGACCGGATGGTCCTTGCGCGGCTCAACGAGCGGCGCGCCGCGGAGGGCCGCGCGCCGCTGGACAGTCTGGAGCTGGCCACGGACGAGCGTGACCGCGCCGCGCTCGACGAGATCCGCGATCAGCTCGTGGACCTCGAGGCGGAGGCGGAGTCCGCCTCCGCCGCCAGGGTGAGCGGCGCGCCGGCGCCCAAGGCGCGCATGAAGCCGTCGGCGGCGGCCCCGGCGAGCGCGAACGGCGCGGCGAGCGGCAGCGCCCGGCGCAAGTCGAGCGCGCCGAAGCGCGTCCCGCCGCCCGAGACCACGCCGGCGCCAGACGCGATCGAGGAGGTGGCTGCCTCGCCGCGCACGCAGGCGATCGTGGGCGCCGCGGAGCCCGCCGCGGCCCCGGCCCGGGGCAAGCGCGCCGCCAGCCCGGTGCCCCGCATGCCGCCCAAGCTCGAGTTTGTGGCGCTGAGCGCCTGCCCCGAGTACAACGAGATACGCGCGGAGGCGCACTCGGGCGGGGTCAAGACCGCCCGGCAGCTGCAGAAGCGCGCGGCGGAGCACGGCCCGGGCGGCTCCAAGAAGCGGGCGCGCGCCGCCCCGGACGGCGCAGCGCCGTGGCGCGCGCGAATGGACGGCGCACTCAAGTACGTCTGCGATCTGCTGCCCAAGAGCCTGCGCGGCGGTGTGACCCTGGAGCGCCTGCGCGACTCGCTTTCCGTCCTGAGCCGCGACTCGGCCGGCGTGCAGCACGCCGGCGTCGCGCGCCTGATCGCCGACGCGCAGGAACTCGCGGAGCACCTCCTCACGCAGCTCACCGTGCACATGCAGCAAGGCGACGTCATTGCGGTGGTGCGCGCCGCGATCGCCAACGAGGACCCGCCCAGCCTGGTCTGCGCGCCGCCCGGCGCGTCGCTGCCCTGCACCTGCGCGCTCTCGCGGCGGATCATCGCCCGCCGCGAGGAGCTCTTTGTGCTGACCTACGGCGGCGCCACGGTGCGCCTGTCCAGGGCCGCGCGCGACACGGTCCGCGCGCTGCACTACTTCTCCAACCTCAAGGCCTGCCTAGCGGCGCAGCGCACCGCGCACCCCGAGGAGGCCTTCATCTGCTACTTTCGCTTCCTGATCCGCCAGACGCCCACCGAGGACATTCGCCCCCAGCCCCAGTAAAGGCACCCCACACCCCTCCGAATGACTGAGAATGTGCATTTTTTTTCATTGGCAGCAAACGGGGTGGTGGGGAAAGGAACACGGTGAGTGTTTTCTTTTGGTTGGAGGGGGGGTCACGCCTGTGGCACCTGGGGCTGGCCCTCGGCGGCCTTGTTGTCCGCACCAACCATGAGGTCTGCCAATCGGTCCAGGTCGACGGTGTGACCGTCGGGGCGCAGCGGCACACAGGCGTCCGTGCACTGCACGAGACTGCGGAGGAAGCCAAAGAGCGTCTCCACCTGCGCGTGCCACTCGTTGGCGTTGTCGTACCGGCGGGCGCCGATGAGGAGGTGCGTGCTGGCCCAGCCGGCCCCAAAGGCACGCGCGTTGGTGGCTAGCAGGAGCGCGCCGGGCACGCGGTCAAAGTGCGCGTACGTGGTCACGGTCGAGACCGTGACCGGCCGATCGCCTGGCTCGGCGCGGCGCAGGCGCAGCTCGCCCAGCGCGGCGGCCCGGTCGAGCACCGCGCGCCCCTCGGCGCGCAGGCTGGCCAGACACTTCTTGTAGCTCTCGATGGGCACGACGAAGACGCGCGGGAGGCGCAGGTGCGCGCAGCGCAGCGCGCCGCTGCCGTCAGGTGCGGTGCCCACCTCAAACGTGCCGCAGCCGTACGCCTCCATGCTGGCCAGTGAAGCGGCGCCCGGAGCGGCCAGCATCGCAAAGGCGCAGGCGTGGCGCTCCGAGATCACCGCCACAAGCGGCGGCGGCGTGGTGGGTGCCGCCGGCGCGCCCCCCTCGGAGGGGCCGCCGTCGGCGGCACCCAACAGGTCCGACTCGCGGCAGATGACCACGCCGGGCTGGTCGACGCGAAAGCGGCCCGGCGCCAGTGGCGCTTCGCCGCCGGGGCGCAACAGGCCCGGCGCGTTGACCTGGGCCGCGACGACGTGCCCCGTCACGGACGCGCCGCACGCCGCGTCGAAACCCGCGAGACCCGTGGGCAGCAGGCTCCAGACGGCCTTGGCGCGCGCGGCCGGGTCGTCCGCACTGTCGGGCCTGTAGGGCTCGTCGCGATCGGCGAGCTGCGGAACGCGAAAGCCGTCCATCGAGCAGCAGACGCGCGCGCCCACTCCGGAGGGCACCCACGCGCGGCACTCGGCCACGAGCGTGCGTGGCGCGGCGGTGCCCACCGCGCCGCCCTCGGGGCGCGGGAGCGTCTCGTAGCCACCGAGCGGCTCGCCGGTGGCGTCCTCGGCGAGCAGCATCACTTCGGCGCAGGGCACGTACACCGCCCGCCGGCCGTCGGCCGGCAGCTCCAGGTCCGCGAACGCGGGCACGCTGAGGCGGAAGGGAGGCGCGCTGCTGCTGTTGTTGTTGTGATCGCCGCCCAGCACGGCCTGCATCACATCCGGCCAGATGGCGCCGTCAGAGACGGCGCGACGCTCCAGCGCGGCGGCGTCAAAGATGCGCAGCACGGAGCGCGCTCGCTCCAGCTGCATCTCCTTGGCGAGGCCCTCCCACGTGGACAGCTGCCGCGCCTGCACCGCCGGGATGGCCTCCGCCTTGGCCGCAAGGCGCGCCCGCAGCAGTTCGCGCCGCTCATCGGCGCCCGCGGCGGTGCGGCCGCGCCGATTGTTTGCACCGCGGCGGTCCGCGCGGCTGAAACCCGTCGCCGGAGGCGGGGCCGCACCACTGCGGTCCGCGGGGCGACCGGACGGGCCCGAGTCATCAATGTGCGCCATGCAGGACGCGCAGCACGGCGGGCCCCCGAGTGTGTGGGGGGAAAAAAGAATTGCGCGTGCGCCAGGGGGGGGGCGGGGCGCGGCGG
>DAIDIF010000025.1 GCA_027451805.1 Acidobacteriota bacterium
GCACGGCTATACGTTTCGGCGGCGATCCTCGAGGAATATGCAAGCGTGCTGGCCCGGCGCGATCTCGGGATTCGCCGGGGCGAGCGGTTGCGTCTGCTGGAACTCGTGAAGAACCGCGGGCGCCTGGTCAGGCCCTCGCGACGGGTTGAGGCGGCGGGCGATCCGGGCGACAACAAGTTTCTCGAGTGCGCGGAGGCCGCACGGGCCGACTACCTCATTACCGGCAATCGCAGGCATTTCCCCGCGTTCTGGAGGAGCACGAAAATCGTCGCGTCGAGGGAGTTTGTCGCGCTGGCCGGCCCGCACCTGCTTTAGCGCGCGCGCGCGACGATGCACTTCAAATTCGCCGTGGCTTCGATTAAACGCGCGGCCGGTCTGGGCTGCGCCACCACACCCGGGCGCGGGCCAAGTGTGCTGGATTCCATTACAATGTAATATTCAAGCATGGCTACCGCCGCCGCAAGGAAATCGAAGGTCTATACGATCAGCCTGCCGCCCGAGCTCGCAGAACGGGCCGAGGCGCTGGCGCAGCGCGACAGCCGCACCATGAGCGAGCTATTCCGCGAAGCGTTCCGGGTCTACTCAGCGCAGGACGCGCGCAGGGTGCTGGACGAGCTGGGCGAATACGCGGAAGGGCGCAACCCCAAGGGTTACACCGTGGCCGACGTCCCCCGCCTCATCCGGGAGGTGCGCGCCGCAAGGCCACGCCGCCTTAAGGCCCGGTCTAACGGGTGACGGTCGTCATCGATACGAGCGTCTGGATTTCCGCGCTCCAGTTCGCGAAGCGCCGCGGCGCGCCGACGCTGGCGCTCGAAAAGGCGATGAGCGCGGACGTCATCGCAACCTGCAACGAGATCGACGCGGAGGTCATCCGTGTTCTGACGGAAAAGTTCTCCTGGGAACAACACCGGGCTAGGTCGGCATTGCAGGCGATCCTGGCGCGCGCGGCCCGCGTGCAAATCCACGGCGCGGTGAAAGTCTGCCGCGATCCGCACGACGACATGTTTCTGGAGTGCGCCGCCCTTGCCAAAGCGGAGCTGCTGATCTCTGGCGACGCGGATCTGCTGAGCCTCGGTGCGCACGGGGCTACGCGGATCGTCACACCCTCGCAATACCTGCGAGCCAGATTTTGACCGGCCAGTCGCGGGGCCGGTCTGGGCTGCGCCCAGACACCCGCTGCTACGTACGGGCGAGGCCTCCGCTGGTCCCTGGGATCCCGCTCCGGCTTCGCCCTTGAGAGTGTCCGGTCAGCGGGCTCTTGCCAAAATGCACTTCAGGTACGCCGTCTCGGGGATGGAGAGGGCCACCGGGTGGTCTTTGGCCTGGCCGCGGCGCTCGACGACGACCAGCTCGCGGTGGGCGTCGCGGGCGGCGGCGGCTAGGATTTCGAGGAGTTCGGGCTCGCTCAGGTGGTGGCTGCAGGAGCAGGTGATGAGCGTGCCGCCGGCGGCGAGCAGCTTCAGGGCGCGGAGGTTGATCTCTTTGTAGCCGGCGGCGGCCTGGGCGACCGATTTGCGGGATTTGGCGAAGGCGGGCGGGTCCAGGACGATGCAGTCGTATTTTGCGCCGCGGTGTTCGTAGTCGCGCAGCAGGTCGAAGGCGTTGCCTTCGATCCAGGTGATGTCGGGCAGGTGGTTGCGCTCGCCGTTGCGCTCGGCTTGCTCGAGCGCGGCGCGGGAGCTGTCCACGGCGTCGACGCTCAGGCCGGCGCGGGCGAGGTGGAGGGCGAAGCCGCCTTGGAAGGTGAAGACGTCGAGCGCGCGCTTGGCGCCGAACATTTTGGCGTACTCGGCGGCGGCGGCCCAGTTTTCGCGCTGGTCGAGGAAGCCGCCGGTCTTCTGGCCGGCGAGCAGGTCGAAGGTGAACGTCAGGCCGTGGATGGTCGCTTCGGCGACGGGGCTGTCGCCTTTGACCATCGCCGCGTGGAGCTCGAGGCCTTCGCGCTCGCGCACCTTGACGTCGTTGCGCTCGACGATGGCGGCGGGCTGCAGGCGGCGGTCGAGTTCGGCGACCAGGGCCGCCTGGCGCGCGGCCATGGCCCAGGTCAGCGTCTGCACGGTGAGCGCTTGGGCGTAGCGGTCGACGATCAAGCCCGGCAGGCCGTCGGCTTCGGCGGCGATCAGGCGGCAGGCGTCGCTGTCGCGCACGACCTGTTCGCGGTAGGCGAGGGCACGCCCGATGCGATCGGCGATCAACGCCCAGCCCGGCGGCGCACCCGATTCGCGGGTCAGCAGGCGCAGGCGGATCAGCGACTGCGGGCTGTAGTCGGCCCAGCCCAGGTCGCGGCTGCGGCGGTCGCGGACCAGCACCGGTTCCGGCGGGGCGCCGGCGGCGGGCGCTTCCGGCGTCCAGCCCAGGATTTCGGCGGCGTAGACCCAGGGATGGCCGCCGCGCACGCGCTCGGCGCCGCGGTCGTTGACCACCGCGGCGGCCCCGGCGCTTCCGGGTGAACTCACCGGCGGCTTAGGCGTAAATGCCGCGCAGTTGGATCGCGGTCGCCACCCGGTCGATGGCCAGCATGTAGGCGGCGATGCGGTTGTTCACCTGGTGCTTGTCGGCGTAGGCGACCACGGCGGCGAAGCTGGCGTCCATGATCTCCTGCAACTGCTGGTTGACCTGGGCTTCCTTCCAGAAGTAGCCCTGGCGGTCCTGCACCCACTCGAAGTAGCTCACGGTGACGCCGCCGGCGTTGGCCAGGATGTCGGGGATGATGAAGACGCCCTTCTCCTGCAGGATCTCGTCGGCGGTGGCGGTGGTGGGGCCGTTGGCGCCCTCGCAGACGATTTTGGCCTTGATCTGGGCGGCGTTGTGGCTGGTGATCTGGTTCTCGGTGGCGGCCGGCACCAGGATGTCGCAGTCGGCGGTGAGCAGCGCGCGCGGCTTCAGCTCCTTGGCGCCGGGGAAGCCGAGGATGGTCTGCCTGGCGGCGCGGTGCGCGATCAGCGCCTTGATGTCCAGCCCCTGGGGGTTGAAGACGCCGCCGTCGTACTCGTCAATGCCGATGACGCGGTAGCCGTCCTCGGCCATCAGCTCGGCGGCGTTGCTGCCGACGTTGCCGAAGCCCTGCACGATGACGCGCGCCTCGCTCTTCTTGATCCCGAGGCGTTCGATGGCGCGGTCGCAGACGATCTTGCAGCCGCGGCCGGTGGCCTGGCGCCGTCCCTCGCTGCCGCCGAGTTGCAGCGGCTTGCCGGTGACCACGGCGGTGACGGTCTGGCGGTGATGCATGGAGTAGGTGTCCATGACCCAGGCCATCACCTGCTCGTTGGTGTTGACGTCGGGGGCGGGCACGTCGCGCTCGGGGCCGATGAAGTCGGCGATCTCGGCGGCGTAGCGGCGGGTCATGCGCTCCAGCTCGCTCTTCGACAGGATGTGGGGGTCGCAGATGATGCCGCCCTTGGCGCCGCCGAAGGGGATGTTCACCACCGCGCACTTCCAGGTCATCCAGGTCGCCAGCGCGCGCACCTCATCGAGCGATACGTTGACGTCGTAGCGGATGCCGCCCTTGCCCGGGCCGCGCGCCTCGCTGTGCTGGACGCGGTAGCCGGTGAAGACTTCGATGCGGCCGTCGTCCATCAGCACCGGGAAGTTGACGGTGATCTCGCGCGCGGGGCGCGCCAGGATCTTGGCGATGCCTTCGTCCAGGCCGAGCTTGCGGGAGGCGATGTTGAAGCGGGCGGCTTGCGCCGCCCAAGGGTTGGTTTCGTTGGCGTCCAGCGTCAACTCTTCGGCCACGGTGCTCATGCAATCTCCTCGCAATCCCTATCGAATAGCGGCTCCATCAGTATAAACGGGTGCTGCCGCGGCGGTGGTGGCGGCCGTCACTGACACCGGCGCCGCGGCTTCGCGCCAGCGCCAATGGCGCTTTTCCGCCAGCAGGCGCTGCACCAGCGCGGTGTGCAGGGCGTGGCCGGCGCGGTCGGCCACCACCTCGGCCTGCAGCGGGGCGCCGAGCAGCGCCAGGTCGCCGATCAGGTCCAGCATCTTGTGGCGGACGAACTCGTCGGGAAAGCGCAGGTCGCCGTTCACCACCCGGCGCTCGTCCAGCACCACGGCGTTGTCCAGGCGGCCGCCGCGGATCAGGCCCTGGCGGCGCATGGCGTCAAAATCGGCCAGGAAGCCGAAGGTGCGGGCCGGCGCCAGCTCCTTGCGGTAGCTCTCCGGCGTGAGCTCGAGCGCGAAGGTCTGGCGGCCGATCACGGGGTGGGGGAAGTTGATGGCGTACTGCAGGCAGTAGCTGGCGGCGGGGTAGACGCCGATGAACTTCTCGCCCTCGCGCAACTCCAGCGGCGCGACGATCTCGATCACCCGGCGCTGCCGGTTCTGCCGCTTGGGGCGCGCCGCATCGATCATGTGCACGAACGGCAGCGCGCTGCCGTCCAGGATGGGAACTTCCAGGTTGTCGATCTCCGCCACCACGTTGTCGATGCTGGTGCCGACGAGGGCCGAGAGCAGGTGCTCGGTGGTGGAGATGAAGACGCCCTTCTTCATCAGGCTGGTGGCGTAGCTCACCTTGGCGATGTTGGCGGCGCGCGCCTCCACCACAAAGCCGTCCAGGTCGGTGCGCCGGAATTGAATGCCGCTGCCGGCGGGCGCCGGCAAGAGACGCAAGCGGGCGACCGCGCCGCTGTGGAGGCCGGCGCCCTGGGCTGTCGCCGGACGCGCTAGCGTGGCTTCGACAGGCATCTACTCTCTGATCCTGCCACACGCTGGCCCATGGCTAAGCCTTTTTCTTGCAGTGACTTATCTACAACACAGAGGTGGGGGTTTGTGGTTTATTTGCCACGAGAATCGAGCCATAAGGTCACTGGTCCGTCATTGACGAGCTCGACCTCCATGTGGGCCTGGAAGACGCCGCAGGCGACAGTGAGGCCGCGCGAGCGCAGCGCTTCCACCACGGCTTCGTAGAGCGGGCGGGCTTCCTCGGGCGGAGCGGCGAGGTCGAAGCTGGGGCGGAGGCCGCGGCGGGTGTCGCCGCAGAGGGTGAACTGGGAGATGGCCAGGATGCCGGCGCCGGGCGGGAGGGGCAGGTTCATGCGGCCTTGCGCATCCGGCCAGAGGCGGAGCGCGGTGATCTTGCGGACGATGTAGTCCACGTCGGCCTGGGTGTCGCCGCGGGCGACGCCGAGCAGCGCCACGTAGCCGGCGCTGATGGCGCCGGCGACGGCGCCTTCGACCCGCACCTGCGCCCGGCTGACGCGCTGAAGGAGCGCCCGCATGGACGCAGTTTAGTGCACCCGGTGGGGCGGGTCCTGGGGGTACATGGAAGGGTCGAGCGGCTTGCGGTTGGCGAAGCCCTCCTGGGTGGTGTGCCAGTGCTCGATCGCGGTTTCGCCCTGTTTCCAGCAGAGCAGCACCATGCGGCCCTTGAGGATGCAGGGGAAATCCAGCAGCCCCTCGTCCAGGTCCTTGATCTGCGCGCCGCTGGCGGCGATCTCGCGCACCGCGTCCTCCAGCCGTTGGGCGCAGGTCTCGCGGTCGACCTTGAGCCGGCTGGTGTGGATGGGATCGATCTGGACGCCGCCGGAGAGCAGGATGTGGCTGATCAGGGCCTGCAGCTGGGCGTCAATCTCCTGCGCCTGGCGGTGCGCCCGCATGGCGGTCTGCAGCAGGCGGTCGAGCATGGGCAGCAGCGCCTGCGCCTCGCTGAGGGTGAAGGTGCGTTCGTAGCTCACGCCACCGACTCCGCCAGCACCGGCGCCGCCAGGGCGGACGCGGCGGGCGCGAGCGCCAGCATGCGGTTGAGCGCGACGCGCGCCCAGTGTTTGGTCTCGTCCTTGACGCGGATGCGGTTCACCACCTGTCCCAGCGTGAGGTTCTCGAGCACCCAGGCGAGGTGCTGGGGCGAGATGCGGAACATGGTGGAGCAGACCGGGCAGCCGTCGTTGTCCAGGGGGGCGACGGTCTGCTCGGGGTGCTCGTCCGCCAGCCGGTGGACGAGGTGCAGCTCGGTGCCGACGGCCCAGCGCGTGCCGGCCGGGGCCTGGCGCAGCTGGCGGATGATGAAGTCGGTCGAGCCCACCAGGTCGGCCTTGGCCACCACCTCGTGGGAGCACTCCGGGTGGACCAGGATGCGGATCTGGGGGTCGCGCGCGCGCCACTGGTCCACCT
This sequence comes from Acidobacteriota bacterium, assembly GCA_027451805.1. Taxonomy (GTDB): domain Bacteria; phylum Acidobacteriota; class Terriglobia; order Terriglobales; family SCQP01; genus SCQP01. The sequence continues at coordinate 6,112 of DAIDIF010000025.1, forward strand.
GCTCGGGGCGGAAGCGCTGGTGGACGGAGCAGTGGCCCTTCCAGAGCAGCACCCGCGCCCGGGCCAGGGCGGCTGCGGTGTTGCCGCCGAGCGGCTGGCGCGGGTCCCAGACCGCCATCTCGTCCAGGCGCAGGCCGAGCTTCACGCCGGTGTTGCGCCCCAGGTGCTGGTCGGGCAGGAAGAAGATTCTGGGCCGCAGCTCGAAGCCCCAGCGGAAGGCGGCGGGCGCGTTCGAGGAGGTGCACACCGCCCCGCCTTCGCGGCCGCAAAACGCCTTGATCGCGGCGGTGGAGTTCATGTAGGTGATCGGCAGGAACTGTTCCGCCAGCCCCAACTCCTGCAACTGCTCCCAGGCATCTTCGACCTGCGAGTCGTCGGCCATGTCGGCCATGGAGCAGCCGGCGTTCAAATCCGGCAGGATGACCTGCTGGTGCGGAGCGCGCAGGATGTCGGCGCTCTCGGCCATGAAATGCACGCCGCAGAAGATGATGAACTCGGCCTCCGGGTGTTCGACCGCGCGCTGCGCCAGGCGCAGCGAATCGCCCTGGTAGTCGGAAAAGCGGATGACCTCGTCGCGTTGGTAATGATGGCCGAGGATCAGCACGCGCTCGCCCAACTGCGCCCGCAACTGGGCCAGCCGGCCGTCGAGGGCGTGGTCGGGGTAGCGGAGATAGTTCTCCAGATCGCAGGCGGATGCGGCCAGCATCGGCATAAAGGTAGTTTACCGCCGGAGGGCGGAGAGGACGCAGGCGGCGGTCAGAGGGCGGCTCCGGCGCCGGTTTCGACGGGGCCGCGCTTGCCTTTTCGCCAGTAGAGGATGAGGCCGCTGAGGAGCAGGGCGGCGCAGATGCCGATGACTTTGACCTCGAAGACCACGCGCGAGCCCTGCAGGTCGTCGGGCGGGATGAGCGAGACCACGATCGCCAGCGCCGTGATCACCAGCCCCAGCAGGCCGCACACCCAGACGCCGAGCTGTCCGCCCGGGATGAGGGCGTGGCCGGGCTGGCCGCGGTCGGGGCGCTGCCGCAGCTTCAGCACCGCCAGGAACATGTAGACAAAGGAGATGAAGTACATCACGTCGGTGGCGTCCACCAGGATCTGGTAGGCGCTGGCGGCGTTGGTGCCGCCGATCTGGCTGACGATGAGCAGGATCGCCGCCGCGCCGCCCTGCACCAGCATCGCCACCCAGGGCGTGCGCCACTTGGGATGGATCTTGCCGAAGGCCTTGGGCAGGTAGCGGTCGAGCCCGGCGGCGAAGGGCACGCGCGCCACCCCGGCCACGGTCGTGCCCACCCCGCCCACGTTGCCCACCGCCAGCACCATGGCCGCGATGATCGCGATCCAGACCAGGCCGAACTGGCCGGCGGCGGTGGTCAGCGCCTGAATCGCGCCGGCGCGCAGGTCCACCTGGCCGGGGTGCAAAATCGCCAGCGTGCCCATCGTGCCCAGGATGTAAATGGCGGCGATCGCCACCGCCGCGCCGAGGATGCCGTGCTTGAGCGTGCGCTGCGGGTCGCGCACCTCCTCGCTCATGAAGCAGACCACCTCCAGGCCGCTGAAGGCGAAGGCGATTTGCGACCAGTAGTTGATCGTGCCCCAGTTGACCTGCAACCCCATGCTGGCGGCGGTGAAGTGGGTGGTCGAGCCGAAGTGCACCGCGAACCAGGCGCCGAACAGCACCAATAACATCAGCGGCAGATAGGTGCCGATGGCGCCGGCGTTCTCCAGCCATTTGCCGATCTTGACGCCCACCAGGTTGAGCCAGATCGCCAGCGCCAGAATGACCAGCGAGCCGCCCATGACGAAGCCCTTGTTGAGCGCCAGCGCCGCAAACCGCGCTCCGCCCATGTAGACCGACATCGCCACGCTGGCGCTGAGCAGCGCCGGAAAGTAGACGATGGTGTAGGTCCAGTAGGCCCAGCCGCTGACGAAGCCGTGAAAGGGGCCGAAGGCCTCGTGGGTCCAGGAGTAGATGCCGCCGACGTGCGGATAGCGCGTCACCAGCTCGGTGATCACCAGCGCCGAGGGGAGAAAGAACAGCAGCGCGGCGGTGATCCACAAGCTGATCGAGCTGGGGCCGGTGTGGGCCGCGGTCGCCACCCAGCGCGGCCCCACCACGGCGGCGATGTTGAACAGCAGAACGTCCCACACCCCCATCGCCCGCACCAGCCCGTGCGGACGCTCCTCCCCCGCGGTCGTCGGTTGCATGCCAGCCCAGCATACACGCGGGGCAGGCGTTAAGCAGCCGGCCGGGCCAGGACGCGCAATTTCTGGTCGCTGAGCTTCAGGCGCGCCGGGGTAAATCCGGCGGGCTCGCCGTCCACTTCGAGCGGAATGCCGGGCGTAGGGATGGCGACTTCCGGCCGGCGCAGGCGCTCGACGCCGGGCGCGTGCTCGAGCCCGACGGTGAGCAGCGCCAGTCCCTGCACCGCCAGGGTGCGGGGGGCGCCGTGCAGCGCCAGCGCCAGCGCGCCGTCGGGCCCCGGCCGTCCCAGCCGCAGCCGCCCGCCGTAGAAGCGCGTCAGGCCCAGCATCACGCCGTCGGCGCGCGAGGTCCGGCCGTCGGCGGTGATCGCCAGCGGGGCGGGGAAGTACTGCCGCCAGTGGGTGGCGGCGGCGGCGGCGAAGGCCAGCTTTCCCCACTTGCGTTTCACCGCGCCGCGCACGGAGTGGACGATCGAGGCGTCATAGCCGGCGCTGCCCACGGACAAGAAATAGGTGCGCGCGCCGCCGGCGGCCTCGAGCTCGCCGACCGGCATGGCGCGCGGCTGCGCCCGCAGCAGCCAGCGCGCCGCCGCGCGCGGCAGGTTGGGGCAGCCCAGGGTGCAGGCGAAGGTGTTGGCGGTGCCCCAGGGCGGCGCCACCGCCAGCAGGGGCGCGCGGCCGCCGGCCAGTTGCGCCTCCACCAGCGCCTGCGCGATCTGCTGCAGGGTGCCGTCGCCGCCGCACCCGATGACCACGTCCAGGCCGCGCTGGGCGGCGGCGCGGGTGTGGCGCCCGGCGTCGCCCTGGGCCGCGGTGGGTTCGATCTCGACCGTCCAGCCGCCAGCGCGCAGCGCCGCCGCCAGGATGCGCACCTGGCGCGCCCGCCGCCGCGGTTGCCGTCCCGCCGCCGGATTGAACAGGATCAGCGCCTGCGAGGCAGGCATGCCGGGCTCAGGCCGCAGCCCGCGCCAGTTGCCACTGCTGCATCAGGGCGTAGAGCCCGAAGAAGGCGCCGGTATAGAGCAGGTCGCCGAGCGCGGCGTTGCGGTAGAAGGGCACGGCAAGCGTGAAGCAGGTCGCCAGACCGCTCCAGGTGCGGGGATAGAGGCCGCCGGCGATCCAGACGCCGAAGTTGCTGATCAGGAAAAACAGCGTCGAGCTGGCCACGGTGGTGCCCGCCAGCCGGCCGACGCCGAGCTTGCGGCCGCGCAGCTCGCCCAGCGCCAGCGCCAGCACCACGAGATAGGCCGCCCAGGTGAAGTACTGATCCAGGCCGCCGGGGGCGTGATAGACCCACAGGTTGAGGGCGAAGTCGCTGGCCATCAGCGCCACGATCGGCACCCAGAGGTGCTTCGGCTTCATGGTGTAGGCCGCCAGCAGCAGCATGGCGATCACCGGCGTAAAGTTCCAGAGGTGCGGCAGGAACCGCATCGCCACCGCGGCCACCACAAAAGCCAGGATCAGCATCTCGTTATTTCCTCCACCACGCGCTTCGCGCCTAAGAATATCGCGCTTTTTACTTGATGCCAAGCCGGAAATCCACGCCGCGCCGCCGCCGCACCGGGCGCTCGCCCTTTGTTTTCTTCGGCTTTCGCCGCGCTCCGGGTTTGGCATTCGGCGTGTATGGAAACAGGTGAACCGGCACCCTTCGGAGGCTCCTCATGCGCACCCAAACTGCAATCGGTTGGATCACCGCCGCCGCCTTCGCGGCTGCGCTCTGCCTGCCCGCCGCGGCCCAGGCCGCGGGCCAGACGACCGCCAGCCCGGCGACGGCCACAGCCACGCAGGCCCAGGCCCGCCCGCCGTTGAAGGAAGACATTCACCAGGGCTTTTGGGGCCGTCTCAATCCCTTCGCGCGCAAAAAGTACGTCCAAACGCAGCTCTCGCCGATCCGCGACCGCGTGAATGAGCTGAACGGCCTCACCACCGACAACGCCAACGCCATCGCCAAGGTGGATAGCCGCAATCAGGCGGAACTGGCGGCCGCATCCGATCGCGCCCGCCAGGCCAACGAGACCGCCGACGCCGCCCAGCAGCAGGTGCAGCAGGACGCGCAGCAGGCGAGCCAGCTCAACGATCAAGTGGCGAGCGCGAACACCAAGCTGCAGGGCGTGGACCAGTACCAGGTGGCGCAGCGCGCCGAGCTGCACTTCCGGCCCGGGCCGGCGCGGCTCAACGCCGATACCCAGCAGCAACTCGACACCTTCTTCGAGGGCCTCGCCTCCCAGAAGGGCTACGTGGTCGAGGTCACCGCTTACTCCAGCCGTCGCGGCGCCGCCGGCGTGGCCCAGAGCCAGCAGTTGGCCGACGCGGTGGTCCGCCATCTGGTGCTGCAGAACAGCATTCCGCTCTATCGCATCTATACGATGGGCATGGGCAATGCCCAGCCCGCCAGCATGGCGAGCTCGGAGAGCCGGCCGCGCGCGACCGCGGGCGGCACGGTGGAAATCCGGATCCTGCGGAACTCCCTCTCGAATTGATGGAACGCGGGGCCGGTCCGGGCTGCGCCCAGACACCCGCTGCTACCTGCGGGCACGGCCCGGCCTTGGAACGTCCCCCTGCGCGTGCCGCCGGCGCGGATTTCGATCCGCGCCGGTTTTTTTGCGCCCACGGTCCGGGCGGCTGGGCGCCGCCACGACGTGATGCCGGATACGGGAGGCGGCGAACCCGCTTGGTTATACTCAAGGCATGAGCGAAGCCGTGATCGTGTCGGGCGTGCGGACGCCGTTGGGCCGGTTCCAGGGCGGGTTGGCGCCGCTGTCGGCGCCCAAGCTGGGCGCGGTGGTGGTGCGTGAGGCGGTGCGCCGCGCCGGGCTGAAGCCGGAGCAGATCGCCGAGTGCATCATGGGCAACGTGGTGCAGGCCGGGCTGGGACAGAACCCGGCGCGCCAGGCGGCGCTGTTCGGCGGGCTGCCGCCCGCGGTGGCCGCGCTTACGGTCAACAAGGTGTGCGGGTCGGGCCTCAAAGCCGTGGGGCTGGCGGCGCAGGCGGTGCTGCTGGGCGATTCCGAGATCGTGGTGGCGGGCGGCATGGAGTCCATGTCCAACTGCCCCTACCTGCTGCTCACCGCCCGCAACGGGTTCCGCATGGGCGACGCCACCGCGGTGGACGCTATGATTCACGACGGCCTCTGGGACGTCTACGAAGATTTCCACATGGGGCTCACCGGCGAGCTGGTGGCCGACAAGTACAAAGTCACGCGCGAAGAGCAGGACGCCTACGCGCTCGGCAGCCACCAGAAAGCCGTGGCGGCGATGCAGGCGGGGCGCTTCGACGCCGAGATCGTGCCGGTGGAGGTGCCGCAACGCAAGGGCGATCCGGTGATCGTGAAGCAGGATGAAGGCCCGCGCGCCGACGCCACCGCCGAGGGGCTGCGCAAGCTCAAGCCGGCGTTCAAAAAGGACGGCACCGTGACCGCCGGCAACGCCAGCGGGATCAACGACGGCGCCGCGGCGGTGGTGGTCACCACCGCGGCCAAGGCGCAGGCGCTGGGCCTGCAGCCCAAGTTCCGCATCGTCGCCCAGGCGGTGAGCGGGCTGGAGCCGAAGTGGGTGATGATGACGCCGGTCGAGGCGGTGCGCAAGCTCTGGGCCAAGACCGGCTGGTCGGCGGCCAATACCGATCTCTACGAGCTCAACGAGGCGTTCGCGGTGCAGTCGGTGGCGATCGTGCGCGAGCTGGGAATTGCCGCCGACCGCGTCAACGTCAACGGCGGCGCGGTGGCGCTGGGGCATCCGATCGGGGCCAGCGGCTGCCGGGTGCTGGTCACGCTGATGTACGAGCTGGAGCGGCGCGGCGCCAGGCGCGGCATCGCCTCGCTCTGCCTGGGTGGTGGCAATGCGGTCGGCATGGCCATCGAACGCATCTAGTCACAAGCCAGTCGGAAAGGACGCTTCGGGGATGGAGATCCAGCAGGTTGCGGTCATCGGCGGCGGCACCATGGGCAACGGCATCGCCCACGTGCTCGCCAAGTTCGGCTATCGCGTCACCCTGATCGAGGCCAACCCGGAGGCGCTGGCCCGCGCCCGCGCCACCATCGAGAAAAACCTCGCCCGCGAAGTCGCCAAGGGCAAGCTGGACGAGGGACTGGCCCGCGTCGCGCTGGAACGCATCACCTTCGCCACCGAACTCGCCGGCGCGCGCGGCGCGCAGCTCGCCATCGAGGCCATCCCCGAGCGCCGCGAGCTCAAGCTGCCGCTGTTCCAGCAGCTCGACGGGCTGCTGGCGCCCGAGGCCATCCTGGCCTCCAACACCAGCTCCATCTCCATCACCGAGCTCGCCGCCGCCACCCGCCGCCCGGAGCGCTGCATCGGCATGCACTTCATGAACCCGGTGCCGATGATGAAGCTGGTGGAGGTCATCCGCGGACTGCAGACCAGCGACGCCACGCTACAGGCGGTGACGGCGCTGGCGCTGAAGCTGGAGAAGACGCCGGTGGAGGTGCGCGACTATCCCGGCTTCATCTCCAACCGCGTGCTGCTGCCCATGATCAACGAGGCGATCTTCTGCGTGATGGAGGGCGTGGCCAAGCCGGAGGCGATCGACGAGGTCATGAAGCTGGGCATGGCCCACCCCATGGGCCCGCTGACGCTGGCCGACTTCATCGGCCTCGACGTCTGCCTGGAGATCATGCAGGTGCTGCACCACGGCCTGGGCGACGACAAGTACCGCCCCTGCCCGCTGCTGCGCACTATGGTCGCGGCGGGCTGGCTGGGGCGGAAATCGGGCCGCGGATTTTATCAATACTAGGCGCGGGCGCCCCGCGCGGCTGTACGGCTTGCGAACGCACCGCAGGGGCTGATCTGGCGCCGCGCGGCCCGCTTGCCGGGGTGCGGCTAGTTGCCGCCGGCAGGGGCGGCGAGGGCGCTGGCCTCGACCGGCTGGTTGAG
>DAIDIF010000026.1 GCA_027451805.1 Acidobacteriota bacterium
GCAGGGCATGGATGGAGCGACAAAAATGCCCGCCGCATCCGGCGGGCATTTTTGCTTGGAGAATAGCCCCGAAGAAGCCCGGCAAGAAGGCGGGGAGAACCGCCCGCCGAGGCCAAGCCCCGGAAACTATCAATGGGGGCCATCTTACGGGCGCGCCGGGCGAAGTGTCAAGCCCCGCCGACGCGTCTCTATATCGTTTATTTTCTTTGACTTGCGAGCTGTCCGGGCAAGCCGCCGCCGAGATGGAGCTGAATCAGGTTCTCCTGCTGGAAGCGGTGAAAGCGCCGCGGCAGGACGCGGTTGAGCAGCACGCGAGCTCCGCCGGTGAGCACGCCGAGGACGACGGCGACGGCAAACATCAATCCGCAGAAGGCGAAGATGCTGAGCACCAGGCTGGGCAGCGCCTCGAGACCGACCGGCGAGGGCGGCACCATGGTGAAATCGGCCTGATAGCGGACGGCGTTCAGCAGCGGCGCGGCGGCGGCGGCATCGGCGCCATGCACCAAGGCGATCAGCGAGCCGCTGCGCTGGGCGCGCATGCCCGGCAGGGCGGCGAGCGCGGCGAAGTGCGCGGTGGCGATCTGGGGGGTGGGGTAGGAGAGGACCGCCATGGCGACGCCGCGCGCATAGTCGCCGATCGCGGCCTCAGCGCTGCGATCGAAGCCGACGAGCGCGGGCGGGAGCCAGGAGCAGGCGGCGGCGAAGGCCAAGGGGCCTTCGGCGAAGCGGCGCGAGCCCGGCTGGAAGCCGGCACGGGGCAGTTGATAGGCCACGGTGGGCAACAGCAGGGGCGCGCCGGCGGCCGGGGCGAGGGCGCGGGCCAGTTGGCGGGCGGCGGCGGCGGCCGGCGGCGGCTGCGGGGCGGTGAGGATGGCGACCCAGCGGCCGCGAGTGAGCACGATCTGCCGGCCGCTGGAAGCAGCGAGCACGCCGCGGGCGAGCGCGATGGCGTGAAAGCCGGGATGGCGCAGATAGGTGTAGGCGCCGTAGGCGCCGTCGCTATCGCCGAAGCGATAGGCGGCGAGTTGCACGCCGGCGGCGCCGCGGCGCGCGGTGGCGCGCTGCAGGGTGCGCAGGCCGAACTCGGCCATGATCGCAGCCTGCGGCGACGGCAATTGCCAGCCCGGCGAGGTCAACACCGGCTGCGACGCCACGCGCCAGCCGCGCAGGCGCGGCAGCGGGCTCTGGGCGGCAGCCAAGGCCAACAGCGCCAGGCAGGCCGCAGTGGCGATCCAAGCACGTTTCACATCTTCAAGTTTAGCGCCTCGCGCGCGGCGCCGGGGTCAGCGCCGGCGACCCGCCGAGGCCACGGCGACGCCGCCGCCGCTGAGCGAATCCATGTAGCGGCGAATGCCGCGGAACAGCCCCTCGGCCAAGCGCTCGCGGTAGGCGGGCTGCTGCAGCCGCAGATCGTCGCGCCCATTGCTGAGGAAGGAGATTTCGGCCAGCACCGAGGGCATGTGGGCACCGATGAGCACCACGAAGGGGGCGGTCTTGACGCCGCGATTGGGCTCGCCGCTGGCGGCCACCAGGCTGCGCTGGAGGTCGGCGGCGAGCTCGCGCGACTCCTCCCTTTTGTCGTTCATGGCGATGGCGCGCACCATGGAGCGGAGGTCGTAGACGGAGCGGCCGCTGCCGGCGTTCTCGCGCGCCGCCACCGCCAGCGCCTGGGCGTTGTGGGTGAGGTTGAGATAGTAGGTTTCGATGCCGCGCGCCTGAGGGTCGGGGCTGGAGTTGGCGTGGATGGAGACGAACAGGTCGGCGTGGGCGCGATTGGCGATGGCGGTGCGCTGCTCGAGCGGAATGAAGCGGTCGGTATCGCGGGTGTAGATGACCTGCACCCCCAAGCGGCGCAGCAGCCGCCCAAGGCGCAGCGCCACGTCGAGGACGATGTTCTTTTCCTCCAGGCCGTCGGGGGCGATGGTGCCGGTGTCGTAGCCGCCGTGGCCGGGGTCGAGGACGACGCGGCGGATGCCGAGGCCGAGGGCGCGGGTGAGGGAGTCGCCGCCGACGGCGAGCGGCGCGGCCGGACGCGCGGGCGGCGGCGCGGGCGGGGCGACCGCGGCGGCACGTCCGCTGACGCCGACCACCAGCCGATCGGGGTTGGGAAAGAAGCGGCCGCGGTCGGCGCGCTGGCGCGCAGAGGCGAGCGCGATCACGACACGGGTGTAGCCGGGACGGTTGTAGGCCACGCGCACGCTGCGCACGCGGCCGTCGTTCACGGCGAGGCGCGCGTCGCCGGAATCGCGGCCGCGCGGCGCGCCCCGGTTGCTGATGTCGAAGTAGACCAGGCGGCGGCCGGGGAGCGAACCGCGGGAGAAGCGCACCGCGCGCCGCAGCGACACCACCACGCTGGTGGCGCCGGCGTTGCTGAAGACCTGCACGCCGCGGATGTTGCCGATGCGCACCGCCAGACGGCGGGCGGGCGCGGCG
>DAIDIF010000027.1 GCA_027451805.1 Acidobacteriota bacterium
GGCGCGCCTCGGGGACCCATTGGGTTTGCATGCGTTCACTCTACCCTCGAGTGTCACGCATCATTCTGAACCAGCTCAGATGCCGCAGGCCGGCGCCTCCCCCAACGCCCGCAGGCCCGCCATTGACGGGCACGGGCCCCCGCGCGGCTGCGCCGCGCGTCCCGCTTGTGCTCGCGATGCCCAACGCCAGAACCGCGACCGCCAAGGCGGACGCCGCTGACTGGCGGCGCATGAGCCGGAAGGCGAAGCGGAGGTTCCGGTCCAGGGGCATAAGCCACCTCGGGAAGTCATACACGCCAGCCGGGCAGCGGTGTGTTTGCGGCGCGAAGAAAAAGGGCCTCGGCGGGCCCATGGGCTGAGCCGGCCGAGGCCGCGAGTTCAGGAGTGCCGACGGCGATTAAATGTCGTAGTAGAGCTGGAATTCGTACGGATGCGGCCGCAGCCGCACGGCGTCCACCTCGTTTTTGCGCTTGTAGTCGATCCAGGTGTGGATCACGTCCTCGGTGAAGACCTCGCCCTTGAGCAGGAACTCGTGGTCCGCTTCCAGCGCGTCGAGCGCTTCCTCAAGCGAGCCGGGGAGCGAGGGCACGTGCTTGAGCTCCTCGGGGCTGAGGTCGTAGATGTCGCGGTCGAGCGGCTCGCCCGGATTCATCCGGTTCTCGACCCCGTCGAGGCCGGCCATGAGCAGCGCGGCGAAGCAGAGATAGGGATTGGCCGACGGATCGGGCGGACGGAACTCAACCCGCTTGGCCTTGGGCGAGGCCGAGTACATCGGAATGCGGCAGGCAGCGGAGCGGTTGCGGCGCGAATAGGCCAGGTTGACCGGCGCCTCGTAGCCGGGGACCAGGCGCTTGTAGGAGTTGGTTGTCGGGGCCATGATGGCGGCGAGCGCGGGGGCATGCTTGAGCAGGCCGCCGATGTAGTGCAGCGCCATCTGCGACAGGCCGGCGTAGCCGTCGCCGGCGAACAGCGGCTTGCCGCCCTTCCACAGCGACTGGTGGGTGTGCATGCCGCTGCCGTTGTCGCCGAAGATGGGCTTGGGCATGAAGGTGACGGTCTTGCCGTACTCGTTGGCGACGTTGCGCACGATGTACTTGAACTTCATCATGTGGTCGGCGCTCTTCAGCAGCGTGTCGAAGCGCCCGTCGATCTCGGCCTGGCCGCCGGCGGCGACCTCATGATGGTGGCACTCGACGTGGAGGCCGGCCGCGTTCTGCATCTGCATCACCATCTCGGTGCGCAGATCCTGGTAATGATCGGTCGGCGGGACCGGGAAGTAGCCCTCCTTGAGGCGCGGGCGATAGCCCAGGTTGTCGGTCTCGCGGCCCGAGTTCCAGCGACCCTCCTCGGCGTCGATGTAGTAGAAGCCGTGCTGCTCGCGCTGGTCGAAGCGGATGTTGTCGAAGATGAAGAACTCGGCCTCGGCGCCGACGAAGGCCTGGTCGGCGATGCCGGTGGAGAGGAGGTAGGCCTCGGCCTTTTGCGCGATGTAGCGGGGGTCGCGGTCATAATGCTGCCGGGTCAGCGGGTCGGAGATGTTGCCGATCAGCACCAGCGTGGGCACGGTGCAGAACGGGTCGAGCATGTGCCAGCTGGGATCAGGGGTGAGCAGCATGTCGCTCTCATGGATGGCGGCCCAGCCGCGGATGCTGGAGCCGTCCATGCCGAAGCCGTCTTCGAAGCTGGCTTCGGAAAGCTGGCCGATGGGGAACGAGATGTGGTGCCAGAGGCCGGGCAGATCGGTGAAACGGATGTCCACGATCTTGACCTCATGCTGCTTGCAATATTCGAGAATTTCTTTGGGGGTGGGCATGGGCGGCTCCTTCAAGCGGGGGATGGTTGCGGGCGCGGTTACACTAGAGCACTCAGCCTAGCAAGCGGTTGGAAGCGCAGGCCAATCGGAAGTTTTTATCGGAGCCATGGATTTCGACCAACTTCAAGCGTTCCTTGAAGTCGCGCGGCTGAAGTCTTTCTCGCGCGCGGCGCTGCAGCTCTTCCGCACGCAGCCGGCGGTGAGCGTCCAGATCCGGCAACTGGAGGAGGAGGTGGGGGCGCGGCTGTTCGACCGCAGCCCGGGGAAGGTGGCGCTCACCGAGGCCGGGCGGCTGTTTCACACCACCGCGCAGCAGCTGCTGCGCCTGCGGCAGGAGGGGATTCAGGCGATCGGCGACCTGGGGGCGCGGCCGCGCGGCGAGCTGCACATCGCCGCCAACGAAGGCAGTTGCCTGCACGTGCTGCCGGAGGTGTTCGCGGAGTTCAAGCGCCAGAACCCGGAGGTGCAGGTGCGCATCCGGCGGGGCGAGCACAGCGAGATACTGGAGGCGGTGCTGGAGAACCGGGTGGACTTCGGGGTGGTTTCGTTGCCGGTGAGCGATGCGAGGCTCAAGGTCATCCCGCTGCACCGCGACGAGTTGCTGGTGGCGCTGGCGCCGGGGCATCCGCTGGCGAAGCGCGGCAAGGCGGTGACGGCGGCGGAGATCGCGAAAGAGCCGCTGTTGCTGCCGCGTTCGGGGCAGACGCGCGAGGCGATTGAGGAGCTGCTGGGCGGCGAAGGCGGACTGCAGGTGTCGATGGAGCTGGATTCGACCGAGTTGCTGAAAGGGTTCGCGGCGGCGGGCCTGGGACTGGCGTTCGTCGCGCGCACGCTGGCGGCGGCGGAGGCGCGCGCCGGAGAGTTGGCGCTGTTGGCGATCGCGGGTCGGCAATTGTACCGCGACCTGGGCCTGATCTTCCGCCGCGACCGCGCGCTGGGGCGGGCGGCGCTGGCGTTCATCGAACTGGCGGCAAAGAAGAGTCCTCCGCCGGCGCTGACCTAACCGTCGCGGCCGGGCCCCGGTTCGGCGTACATGGCGGCGATCAGCGCCGCGTAGCGCTGCTCGACGGCGCGGCGGCGGACTTTGATGGTGGGGGTGAGCTCGCCGGAGGCGATGGTGAAGGGCTCGGGCAGGAGGGCGAACCGCTTGATCGTCTCAAAGCGCGCCAGGCGGGCGTTGACGGCGGCGACTTCGGCGGCAAACAGGGCGCGCACGTCGTCGCGCCGGCAGGCGGCGGCGCGGTCGGGGCAGGCGAGGCCGCGGGCGGCGACGGCATCCCAGTTGGGCACCAACAGGGCGCTGGCGTAGTTGCGACCGTCCCCGACGAGGACGGCTTCCGCGATCAGGCCGCCCAGCTTGAGCTGCGCCTCGATCGGCTGCGGAGCGATGAACTTGCCGCCGGAGGTTTTGATCAGGTCCTTCTTGCGGTCGGTGATGTAGAGAAACCCATCGGCGTCCTGGCGGCCGATGTCGCCGGTTTTGAACCAGCCGTCGTCGAAGGCGGCGGCGGTTTCCCCGGGCAGGCCCTCGTAGGCGGCAAAGACGGCGGGCCCGCGGACGCGGAGTTCGCCGTCGGGGGCGAACGTGATCTCGACGTTGGGAAGCGGGCGGCCGATGGAACCGGGGCGGCGTGCGCCGGGGCGATTGAGCGCGATGACCGGCGAGGTTTCGGTGAGGCCGTAGCCTTCATCCACGACGATGCCGAGGGCGAGGAAAAACTCGGCCAGGTCTTTGCCGAGCGGAGCGCCGCCGGCGATGATCTTGTCGAGGCGTCCGCCGAGCTTGGCCTGGAGCTTACGGCCGACGAGCGCATCGGCGAGCGCGGCCGGCCAGCGGAGCCGGGCGGGGGCGGAGGCCGCGGTGCCGGCAAGGCGATAGGGGCTGAGGCGGCCGCCGGCGGCCAGCGCCCAGGCGAGGACACGGCGCTGGAGGCCGCCGTGGGCCTGGGCGCGCACCGCGGCGGCGACTTTTTCGAACAGGCGGGGGACGGAGACGAGGACCGTGGGCCGGACCTCGATCAGATCGGCGGCAACGGTATCGAAACTGGTGGCGAAGTAGGTCGCCGCGTCGTACAGCATGTCGACGTACGCCAGATGGCGCTCGGTGATGTGGGCCAGCGGCAGGATGGAGAGGCGGAGCTCCTGGTCGCTGAAGTGAAAGTCCATGGTGGAGGCGTTGAGGTTGGCGCAGAGATTCGCATGGGTGAGGCGGACGCCCTTGGGGCGTCCGGTGGTGCCGGAGGTATAGATCAGGGTGGCCAGCTGCTCGCCGCGCGTGGCCTGGAGGCGCGCCATGAAGCCGGCTTCCCCGGCGCCGGGGGCGGGGGCGAGCAGGGCGTGCCATTCCTGGGATTCGAAACAGCAGAGCCAGCGCAGTTCGGGGAGCGAGGCGCGAACGGATTCGAGCTTGGCGAGCTGCTCGGCGGTGGAGACGAAGGCGCCCACCGCGCGGCTGTCGCGCAGGATGAAGGCGGCCTGTTCGGCGGTGAGCGTGGGGTAGACGGGCACGTCGGCGACGCCCGAGGCGAGGCAGGCGAAATCGGCGATCAGCCACTCCGGGCGGCTCTCGGAAAGAATGGCGACGCGATCGCCGGGGCGGGCGTCGAGGCGGGAGGCGAGCGCGCGGATCTGGGCAAAACACTCAGCGCCGGAGGCTCGCCACCAGCGCCCTTCCCGCTTGGCGGCAAGACAACGATTGGGCGCCGCGTCCCGCTGCCAGAGCAGCAGGTGGTTGAGCGATACCAGGCCGGGATCGCCGGGCGAAGCCCAATGCGCGCGCGCGGGCATGGGGCATTGTAGCCCCTCAGGCGGGCGAAGACTGCGTCAGGGCGCGGGTGGCGACGTCGGCCCGGGTACGGGGCAGGCACTGCGGATAGTGCGCCTGCAAGAACCGGATCAGGCCTTCGCGCACCTGGCAGCGGAGGTCCCAAGTGTCGCCGGCGTTGCGCGCATCCACCAGGGCGCGCACTTGCAGCGTATGCTCGGTGGCGTCGGTGACCTGGAGGGCGCATACCTGGCCCTTCCACAACGGGCTGGCGTGAACGAGGCGCTCCAGTTCCTGGCGCAGGGCGTCGATGGGGGCGGTGTAGTCGACGTAGAGCAGGACGTTGCCGAGGAGGTCGGCGCTGGTGCGGGTCCAGTTCTGGAAGGGGGTTTCGATGAAGTACGTCAGCGGCAGCACCATGCGGCGGAGATCCCAGATCCGGACCACGACGTAGGTGGCGGTGATCTCCTCGATCCAGCCATACTCGCCCTGGGCGATGACCGCGTCCTCAAGCCGGATGGGCTGGGTGAGCGCGATCTGGATCCCGGCGACGAGGTTGGAGAGCGTGGGGCGCATCGCCATGCCGACCACCAAACCGGCGAGGCCGGCGGAGGCGAGCAGGCTGGCGCCGATGGAGCGGGCGGCGGGGAAGGTGAGCAGCATGACCGCCAGCGTCAGGATGACGACGATCACGGCAGTGACGCGGCGCATGACCAGGACCTGAGTCTGGATGCGGCGGGCTTCGAGGTTGTCGGCGACATCCACGCGGTAGCGGGCGGCGACGACATCGGCCAGGACGTCCAACAGCAGCAGAAACGCCCAGGCCACGCCCGCGATCAGGCCGAGGCTGACGAGGTGCTCGAACCCCTGGCGCACTGCGGGCGGCAGTGGCGCGGCCGGCAGCGCGAGCAGCACCGCCAACAGCGGCAGCAGCCAGCGCAGCGGACGGCGGGCGTGCGCATTGAGCGAGGCTTCGACCACACGCCCGGGTTTGGCCGCCAGACGCTTAAGCGCGGCGAAGACGATGGCATGCGCGAGCAGCGCGGCCGCCGCCGCACCGCCGAGAATCGTGACATCCGCCAGCAACGTGGCGGCGTTGGCGGCGAACCAAGTCCAGTGCAACGCCCAAGGTGGCATGCAAGTTCCTCCTCTCGGCCCCATTTTGACCCAGCGGAACCCACCCGGCCCGCATCTGCGACTCGCGCCGGAGGCCGCGGGCGAGCCCCGCATTGTCTCGGGAGGGGCGGCGCTCGCGAGGCGTGGCGTACTCCGGATCGCCGAAACCGCGGCCCTGCGGCCGACCCGCTTACCAGTGGGTGGAAATGGTGGCCAGGGACGGAATTGAACCGCCGACACGCGGATTTTCAGTCCGCTGCTCTACCAACTGAGCTACCTGGCCACGATGGCCGTAAGCTATTGAACCGTAACCACTTGCGGCGTAACCGCACCTGCCGCGCCGTCACCCTCGAAACCGCCGGTGCCGGTTCTGGTGCCGGTTGGTACAGCGGCGAAGCTCGCCAGCCGTTCCACGGCATCGAGCCGGTGCTGGGGTGCGAGGTGGGCGTACCGCATGGTCATAGCCAACGTCCGGTGACCCATCAAGTCTGCCACGGTTCGGATGTCCACGCCAGCCATGACCAACCGGCTGGCGAAGGTGTGCCGCAGGCAGTGCCATGGGAACCGGGGCAGCCCAGCCTTGGCGGCCGCCGGCTCGAACCAGTTGCGCGGCTTGCGCCGGGGCAGTCCCCGGTAGCGCCCGAAGCCGGCCGCCGCGTTGACGATCACCCAAGGGCTATCGCCCGCCTGCCGCCTCAGCGCCAGCAGCGCATCCACGGCGGCCTGGTTGAGCGGCGCGTAGTGGGGATGGCCGTTCTTGGCGCGCGCCACGGCAAGCTGCCGCCGCTCGAAGTCCACGTCCGCCCATTGGAGGTTGTACTGGTTGCCTTGGCGCAGCCCGGTATTCAGCGCAAGGTCAAGCTCGGGCATGTGGTGCGGGCAATCGGCCGCGATCACGGCGCGCAGCCGGGCTTCCTCTTCCCGCGACAGGAAGCGGATGCGCCCGTTATCTTCCCGCCGCTGCCGAACCGCCCGGCAGGGATTATGCGGAACCCGGCCATTCTCCGCTCCAATACGGTAGGCAAGGCTCAGAAACGCCTTGTGGCGGTTCACCGTGGCGTTGCTCCATTCGCGTTCCGTGGCCAGCTTGGCCAGCGCCCGCTCAATCTCCAGCGGAGTAAGCGCGGCGGCTGGGCGATCCCCCAGCACCGCCGCCAGCGCCGGGTAGCGCGAATCCGTGGCCGGCTGATCTGTCTTAGCGCACATCCGCACCGTGGCGTAATGCTCGCGCACGTAGGCGGCGGCGCCGTCCAGCAGTTCGCGCACCGAAACTGCTCGCCGGTTCAGCGTCTCCGGCAGCTTCTTGCCCTGGATGGCTTCGGTTTTGCGCTTGGCGAGCAACAGCAACGCCATGCCGCGCGTGCCGGCCTTTTCGCGGTGTTCGCGCCCGGCGGCGGTGTAGCGAATCCACCAAAGATCGGAACCCGCTGGCCGCTCGAAGATTCCGCGCACCTTGGCGGCCTTGCGCCTTGGTCCGCGCTGAGCACGCGGGATTTGCGCCCCTTCGCCTTCGGCCATCCCTTCAACCGCATTTACGCTCGCCGATGCCGTCACTTTGCGCCGCCTTTCTCGGCCGCATCCTTGCGCGGCCTGCCGCCTTTCTTGCCGTTCTGCCGCGCGATTTCTCGGATGCGCTCCAGCCCGTACAGCTCAAGCCGCCGCTTATACCCGCGCCGGGCCATGGCGGCGGCAGCTTCGGAAATGCGCTGTTTGCTGACCATGGGATTATC